>CAYFUB010000729.1:0-10906 GCA_964346195.1 uncultured Pirellulales bacterium
CGGTACTCGACCGGCCCCTGTGGGCCGGCCGGCCCGGGCATACCGACAGCATCTTCGGTGTGACAACAGTGGACTCATCTCCCATCCTTTCAATGATGTACTCTTACGTACTCACTCTATCCCGCTTTTTTGCAGAAGGGAACCTCCGCATCAAGGCCGGCGCAACGCTACGCGCACACTCTCGCTGCAAAAACGCGTTCACACGTTTGTCATGAGACAATCGCGGGCATCCAACCAAGAACCGTTGGCAATTATACAACATCCTATAATAAATGTCCAGTCCGGCCACTCCATGTTACACATTTTTCTTGGACGATATCCATCTCCGTGCCAGGTCATATTCAGGGACAACGGGCATCCCGGGCGACCTGCCCGAACGCCGGCATGTCTCCCCATTTTATGACGGCCGGTGCAATTTGAACTTTTTTTGGTTGCGGTTTTCTGCTACGCTGTGCCGATGTTTCTGTTATGGATGACGCTCTGACGAAAGGATGCCATGACTGCGGCCGAGAACACCCGCTTGCGAACAGACCCGATTTCGGATGGCGGACTTCGGGCGGGCGATTCGAATTGCGGCGGTGAGGACGCGCCGGCGCAATGCATCGTATCGGGGGACCCCTGTCCGCAATTTACAGTCATCCATCCGCCGTCCGAACCGTCCGCAATCAAGGCGGCCCACCGGTATGAGGTGGTTGAGGCGATGGACCGATTGAAGATTGTGGGCGGACGATTCCATTTCATCGGGGCCGGCGGCGTCGGCATGAGCGGCCTGGCCCGGTTGCTCATCGGAAAGAAGGCGATTGTGACCGGCTCCGACCAAAAGGCCAGTGCCGTCACCGCGCGATTGAACGGGATGGGCGCCCAAATCCATATCGGCCATAGCGACGAGCACCTGCATCCCGCCACGGACGTGGTCGTCATCTCGGCGGCGATTCGGGAGGACAATCCCGAGCTAAGAGCAGCCCGCCGGCAGGGCTGTCGCATCTATAAGTACGCTCAGTTCCTCGGGGAACTGGTGTGTCATTTCGACGGGATCGCCATAGCCGGCACGCACGGCAAGAGCACCACCAGCGGCTGGCTGGCGTACTGCCTCCGGCAGGCCGGCATCGATGCCAATTTCCTCGTCGGGGCCGATATTTTGCAGTTGGGCGGCTCCTCCGGTAGCGGCGACAGCGATTTCTTCGTCGTCGAGGCCTGCGAATATGACCGCAGCTTTCACAACCTCAAGCCGCTCGTCGCCTGCATCCTGAACATCGAGCGGGACCACCTCGACTGCTACAAGGACGAGGACGATATCATCGACTCCTTCTATCTGTTTGCCCTCGGGATCCGCCCCGACGGCCTGATCGTCGCCGACGGCGACGACCCGAACGTCGCGAAAGTGCTGGACCGCCTGCATGATGATGCCAGCAGAGTTCCCTCAGGTCCTCCTGGTCCCTTGGGCTACTTGGGTCCCATAACGCCAACGCCGGCAATCGTGACGTTCGGCTTCGATGAGCGATGCGATTTCTCTGCCAGGAACATCCGGGAGGACGGCGGCTTTTATCAGTTCGATGTTTTCCAGGGAGAGCATAACCTCGGCACGGCCGAGATCTTGCTGCCGGGTCGGCACAACGTGCACAATGCCTTGGCCGTAGTCGCCGTAGCATCGAGCCTTGGCATCGAGCCGGAGCGAGTGCTCGAAGTGCTGGGTGATTTCAAAGGAATGGACCGTCGGCTGATGCACAAAGGGCGGCTCGACGGTATCACCGTTCTCGATGATTACGCCCATCATCCGACCGAGATCCGGGCCAGTCTCCAGGCGATCCGTGAACGGTACCAGCCCCGGCGGCTGTGGTGCGTCTTCCAGGCCCACCAGTACAGCCGGACACAGTCGCTCCTGGATGAGTTTGCGGCCAGTTTTGCCGGCGCCGACAAGGTCCTGATTCCGGAGATTTATTTCGTCCGTGACTCCGAGGCCAGCCGCAAGGCGGTGAATGCCCAAATCCTGGTGGAACGAATCCGCGGCCGGGGGACCGATGGCGAGTACCTCGGGACCTTCGCGGCGATTTGCGATTATCTCGAACAGCATGTCCGTGCCGGCGATGTCGTGGTTGCCATGGGGGCCGGGGATGTGTGGAAGGTAGCAGATGAGTACATTCAGCGGCTTGGAAGAGATTGTTGAGCAGGATCACCCGCTGGCGCCGCACACGTGGTATCGGCTCGGCGGGCCGGCAGATTATTTCATTCGGCCGAGGACCGTCAAGGAACTCACGGAGGTCGTGCGCCGGTGCGACGAAAACCACGTTCGGATTTTCGTCCTGGGTTTCGGCTCCAATCTGCTGGTCGGCGATGAAGGCGTCCGCGGCGCGGTCATCAAGCTCGAAGGGGACCAATTCTGCAGAACCGAGTTCGAGGGCCCGACGGTCACCGCGTGGGCGGGGGCCGAGATGAGCAGGATGGTGTTGGGCTGCGTGGAGAAGGGGCTCTCGGGCGTCGAGACCCTCACCGGGATACCGGGCTCGATCGGCGGCGGTGTGCGGATGAACGCCGGCGGCCATTTCGGCGACATTGGCTCGGCGGTCGAATCGGTGACGCTGATGGACGTTCATGGCAATATCCACGAGAAGAGAAAACCGGAGCTGATTTTCGACTATCGTTCCGTGAATATTCGGGCGAGATTCATCCTGAAGGCGCAGCTCAAGCTGACCCCGGACGACCCGGAGCGGATTATGCGGACGGTTAAGGAGAGCTGGATTTATAAGAAGAACAACCAACCGCTCAACACGCGAAACTGCGGCTGTATCTTCAAGAACCCGCCCGGGGCGGCGGCCGGCGCCTTGATCGACCGCGCCGGCCTGAAAGGATTGCAGATCGGCGGGGCCGTGGTCAGCGAAAAACACGCGAACTTCATCGTAGCCAAAGACGGCTGCACCAGCCGCGACATCATGCAACTGATCGAGACCGTCAGGCAGAAGGTTTGCGAGCAGTTCGATGTCGGGCTGGAACTCGAGCTGGAGGTTTGGCAGTGACGTTATTGATCGTTCAAGGTTGATTCCTGATGGTTGATTCTCGATTTGGGGAGTGAGGCGGATGAACAGCGAAGAGTTGAAGGCCGGGACGAAGCGGTTTGCTTTGCGCGTGATGAAACTGGTGGGAGCACTGCCGGGAACCACGGCTGGCAGGGCGATTGGCGATCAGTTGGTCCGTTGTGGAGCTTCAGTTGGCGCGAACTACCGGGCGGCGTGTCGTGGGCGATCCCAGGCGGAATTCGCGGCCAAACTGGGAACGGTTGCCGAAGAAGCGGACGAAACCTGTTTCCGGCTCGAACCGATTGTTGAAGGCGCGCTCCTCGCGGGGAAATGGGTGGCTGCCCTTCTGAAAGAAGCCGATGCGCCGACCGCGATTTTCACGTCAGCGGTGAGAACCTCGAAACTCGGAAGCAACCGATGACAGATCAGCCCCTTGAAATCAACGATCAAGAATCGAACATCGTACTTCTCAACAGGCGCGACGAGTCGCAGAGGCAAGAGCAGATGAGAGTCGCCGTGTTGCAAGGGGGCGTCGGCCGTGAGCGTGAGGTGAGTCTGGAGAGCGGCCGGTGCGTCGCCGAGGCGCTTCGTCAAGGTGGGGTGGACGTTGTCACCTCCGACATCCGGCCGGACGACATGCGGATCCTGGACCGGAAGGACATCGACGTTTTTTTCCCGGCCCTGCACGGCGAGTTCGGCGAAGACGGTCAGCTTCAACAGGTTTTCGAGGACCGGCGTCTGGCTTACACCGGTAGCGGGCCCGAGGCAAGCCGCCTGGCGTTCGACAAGCTGGCGAGCAAGCGGCTGTTCGCCGCCGCCGGCGTTCCGGTGCCGGCAGTTGTGGAATTCGGCCGGGGCGCCGACCCGGCGCAACTGGAGGAGCAGTTGAAACCGCTGGGTGAGCGGTTCGTGGTCAAGCCGGTCCGGCAGGGCAGCAGCGTGGGCGTGCATGTCGTCAACAGCCGCCCGGACGCGCTGGCGGCCGCCCGGCAGGTGCGCGAGGAGTTCGGCGCTGGCATGATCGAATCGTTCGTCCCCGGACGCGAAGTCACGGTGAGCGTACTGGGCCGCCGGACGCTGCCCATCATCGAGATTCGCAGCCGGACCGGGTTCTATGACTACCACGCCAAGTATGTGGACGACCGGACGGAGTACCTCTTCGACACCGTAGAGGACGACGGCGTGCGGGCTCGGATAAGCTGGGCGGCTCTGGCGTGCTTCGATGCGCTGGGTTGCCGCGGTTTCGCCCGCGTGGATTTCATCCTCGGCGTGGACGGGACGCCCTATGCCCTGGAGGTCAACACCATTCCGGGCTTCACGACGCACTCGCTTCTTCCCAAGGCCGCCGCGAAAGTCGGCCTGGTCATGAGCGAACTGTGTGTGCGGATCGTCCGGACGGCACTCGCGCAGCGAAGCGGTAGGCAGGATTTGTGATTTTTGATTTGTGATTCTTGATTTGGGCCTGGCAAGTGATGTCTCCTGAATCAACAATCATAAATAGTTTATCGGGTGAGGCTGAAAGTGATCAAAAAGACAGCGAAGGTCGGTATCAAAGAACGAATCCGCTCTTGGCGCAGCATCAGGCGCAAGAAGCCGGCCCGGCACTGGAACTGGGTCGGCGTTTTGAAAGCCGTTGTGGTTATTTGCTTTCTTGGGGCTTCGGGCGCGTTTCTGCGCTATGCCGAAGGGTATGTCAAGACGGTGAATCCGGTGCAGGAGGGCTCGTTGATTCTCGTCGGCGTGCCGAACTGGGTCAACTGGGACCTGAAGACCCGCGTGGCCGCCGTGGCGGGCGGGACCCGGTTTCCTCTCACGGAGGAGACGGCCGCGGTGCTGGCACGCAACCTGGCCCCGCTGTCGTGGCTGGACGACATCGACGTCAAGGTGACCCATAATGCCGTGCGCGTGACGGCCCGTTGGCGCAAGCCACTCGCGCTGCTTGAAGAAGGTGGGGCAAAGTTCTACGTCGATGCCGACCTCGTCGTGCTCGACTACATGCCCATGCCGCACCTGCCGATTGTGGGGGTCAAAGGGGTAGCGATGGACCGCGGGATGCCCGCGCCCGGCCAGATGTTCGATCAGAAGGACCTGACGGCGGCCGTGGCGCTGATTATCCTGCTGCAGCGGATGGACGCCGAAGTCACGCCGGAGAACCCGCTCCTGGCGCATATCACCAGCATCGACGTGAGCAACTTCGAGGGCCGCAAGGACCACCGCAAGGAGCACATCGCGTTTCATACCAGAGATGATACGCAAGTCATCTGGGGCGCTGAGATCGGACAATGGGCCAAGTATCTCGAAGCCAGGGACGACCAGAAGCTCGCCAAGCTCTACGGCTATTACCAGGACTACGGCTCGCTCAGCGCCGGCGTGAAGTACATCGATCTTCGTGACCCGCAGGACAAGGTCCCGTTGCCGATCGACAAATATCGTTACTGAAACTGTCGAGCGCCGTGGCCAGGTCCTGATAGCGGTAGGCGACGCCGTACTCTCCGCAGATGGCCTTGAGTCGTGTCATGGCCGCCTCGCTCAGCTCGTTCTGAAAATCCGGCGCGCCGTTGCAGCAGAAGATCCGACAGGCGGCGAAGTGATGCTCGTGGACCGTGCAGTCCTTGCCCTGTTGGTAAGGACATCGGCCGGCGGACGTCGGCTTCAGCGTTCTCGCATCGAGCCTCGCGGCCAGGTAGATCAACTCGGGCGGCGTGACGAAGAGCCGGTGGTCGTAAGCCTGGAAATTGCAGCAGGCCCCGCACGCCTGGCAGCGACCGGCGCGAGCCGGGTCCTGCCTGAGTTGTGCATCGATCCAGTCGTAGAGGGCCGCTATTTCCTCGACGAGTCGGCGGCGTCTTTGGGGTTCTCCCACCATCGCTTGTTCTTCCTGATCCTCTCGATTTCCTCGAAGCTGTAGCGCCGGCCGCGGTTGACGCCCGGGCACTTGACGGCGGCCCGGTTCCACTCGTCGGGACCGAGGAGGTTCTCCGGCCAGAACGGCCAGCTTCGACACTGCCCCGGCCGCACGGGGTAGACGACGCACTGTTTCCTGCCGTCAACCACCTGGAGAAAGATGCAGTCCCTGGTGAGAGGGTCTTCGATGATCGTGGTCCGCAGCCCCACCCGGCGCAAGTATTTCTGTCGGACCTCGTCCGGCGTGAGGCCCAGGTGTCTGGCGATCAGCTCGACCTCCGGTCGGGCCACCCAGATATACCCTTCCCCCGGCCCCGCGCAGCACCGCCCGCACACCCGGCACTCAAAGTGCAGTCCTGCCGCATACCATCTTGTCGAGACTATCCCGTCGATCACAACACCCAGTCACATCAGGTCTGAAGGCCACAATTGGACTATCCACGCAACGCATCGATCCAATGCTCGAAAGCACTACAGAACTTCTTGCCTGCGCCAAGAGCTCGCGTGCGTCCTCATCAGACACAACCGGCGTAGACTCGTGGTCTCCCAACTGTCGCATTTCGAATGCTCTATTCAGCTCTCTGCCGAACTCCCTTGGGAATACGCGGGTCTTAATGAATTGTTTTCCAAAGGCTCCGATTACCCCCCTGTGAGAGGAAAAGGTGAGGTTCCTTGTCAGTAATGCCGCTTCGGCACTGTAGAACATGGCATAGTGAGTTCTCGATGCCGATGATTCATAGTCGCCGTCCTGCAGCAACAACTCGGCGCTCTTGAGATAGCGGCGTGCTTTCGTCAGAAGTGCGGGGATCTCGCTCATGCAGGGATGCCCTCCCGTCGTATGTTTATCAGCAGAGGACTGTTGACGTTCCGATAGTTCTCCTCGGAGACCGGATATACGGATAAGAGGACGCCGTATTCGAGATTTATGTCGGTTATGACATCGATCATACGATCGATCTCTTTTCCCGGAATTACACCCCCGGCAAGCACTACCGCCAGGTCGATATCCGATTCGGCCGTCGCCTCGTTTCGCGCGTAGGAGCCGTAAACGAGTATGCGCTTGAGCCTGTCGCCGTAAAGCGATTGTGTCCTTCGCACGAATTCACCGATGACTTGCTTCACCTGCGCACCCATATTGATATCTATTATCTGTTGGCTCTTCTCACCACCTCAGCACGGCGCCGGTGTCGGCGCTGGTGGCCATGGCGGCGTATTTGGCCAGGCAGCCGGTCCTGATGCGGGGCTCGGGCGGCTGCCAGGTCTTCCTGCGTTCGGCAAGCTCCTGGTCGGCCAACTTGACGTTGATTTTGTTGCTCGGGATGTCGATCTCGATGAGGTCGCCGTTTTTCAGCAGTCCGATGGGCCCCCCGACGGCGGCTTCCGGGCTGATGTGGCCGATGCAGGCGCCGCGGGTGCCGCCGCTGAAGCGCCCGTCCGTGATCAGGGCGACGGATTCGCCGAGCCCGGCGCCCATGATATAGCTGGTCGGGCTGAGCATCTCCTGCATGCCGGGACCGCCCTTGGGGCCCTCGTAGCGGATGACGACCACATCGCCCGTCTCGACTTTGCCCGCGAGAATCCCTTCGCAGGCGTCTTCCTGGCTCTCGAAAATGACGGCCGGGCCGGTGTGGGTGAGCATGGACGGAGCCACGCCGGCGGTCTTGATGACGCAGCCGTCGGGGGCGAGGTTGCCGCGCAGGATGGCGAGGCCGCCGGTCTTGGAATAGGCGTTGTCGAGCGGTCGGATGACCTCGGGATTCTTGATCCCGACCTCGGCGATGTTCGCGCGCAGCGTGTTGCCGGTCACCGTGGGGCAGTCGAGGTTCAGCAGGTTCGGGACCCTGCTGATCTCCCGGAGGATGGCGCTGACGCCGCCCGCGGCGTCGACGTCCTCGATGTGGATACTGCTCGACGGGGCGACCTTGCAGATATTCGGGCAGCGGGTGGCGATGGAGTTGATGCGGTCGAGGTCGTACCGGATGCCCGCCTCGCTGGCGAGCGCGAGCGTGTGCAGGACGGTGTTCGTCGAGCCGCCCATGGGCATATCGCGCGCCAGGGCGTTGTCCATCGACTGAAGGCTGATGATGTCGAGCGGCCTCACGTTGTTCTGGATCAGCTCCATGATCTGCCGGCCGGCGGTTCTATACAGGTCCTGGCGGCGCGGGTCCACGGCCAGAATCGTCCCATTGCCGGGCAGGGCCATGCCGATGGCCTCCGCCAGGCAGTTCATCGAGTTGGCTGTGAACATGCCGGAGCAACTGCCCTGCGTGGGACAGCCCGAGCATTCGAGTTCCTTGAGCTGGGCCTCGGTGATCTTGCCGGCGTTGAACTGGGCGACACCCTCGAAGATGCTGATCAGATCGACGGTTCGGCCGTCCTTCGTCCTGCCGGCCTTCATCGGCCCGCCGGAGACGTAGATGGTCGGGATGTTCAGCCGCACCGCAGCCATGAGCATGCCCGGAACGATCTTGTCGCAGTTGGCGATGCAGACCAGGCCGTCGAAGCAGTGCGCGCGGGCCATCGTCTCGACCGAATCGGCGACGATCTCGCGCGAGGCCAGCGAGTACCTCATGCCGCCGTGTCCCATGGCGACGCCGTCGCACACGGCGATGGTATTGAACTCGAAGGGCGTGCCCCCGGCTTGCCGGACGGCGTCCTTGACCACGCGGGCGACCTCGTTCAGATGAACGTGCCCCGGCACGATGTCGCAAAAGCTGTTCGCGATCCCGATAAAGGGCTTCTGGATGCCGGCGTCGCTCACGCCGCAGGCGTGGAGCAGCCCCCGATGTGGGGCCCGTTGAAAACCTTTCTTGACCTCGTCACTTCTCATTGTTCGTCAACTCCCGAACCGTCGATATTCACGCGTGTCCTGAAAACGCCCAAGTGTAGCCGCTGACCCCAGGTGAATAAAGGAAAAAGCGAGGATTCGAAACAGCGAACGGCGCGGGTGCGACGGCGTGGATGCTCTATGCGGATGAACCCGATGGCCAGCTTGTCCAAGGAAATCTCCGACGCCTTGAGGCGAGAATGGGCGGCATCCGGGTGACGCTGGAAGGCTGGGTCGGTCCGGCGTTTATGTTTCCCGAGAGCCGGTCGGCCCTTATAGAGCACCCGGATAAGCTCCATAGCCCGGAGTCGCACGCGCAATTCGATGCCTGCGTCCGCAAGACAAAAGCGGGAGGCGTGCAATCGAGACAGCTACGTGATCTGGGCGACCAGATGGTCGAGGACGGGCTGGAGATTGTCGTAGGTGCGGTCGCTCAGTTTCTGCCGGGTCAGACCGCCATTTCCGGCCCTGTAGGTGATCGTGAAAAAGCCCTTCTTCTCGAAGTGTGTCTTGTCGATCTGTTCGATGGAGTCGTAAGGGATTCTCTTGCCGCCGGGGAGAATGAGGGCGTCGTCCGCCGCCAGGAGTTTGCGGTTTCTGATGGCATACCAGTAACCGGCGAAGAGCAGCGCGCCGACGACGAGAAAGGGCGGCAGCTTTTGATTCCATACGAGTGTGCTGTCGAGCCTGCCCTGCTCGTCCGTGTGTTTCTCGATGAAGTCCTGGTTGAGGTATCCGTCGTACGCGAACCAGAGCGCCGCAACGATACATACGGCGATGTAGATGATGAAGTTGTTCCGTTTGTACCGGCTCAACGGTGCTTCGAGCGCCATAGGAATCCCTTCCAATCCTATGTGGACCGTCTTTGGGCGATGACCTCCGCCAGCGGCTGCACGAAGTGGCGCACGATTCTCTCGGCCATCAGCTCTTCGGCCAGCACGCACTGCCGCTCGAAGGCGGCCACCGGGTCAAATCGTTCATGGGGCTTGGGATACTGCCGGACCGTCAGCGACAGGCCGATCGATTCGTCGCGCTCCTGCTCCTTCTCGCCGGGTTCGAAAATGCTCGTCTTCGACTCGATGGAGACGCGGGCCTGCACGTGATGGTCGTCCGTCAGCGAGATCACCATGGCCGGCGAGAAGACGATCGGCCGGGCGTTCGGCCAGTCCAGCAGCGAGCCGAACGCGCTGCCCCCGAACAACGCCTCCGAGATGATCTCGTCGTGATTGCCGGCACTGTCGAAATCCATGGCAAACGATACATCGAGCGAGTCGATGTCGAGCGGCGTAACGCCCAGCATGTACGGCATGAGCTCCAGGATCAACTTATCCTGATGGTACACGTCCTCGATGCTCGCCGGATTGACGATGCCGGAACCGATGCGGTCCCCCTCCAGGCTCACCCAGCGGTACTGCCCGGGGCTGCGGTCCTCTTCCAGGCAATACTCCCCGTTATCGCGGCGGGAGAACCGGCCCATCCCCGGAAACTGCCGCTGGACCCGATCGAAAAACGTCAGGATCGTATCGCGCTCCGTGGGCAGATCCAGTTCCGTGTTCACGAACATGTCAATGTAGAAGTCGTCGCACAAAGAGCTATAACTGTTCACTGGCATGGGGGAAAAGAACCCTCCACAGAATTCTTTCTATATCCAGTCGAGCCGTGATGCACCCGGACTTCGGGCCTATACCGACTCATTCATTACTCATTATACACTCGATCAGCAATTTCCGTAGTCTTTTTCGGGCGAAAACTTAATTCTAAACTACATTCTTTCCGATTTCAAAACGATTCTTTCGATTTCGAGCTTTCGATGTGAGTAAATCCCGTTTCTGTTTTCAGGATTGGCGCAAAAACTCCGGGCCGGGCGTGGCTGTCAAATCCGGCGCCGGAGCGCCCGGCTCGCCCGGTTTCGGCTCAGGCAAGCTCAGTTCGGTTATAGCAGCTCCCACGGCGGACAGGATAGTGAAAAGAAAGACCCGCCATACGCCTTGGATAAGCATGATAGGGGTTTCGGCTGCCGGAACCGTTCGGGCAATCAGCATCGACAGGAGCGTCGCCACCATACCCGTCAGGGCCCCGGAAATCGCGGCAATTCCAACTCGCCGGCCGAAGGCTGCCCCGCCGCCGCCCAGCGCGATCAACGACCCGCACAACGAGGGCACCG
>CAYFUB010000730.1:0-8147 GCA_964346195.1 uncultured Pirellulales bacterium
TAAACAGAGAAAAGCCCGTTGTAAACAGAGAAGAGCCCGTTGTAGACAGAGAAGAG
This sequence comes from uncultured Pirellulales bacterium, assembly GCA_964346195.1. Classification (GTDB taxonomy): domain Bacteria; phylum Planctomycetota; class Phycisphaerae; order Sedimentisphaerales; family Anaerobacaceae; genus PLanc-01. The sequence goes on from CAYFUB010000730.1 coordinate 57, forward strand.
CCCGTTGTAGACAGAGAAGAGCCCGTTGTAGACAGAGAAGAGCCCGTCGTAAACAGAGAAAAGCCTATCAGGGAACAAACGCGCGTAGAAATAGAGAAGGAAGAACCCGCAGAATCGGCCGAAGCGCCCGTAGAGCCAACCGAGGTGACCCCGGAGTCGACAGGCTGGGTGAGCGTCGTGGTGGAAAAGCCGGCGCCGGCGACCCAGGACCGGCTGATATCGCTCGATGCCCTGCGAGGCTTCGACATGTTCTGGATTATCGGGGGGTACGGCATCATCACGGGCCTGGGCCAGGCGCTGAACAACGAGTGGTTCAACACATACATCATGCCGCAGGCCAGGCACGCGGATTGGGAGGGTTTCACGGCCTGGGACCTGATCATGCCGCTGTTCTTGTTCGTGGTCGGTACGGCGATGTCCTTCTCCTTCGCCAAACGGCTTGCGCGAGGTGAGAGCAAGGCCCGGCTGTTTCTCCATGTGATCTACCGTGTCATGGTGCTGTGGATTCTGGGCATGATCGCCCAGGGTCAGTTGCTCGAATATGACCTTTCTCAACTGCGACTGTTCAGCAACACGCTGCAGGCGATTGCCGCGGGATACCTGATCTCCTCGATCATCCTGCTGACCCTGCGGCTGCCGTGGCAGTTCGCCGCGACCGCCGCCCTGCTGCTGCTGTACTGGGGCCTGATGATGCTCGTGCCCTTCCCCGGTGCCGGGGAAGACCGATTGGCGCCCGACGCCAACCTGGCCATGTATGTCGATAAGCTCGTCCTGGGCCCCTACCAGGATGGCACAACCTACACGTGGATCCTCAGCAGCATGACCTTCGCCGCCACGGTGATGATGGGCGCTTTCGCAGGCCAGTTACTGCGGTCCGAGTTGCATAAGGGCCTCAAGGTTCTGATCCTCCTGGGCGCCGGCCTCGCCTGCGTCGCTCTCGGCTGGGTCTGGGGGCTCAGGTTTCCCATCATCAAGCACATCTGGACCAGCTCGATGGTCCTCTATGCCGGCGGCTGGAGCCTGCTGCTGCTGTGTGTGTTTTATCTGGTCATCGACGTCATGCGACTGCGATTCCTGGCGTTTCTCTTCGTGGTCATCGGCATGAACGCCATCGCGGTTTACATGGTCACGCGCGTCTTCGATTTCCGGACTATCACGGATATCTTCGTGCACGGCCTGGCCAAATGGATCGGCGACTGGTACGACGTCGTCCGGGCCGCCGCGGGCTTCGCGATCGTGTGGCTGATCCTGCTCTACATGTACCGCAAACGAACCTTCATCAAGATCTGAGGCGGATCGACAGTATACTTCGTGGGCGGCATCCACAGGGCCAGAGTGTGCGTCTCCCCGACCTCAGACAGTCTCACGATGGCAAGACGCTTTCGTTTGCGGATCCTCCACAATCGCAGGGATAGCCCGGCGAACTACGTACTCGGCGCATCGAGATTAGGAGCTTTGCCTATTGAGACAGGCGGTCCGCGGGTCTATCGTGCGCTTGGCTGTGACGGTGCGGACAAAGTGTACACACGGTCGCGACCGCCGGCCCGTCACCTCGCCAGCGTGTCTGTGAGCGGACAGACGAGCCCTTTGCAGGTTTCACTGCGGCGTTGCATGGATATCCGTCTCGAGGGAGGTGAGAAGTCATGTATGGCCGAGTTCTCTCATCCGTGGTGCTCCCTTTCTTTCTCATTGCCGCCGGCTTCGGATATGCCCTCGAAGTCCGCCAGCGCCATGACGTCGAAGACCATGCGAACCACGTCCGACAGGCGGCCGCGCTGCACCCGAGTCCGGCTGTCGTCGTGGTGCAACGCAGCCGCGGCAGACTTCCGGTGGCGAGGCCTCCGAGGGCGGATGAACTCGACTACCCACTGGTGCTGTTGGATTCCCAGCAGGTGAGTGATTACACAGCCGGGGGAGGAATAGGGGGCCTGATGGACGCAGTCGCAGATCCAACTCGCCAGAACACCCCGGACGGGTGGGTCGATTCGGTTGTCGCCGTCAAACCCACCGACTTCATTGCTATCGAGAACGACATCAACCTGCTCCTCGTCAATACCACCGAGTTGCAGTCATGCCATCGTAATCTCTATCTCCCCACGGCACCCGCACAACCGTCATCGACTGCGGTGCCGTGGGGTGCCGATGGGGTGAACGCGGTGCCCGAGCCGGCAACCGGGCTGCTTCTCGCAATCGGAGCCTGCGCCATCATTCGCAAACGTCGCAGACGCCCCTAATCGCCAGAGAGCGAACCGCCAGCCCCCCGCGCACGTGGCACGCGCCCGACGGCCACGGTGGACTGCGCGGACAATATAGGCGCATGGGCCCGCAACGTGCAGGTACACCACAGCGGGCTCCAACAATCGCGGGTTAGCCGGTACGCCAGCACTACGGATGGCCGAAAGCTGACGACGAGCTTTATTCCGTACGACAAAACATGCACATAGGCAGTAAGGGCGAATAATCATTCGCCCCGCGAATTCCCGGGCGGATGCTTCGCTTCGCTGAGCAGGACCAAGGACGCTTGCTCCGACGCAAAATGTGGCCCTACACGGCATTTCTCATCTCTCCCCAAAAAAATTATCTGTTTTCCGTGGATATGCGGTAAAATAAAAAATTGGGGAACTTTGGGACGTTCGGAGTCCGGCCTTGGGCATGTGGGCAGTCAGACGTGCCCGCCGGCGAGTTAGTGCCGGCAGAGTTGGGCGACATTTGGGGAGAAAGGAGAGCAACGATGAAAAGACTCTGTGTAGTTGTGGGGCTGGTGTGTCTTTTGTGCAGTGGAGCATTGGCCCTTGACTATCGGGGGGTGGGCAACTGGGCCGACCTGAACGGCTGGGCCGACGGGGCCCCACCGAGCGGGGCCGTCGAGGTCAAGATCCGGGGCGAAGAAACCGTCCTGACCTTGAACACCAGCACCGGAGACTGGGGTCCGGCCCAAAGATTGAGGGTGTACGAAGGGGCGAAACTGGTTGTCGAAGAGGGAGCGGAACTCCTGGGCGCGGGCTGGGCGCGGGTCGGTGCGGGCAGTCTCGGAGTCGTGGAGCAAACGGGGGGCCTGGTGCGGATCGACAACGACCGACTTGGCATTGGAGACAGTGCCGGTTCCGATGGTCGCTATACGATTAGTGGCGGGACTCTCACCTACGCCGGCGATCGGGGGGACCTGATTGTCGGAGCGCGAGGTGGCACAGGTGTTTTCACCATCGTCGGCACGGAGCCCGTCATTCAGATGGGCAAGCTGATCGTCGGGGACCGTACGGGCGCCGTGGGCACGGTCGAGTTTCAGTTGACGGTCGAGGGTGTCAGTCCGATTGTCCTTTCCGGGGATCCTGCTATTGACGAGCTGGGTGATGAGACCGTATCGGCCCTGGTGATCAACTCGGCGGGCGGCGCGCCCAGGGCGGATGTGACGCTGGTCGATCTTGCGGAGGGCACGGTCGCCGAAACCGTCTTTGACACTGTCAACGATGAACCTGCCGTCGAGGGGGCGATGGTCGCCGTGAACGATGCCGCGGGCGTCTACTATTACGGGTTGACCTACGTGGGTGGCGAGACCGGCAACGATATCGTGCTTCAATATGACTCTTTCGTCCCGGCGCCCAGGGTCATTTACGTGACGGACAGTCCCGATGTGGATGCGAATGGCGTCTGGGATGACCAGGGCTGGATCGATTGGCTGGTCGCACAAGGGTACAACGTCGATGCCCGGCGCGGGTACTGGGTAGAACCGCTCGATCCGAACCGGATCGCCGAGTTGGAGGCCGCGGATGTGATTATTGCCAGCCGCGGATTGAGCACCGGGAATTATGACGCCGCCGGCGAGGCAGCCCAGTGGAACTCCCTCACCACGCCGATCATCAATGTGAATGCGTGGTTGATCAGGAGCAACCGCTGGAAATGGGTGAATTCCACCGCCGCGACCAAGGACAGCGGCTCTCCCGTCCTGATGGCTCTGGATCCCAACCATCCGATCTTCGCCGGCCTCGGGCTCGATCCGGACGGCCTGGTGGAAGTCCTGGACCCGAACATCGGCTCGGGCAATACCTCGTTCATCGATAGCATGGAGGTGGGCAACGGAACGATGGTGGCCCAATCGCTGGGCGTCTACTCGGTCCCCTGGATTATCGAGTGGGAAACCGGTGTGGAGTACTATGCCGGCGCCGGTGAATTCGCCGGCGGCCCGCGGATGACGTTCATGGCCGGCACGCAGGACGTCGAGTCCACGCAGGGCGAGTTCAATCTGAACGAGGCCGGTCAGCAGATCCTCCGGAACATGATTGCGTATCTGGTCCCGAAAGAGCCAGCGGCAATCGACGTGGAGAACGCCAGCTTCGAGTTGCCCGGCACCGAGAAGCAGAAGAATTGGGAGGCTGTGCCCGGCTGGAGCAGCGATACGGTGGCTGTCGATTCCGGCGTAGAGACGGGCTGGGGGCCCACCGACGGCCTCTGGACCGGTTTTCTGAAGGCGGGTGATCCGTCGGTGTGGCAACTGACGCACCACGTGGTTGGGGCCGAGGAAGTTTATGAGTTGAAAATCGACGCGCGGATTACCTGGCTGGCCACGACCCTGCGGCTGACCCTCTATTATGAGGACGCCGGAGTCCGCGTTCCGGCTGCCCTGGCGGACGTGGCGCTGGCCAACGACATGCAGGAGTTCGTATTGACGTTTGCGGCAGCGGATGTACCGGAATCCGTCGGCAAGGTGCTCGGCATCGAGCTTGACAACGTTACCGAGGCAAGTGAGAGTTGGGCCGGCATAGACAATGTACGTCTGAGCCTGCGATGAGTCGGTCCGTCGCTGCGGCTACCGACGAGATGATGGCTTGGCGCGCCGTGCGACATGGATGCTGCAAGTTTGGACATCTGCGTCTCATGGGCGCTGCGAGGTCATAGGAATCGGGTTGGACGAAATGTGGTAATGGTGATCGCGGGATGGTTTGTATGGCCGTGCAGGTGGTTGCGGGCGGCTGCCCCGCGCCACGCGCGGTTGTGTAGATATTGTTAACCGGCTGTTCTGAGGAGAAGGTGAATTATGGGCAAGAAGGTAATCCATCTGATTTCACTGATGCTCGTGTTGGCGTTGGCCGGGGGTGGCTCGGCCGCGACGATCAAGTGGGACAACGGCGGGGAAGGCCCTTTGTGGAGCGTGCCGGGGAACTGGGACCCCGATGGCGTGCCGACCGCGGCGGATGACGCGGAGTTCTACCTGCCGGACGCCAATTGTGTCATTGACTCCTCCGTCGCCGCCGAATGCAAGACGTTCTATGTCGGCACGGGCAAGGTGGAGCCGTGCTACCTGGACATGACCGGCGGCACGCTCACGCTGAGCGGCAACATTCAGGTCGGCCAGGCCCGGGACAGCAACGGCGTGTTCATCATGAGCGGCGGCGTCGCGAGTTCGACCGCCGGCAGGCTGTGGATCGGCATGAACGGCACCGGCACTTTCATCCTGAGAGGCGGGGAGCTGAACATCTATGAAAAGGTCGAAGTGGGCAAGAACGCCTCCGGCAACGGCACGATCTACATGGAGGGTGGAGTCATGAATCTGACCGGCAGCTCCACTGATCTGGAGATCGGCTCCCGTGGGAAAGGCACCCTGCACATGACCGGCGGCGTGATCAACCTGCAGGACAACATCAAGCTGGCGCAGGGCAACGCCACGACGACAACGGGCATAGGCCGGCTCAATCTGTACGGCGGGACCATTAACGCGGGCAATCTCCGCAACCCGGCGGACGGCATCTATGGCACGCCCCTGATGGACATCACAGAAGGCGTGCTGACGCTGCCGGGGGACTACCGGGCGCTGGTGAACGACTACATCAACCGGGGCTGGATCGTTGCGTATGACAGCAACGGCGTCGTGGACGTGACCTACACCGTCGATCCGAATCAGACCACGGTGACCGGCCGCCGGCTCGACCCCGAGCTCGCCTGGGACCCGACCCCGCGCAACCGGGCCGCCGTGGACCGGACGGCCACCCTGGCCTGGAAGCCGGGCGTGTACGCGGCCTCTCACGACATCTACTTCGGCATCGACTTCAATGACGTCAACGAGGCCAGTCGGGACGATCCGCGCGACGTGCTGGCCAGTCAGGGACAGTCGGGAACGACCTACGATCCTCCCGGACTGCTCGCGCTGGGCCAGACGTATTATTGGCGGGTCGATGAAGTCAACGACGCCAACGCGGCCAGCCCGTGGAAAGGCGTTGTCTTCCAGTTTACGGTGCTCGATTATCTTGTCGTGGACGATTTCGAGTCCTACAACGCCCTTCCCGACACGGAGGAAGGCAGCCGTCCGGTCTACTATACCTGGTCGGACGGTTACGCCGATCCGTCGGCCAACGGGTCGGTCATCGGCTACGTGCAGGGCGACCCGATGGAGACCAAGACCGTTCATAGCGGCAAACAGTCGGTGCCCGTGGTGTACGACAACAGGTCTGCGCCGTACTCGGAGGTGGCCGTGAGCCTGGCCGACCTGCCGGTTGGCACGGACTGGAGCCGCGACAATCTGAGCACGCTATCGCTGTGGTTCTACGGCGCTCCCTTCAATGCATCGGAACAGATGTACGTGAAGCTCAACGGCGTTAAGGTTGCATACGACGGTCCCGCCACCGACCTGCAGCAGTCCACGTGGCACGAGTGGAATATCAGCCTCGCCGCTTTCAACATCGACCTGAGCAATGTCACTGACCTCACGATCGGTTTTGCGAAGAGCACGGCGTTCGGCGGCCTGGGTACCGTACTGTTCGATGATATCCGTGTGTATCCGTCCTCGCAGTAGATGCGGGTTGCAGCCGCCCGGCGGCTGATGACATATGTGCACCGTGTGCCGGTGGTCCGCTGAGAGGATTCAAGGGTATCGAATCCTCAGAGGCGGGGCAGATTCGCAGGCAGGCAGGTTGAGAGACGCCCGGCGGACCGCCGCGCGGTGCACGAGGCACATGCCGTTGCCGCAGAAAACACGGCGGCCGAAACCGGAACGGTGTAATACCCGGGTCACGGACGTCAACGAACGATGATGCCGTTCATCGGGCAAGGAGTAGCACTATGAGAACCAGAAAGACCGGTTTCACGTTGATCGAGTTGCTCGGGGTGATCGCGGTGATTGCCATTCTGATGGCCATTCTCATGCCCGTGCTGGGCCGGGCCCGGGAGTCCGCCAAACGGGCCGTCTGCTCCGGGCAGGTCAAACAGGTCGGCGTGGGGATCGTCACATACGCCGCGGATTACGAAAGCCGCATGCCGACGTACAACTCCAACACGGCCAAGAGTCAGCCCTACCGTCTGAACCACTCCTACGCCCTGTACCGGGCCGATCCCGACTACATCGATGCCAATGGCAAGCTGCTGCCCATGAAACTCGCCTTGTTGTACGAAGGCCGGCACATCACCGAGCCGAAGATCTTCTACTGCCCCTCCAACTTGAATCCGCTGTACAAGTACGAGTCGTACTGCCTGCCCCGCCCCTGGGGCTCGCTGCCTCAGTATTTCAACACGGCCGACGGCGCGGGCCACAACCAGTGGGTCCGCATGGGCTACACCTATCTGCCCACCTATCCGCCCACCGACCCGCGCGCCAAGAAGGACGACGCCACCGACACGCCGACCGAGTCCGCCCGGTACCTGCACAGCCTGGACCCCCAGATTCCTTACATGACGGACCTGGTCCGGCATATCACCCAGATCAGCCATACGCGCCAAGGGAACCACGCGGTCAACGCCCTGTTCAAGGATGGCCACGTGAGCCTGTGCAACGACGACAAGGTCTTTCGCCATCCCGTGTGGGGACAGATGGAGGTGAACGCGATCCCGGAGTTGGTCGGCAACTACCGGGTCTTCAGGATGATCGGCGGCCAGCGGCTCGACGACGCCGGCTGACAGACCGGCGTCGGTAGTGACGCCGTAAGGCGTTGATTCTTATGCGCTTATACCGATTCCGATCGAACTTTTCGTAGTGTGGCATGCGCGCCGGGTGGCAGCCTCAAGGTCGAAGACCTTGGGGATGGCTCCTTTGCCTCAAGGAAAACCATCGCCAAGCTGCGCATGGGGCTCCCCAACGCGATGTATCGCGTTGGGGACCCCTTGACG
>CAYFUB010000731.1:0-3860 GCA_964346195.1 uncultured Pirellulales bacterium
TCGATCCGGGCATAGGACTGCTCGTCCATCTGCATGATGGCCCCTTGGCCGTACTGCTTCTCGATCTGCGCGATCACGCGATGCAGCGCGGCTTGCTTGCCGTCGGCGCCGGTCTCATGAGTGGTTGTCGTCTTTGTTGCGGCTGTCTTTTTGGCTTTTGCCATGGAATTACCTCCAACTTCAATCTCGCCCTTGCACTACCTTATTTACTGTAACTTATAATTGCCCAAACGCGTATAGATCGGTCCTTCAGGTCGCAATTGACTCTCATAAACGGAGATCGAGGCGCCCCGGATCGTACCCAGATCATAATCCTTGTACCGTTCGATCGCCTTGCCCAGTTTCTCGCCGGCCTTCGCGTTGCGGATGCGACATAGCGTCAGGTGGCCGGAGAAACGCCGGCCCTCCTTGGGCCAGCCCGCCTCGGCCAGCTTCTCCTCGAGGTCCTGCTGCAACTCGAGTAGCTCGGGGCTGTCCAGTCCGGCTCCCACCCACAGGACACGGGCACTGCGGCCGCCGAATGACCCGACTTCCCGGACGGCAAGGTCGAAAGCTCCATACCGCTCTGCGACCTCCTTGACGATGTTGCAGACCTCCACGATCTGGTTGTCCGGGACCTCGCCGAGGAATTTCAGCGTCAGGTGCATGCCCTGCGGGTCGACCCACTTGACGTCGCCCTTGCGGATATCCACGGCGCCGGCCAGTTCCTGCTGCAGGTCGGCCAATCCGGCCCGGATGTCTTCCGTGATGTCCATCGCTATAAAACAACGCATCGCTTATCAGCCTTCCCTCGCATCAGAAACTCGTGAACGTGCGGAGCATTTCCAGTCTGTTATCGATGTCTGCACGTGTCGTCGCCGTCAGGGCGGCCAGGGAGAAATCGGCAATCGTGAACGAGGCGACGGTCGTGCCGTAAGCCACGGCCGTCTTGAGCGTTTCGAAATCCGTCTGGCGGGCCTGCGCGAGATAGCCCATGAACCCGCCGGCGAAGCTGTCGCCCGCGCCGGTCGGATCCTTCACGTCGGCGGCCGGATAAGCCGGCAGGACGAACGTGCTCCCATCCTTCAGACACGTCAGCGAGCCCGATTCGCCCTTCTTGATGATGATGATGGCCGGGCCCAGCGCCAAGATCCGCTCGGCGGCCCTGATGAGATTGAACTGCCGCGCCAGCAGCTTCGCCTCTTCCTCGTTGATGATCAGGCAATGGATCTTCTTGAGCAACTCGGTCAGGTCCGGCAGATGGTCCGTGATCCAGCAGTCCATGGTATCGGCGGCCACAAACAGCGGCGCCTTGATTTGGCTGAGCAATTGAATTTGCAGTCGCGGGGCCGTGTTGGCCAGGAAGACGAACTTGCTGTCGGCGAACTTCGACGGCACGACGGGCGGATGCTCGGCCAGCACGTTGAGCTCCACGTAATCGGTCACGCGGTCATCCATGGTCTGGCCGTACGTGCCGGCCCAGCGAAACGTCCTGCTCGTGCCGCGAATCTCCAGACCGTCCAGGTCCACGTCCCGGCCGCGGAACGTCTGCGGCAGATCGAACGGGCAATCCGACCCGACGACCCCGATCAGCCGCACGGGTGCAAAGAAGCTCGCCGCCATCGCAAAGTAGACCGCCGAGCCCCCGATACAGTTCTCGCTGGACCCGTGGGGCGTCTTGACCGTGTCTATTCCTATGGACCCCGTCACCAGTAGTCTAGATTCACCGCTACTCAAGAATCCATCCTCTTACTAGCCCGTTTCCTCGCTATCTGTCGTTTGAAAGCGTCTCTGATCGCCTGCAAGAGAGACCGTGCGTTGACTTCATACGAGGCAAACTCGTTGATATTCTCTGGTGTCAAGTGCAACTGGCCTTCTCCCACATTGCCTCGATGCTGCCTATCCGAGAAGTACTTGCTGCCCGCGACTTCGTCGGACGTGAGCACCCAATATCGTATCCTGTCCCGCCACACCCCGATCCAAACGAAAACGTCACAGCAAGAGGGCTTTGTCTGCTGGAAGTTCATATCGAACGGTTTCTCTGAATTCGATGAAAGCGCCTTGACGTACAGTGGCTCGACGCTATCGAAGTCGACCGCACGTGAGGCCTTCACTTCTACACGAATTTTGCCATCGAGGTAGAAGTCGTACTGTCCCGAGTACTCGGGATCGAGCTTCTTCGTTGGTTTCTCCAATTCAGGAACCAGTTCTTTCAGGTGGCCCTGCGCCCATGCCTCGCCGAACGTTCTGGGGGCGCTGATCTCAAAGATGTACAGATACATGTTCCTTGATATGTACTCGTCCCGCAACTCATAGTATTGATCGAGAGTCAGCTTACCCGAACCCAGAAGCGTTGTTATGATATACTCAAACTCGTTAAATGGATATACCGAGACAAGGTTCTCAAGCTTCTCCTTGAGGTGCGTCTCATTTCCCAATTCGGCAATGAGTTCATCCAATTGTCGTCTCCGTATTTCCATCGTGTCGAGCCTTAGAACAGTGTGCCCGGGGCAACCTCCAATCCCCGATCTGTGGACGCGAGGCCGAGAGCGCCGTCGATAGTGGCGATCCCCTCAAACGGGTGTCTTGCTTGCCAGCCCAGAAGGCCCTTTTCCCTATAGCGTTCCAAGCGTCGTATCGTGATCTCACAGAAGACCGGGTCGACATCCATGGTGAAGCACCTGCGTCCAAGCCGCTCCGCCGCAAGAAGTGTCGTGCCGGAGTGCGCGAAGAAATCGACTAGGATGTCCTGTGCTCTCGACCCGGCCCGGATGATCCTTTCGATTGCCTTGAGCGGCTTTTGTGCGTAACACCCTGACACGTTTTCCTCCATCCGATAGAAGACTTGCTGGATGTCCACCCATACGTTGCCGGCCCGGATGTTTTGCGAACGACTTCTCTCCAAGTTCTCGGTCAGTATCCCGCCCACCTCTTTGTAGTACCCGCGCAGTATCTTCGGGATGTCCGTGTACTGAACCTCAAAGTAGGGATCGCCTTTCGCATAGCACAAAAGTTCTTGGCGAACTGCCATCCAGTTCTTCTGTGTGCCGTACCCTCGTTGGTTCCTGATCGTGATGAAGGATCTCGCTCGAAACTGCCTGAAGTGCCGCATCATCACCATGAAATCGGGAAGGGGTTGGAAACCACATGTCTGGTCGGCGCCCAGCCAGACATAAAGCGAAGCATTCTGAGCAAGGCAGGTCGATGTGTTGGCGACCCACTGCTCGCACCAGGCAATGTACTCCTCGACTGAGCGTTCCTCGAAGGCCACGAGATTATAGGGCGGATCGTGGATTGCGAGCGTTGCTTGAGATTGTCGCATCAAAGCGGTGACGTGAGAGGCTTCTGTGGCGTCCAAACAACCAACACGGTGTCCACCGTCTGAATCCTCCCAGATCTCCCCTGGCTTCAATCGGCAGTGTGGCAATAGCTGCTCGCGTATTTCAGGAATTGCATCGAGGCGAGGCAGGGAGAGCATCTTCATTGTGACGGCCTCCTTTCTGTCTTGAAGCGTTCGAGCGTCCGGTCGATTCGCCGCAGCGTCCGGTCCTTGCCCAACATGCTCACGGAGTCAAAGATCGGCAGGCTGATGGTCGTGCCGCACAGGGCCACGCGCAGCGGCTGGGCCACTTTGCCCAGGCCCACGTGCCTCTGCTCGGCCAGCCCCCGGAGCGTCTCCTCGATGGTCTGCTCGGTGAGCGGGTCCATCCGCGCCAGCTCCTCCCGCACCTGCTGTAGAATGTCCAGGGCCTGGTCCTTCAGAAGCACTTTTTGAACCGCTTTCTCCTCGAATTCGACCTGGTCGTCATCGATAAATATGAACAAACTTTTACGCTGAATATCCGCGAATGTTCGTGCCCCCTCGCACAGTTTGATGATGT
>CAYFUB010000732.1:0-3874 GCA_964346195.1 uncultured Pirellulales bacterium
GAGAGAGCAGCTCGACGAGACCCGCTCGGCCATCCGCCAGTCGGCCGAGGCCCTGGAGCAGGGCATGACCTCGCGGGCCGTCACTTCTGCGACGCGCGCTCAGCGCCAGCTCGAACAGATGCGGGACGACCTCCAGCGACGGACGTCCAGTCAGTTCGCCGAGCAGATGCGCGACATGCGCGACCGGGCACAACAACTCGACGAACAGCAGAAGGAAATCGCCCGGGAGATCGAGCAGCGAATTGAGACCAGACAAAAGACACTTGCCGATGCCGAGGAGAAGCCCGGTCTGACGGATCAGGTCGGGCGGCAGCGGAAGGAGGCAGAACAACTGATCGAACAGATGAAGAGCGTCAGTGACGAGGCGCAGGTCTCCGAGCCCCTGCTTTCGCGAGAGTTGTACGACACGCTGCGGCGGGCGAACACCCAGGACCTCGACCGAGTGCTGGAGGCGGTGGGCGAGCTGCTCGACCGCAATTTTCTGCCCCAGGCGCAGGAGATCGAGCGCCGGGCCGGAGCCGGTATCGAGCGGTTGCGCGAGGGCGTCGAAGAAGCCGCCCGCAGTGTGCTCGGGGATGAGGCCGAAGCCCTGCGTCTGGCCCGCCGGCAACTCGACGAGCTGATTCGTCAGGTGGACGGCGAGGCCACCCGCGCCGAACCGAATCGGCCGTCGGCGCGCGGCGAGGCCGTCCCGCCTTCCGACCGCCAGCGGCAGGCCCGCGGGCAGGATGCCCGCGACACGGAGTCTCCCTCTGCCGCCGAGCAGGCGGCCTCCGACAGGCCGTCAGGGGATCGTCCCCCGGATGCCGGACAGGCCGAGCGGCAATCGGCTGCCGACGGGCAGAGGCCGGATCGTGGTACCCCATCGGACCGGCAGGCCGGCGCTCGCAATCTGCGGTTTGCCGATGGCACGGAACGAAACGACCCGCAGGGCTGGGGCGGCGGTCGGCCCGAATCCTGGGATGAGGCCGCCGGGCCGCGCCCGCTGACCGGCGAAGAATACCTGGAATGGTCGGACGCGCTGCGCGATGTCGAGGAGATGCTGACGGAGCGGGACCTCCGCGAGGAGGCGGCGCGGGTCCGCGACCGGGCCCGGGCCATGCGTGCGGAGTTCAAGCGTCATGGCAAAGAGCCGCAATGGGACCTGGTTCGCTCGCAGGTGATTGAGCCGCTGACCGAGTTGCGGCAGCGCGTCAGCGACCGCCTCGCCCAGCTTCAGTCACAGGATGCGCTGGTTCCGATCGACCGCGATCCCGTGCCCGAGCGCTTCGCCGAGCTGATTCGAATCTACTTTGAAAACCTTGGCCGAGAGGAGCAGTGATGCCGGTCGGCAGTATCACGATCGTGGCCGGCACGTGGCTGTGGGCCGCCGGGGGCATGTTGCTGACGGCCTTGGCGGTGCTGGTCTGGTCCTACCGGCGTGCCCTGGTAACCGGCGTGATGCCCCGGATCGCCTTCGGCCTCAAGCTCCTGGGCATAGCGGCCCTGGCGTTGTGTCTGGTCGAGCCGCTCTGGAGCAGCCGGCAGGCCCGGCCCGGCGCGAACCTGTTCGCGGTCGTGGCCGACAACAGCAACGGCATGAACATCCGCGACGGGGGCTCGGAACAGAGCCGCGCCGAGAGGCTTCGTGACCTGCTCCGGGAAGGCAACCGCGGCTGGCTCGCCGCCCTCGCCGGGGACTTCCAGATTCGCCAGTACGCTTTCGATTCGCGACTGCGCCGGACGACGGATTTCAACGACCTGGCGTTTGACGGCACGGCCACGGCGCTGCACGCCGCCCTCAAGACTCTGGGCGAGCGCCATGTGGGACAACCGCTGGCGGGTGTGTTGCTGCTGACCGACGGCTGCGCCACGGATGTAGACGAATCACTTTCCGAGCCTGCTGCGTCTCCGTTCGCCGGGGCGCACCTGCCGCCGGTTTATCCCGTGCCAATCGGTCGGGGCCGGCCCCCGAAAGACCTCGCCGTGGAGAGTGTCACGGTCAGCCAGACGTCGTTTGAGGATGCCCCGGTAACCATTCAGGCCGAGGCGCATGCGGTGGGGTTTGCCGGCCGCAACGCGGTGGTGGAGCTTCGCAGCGACTCGGGAGAAGTGGTCGAGCGTCGGCAGTGGAACATCGATAAGGATGACCAGGAGCAGGTCTTCCGTTTTCGCTTGCGTCCGGACAAGACCGGCGTTCTGTTCTATGAGTTGCGCGTGAGTGAGGCATCAGATATAGGGGCGAATCATGATTCGCCCGCACCGGCAGGGAACTCCAACGCCCGATTCGGCGTCGGAGACTCGGAAGCCACCCTGGCTAACAACAATCGCACCATCGTCGTCCATCGCGGGAAAGGTCCCTACCGAGTCCTTTACGTGAGCGGCCGGCCCAACTGGGAGTACAAATTCCTGCGGCGTGCCGTCCAGCAGGATGAGCAGGTCGAGCTGGTGGGGCTGCTGCGGGTCGCGCGGCGCGAGCCCCGGTACGATTGGCGCGGGCACGCCGGCGAGACGAGCAATCCGCTCTACCGCGGCTTCGACCGGCAGGACCCTGAGGAGGCCGAGCAGTACGACCAGCCCGTGCTGGTGCGCCTGAACACCCGGGACGAGGCTGAGCTGCGCGACGGCTTCCCCCAAACGCCCCAGGAACTGTTCGAGTACCACGCCGTGATTCTCGATGATGTTGAGGCCGAGTTCTTCTCGCACGATCAGATGGACCTGCTCCGCCGATTCGTCGCCGAACGTGGCGGCGGCTTCCTGATGCTCGGGGGCAAGGAATCCTTCCAGCGCGGCGGCTTTCAGCACACGCCTATCGGCAACCTGCTGCCCGTCTACCTAGACCCGGTCCCCGGCGCGCCCGCCGCCGCACGCCTGCGCATGCAGCTCACCCGTGAGGGTTGGTTGCAACCGTGGGTCCGCCTGCGTGACAACGAGCAGGCTGAGCAGCAGCGACTGGCCGAGATGCCGGAGTTCCGCGTGTTCAATCGCCTCCGCGCGGTCAAGCCGGGGGCGGGCGTGATGGCGACCAGCGGCGATACCGACGAGTCGCCGCTGCCGGTGCTGGTCGTGCAGCAATTCGGGAACGGGCGGACGGCGGCCCTGACGGCGGGTGACCTGTGGCGGTGGGGACTGCAACGGCCCGAGGCCCGGGACGACATGGAGAAGTTCTGGCGGCAGGCCCTGCGGTGGCTCATTGCAGACGTTCCCGACCGGCTGTTTCTCCTAGCCCGCTCCAAACCCCAGGAGACGAACCAGCCCATCGCACTCCAGGTCCGCGTCCACAACAAGGCCTTCGAGCCGGTGGACGATGTTTCCGTGTCCGTCGAAGTGCGCGAGCCTGGGGACCGGAAGGTCCTCCTGACGGCGGTGGCCGCGCCGTCCGCCAGCGGACTGTTCGAGGCCACGTACATCCCGCGCACCAGTGGCGGGTACGTGGCCCGGGCCATGGTAAGCGGTGCGGCCGATTCGGCCGGGAGCACGGCCGAAACCGGATGGACGGTTGACCTCCAGGCCGCTGAATTCCAGTCCGTCGCGAGCAACCGGCCGTTGCTGGAAAGCATCGCACGGCAGACGGGCGGCCGGATCGTGGAAGCCGGGGAACTGAGCGACTTTGTCCGCGACCTGCCACGTCGCGATGCGCCGATCACCGATGTCGTGATCAGCCCACTGTGGGACCTGCCGGGCATTCTTCCGGCGCTGCTGGTGTTCACCCTGACCTGTTTCGTGGCCGAGTGGGCCCTGCGTCGATGGAAAGGAATGCCGTGAGAGCAACACTACTGCTGACAATCAGCCTCATGGGCCTGTTTGCCGCCGTCCCGTGGGTCGGTGCATCCTCGACGCGCAGCGGCGCTGCAGGGCCGCTGCTGACAATCAGCCTCATGAGCCTGCTTGTCGC
>CAYFUB010000733.1:0-9792 GCA_964346195.1 uncultured Pirellulales bacterium
TTCGCTCAGAATGACATTGCCGTTTTGAGATGGTCTCTTAGCCTTCGGCTTGACCTTTGGATCGCTCCATCCTGCGACGCAGACGCTCGTGATCGAATGCCCAGGCCATCAGGATGAACCCGACGAGAAGAAACGACACGCCCAGCGTGCCGTGGAATCGTGCGGCCCATTGGTTGCGGTACTCCATGAGACTCTGCGTCCACCCGTACAGACGGTCATACGTTCGGTCGGCCGCGGTGGCATCGCCGTGGGGATCGTATTGGGTCCTCAGGACATGGAGGTCGTCCTGCGTGATGTAGCGCAAGATGGTGGCGGTGAAGAGCAAGACACTTGCGCCCGCGAGCAGCGCCACGATGCCTGCTCCGACAAGGACCCTGCTCGACGTTTTCATCTTCACGGTTCTTGCCTGTTCACTTTCGTTTTGTGAGCCAATCTGCATTTCGAACAACGCTAGGTTATTGTAAAGGAACCCGCGTAACGAAGATAGTGTCATCATGCGCGCTGCATGCTTATGTCCCCGCGCACCTGGGGACTCCGTCCCCAGACCCCTGGGATTTTCCGCCTTGGGCCGATGACAGATTTCTAATATGGCTACTCAATTTCACTCAGGCTCTGGTCTGAGCGCAGTCAAACTGGGAAGACGGCCGTAGGTGAATTCTTGGATGTACAAGAGCAGCTTGGTCCCGATGCATGGCGGCAGGACGATAGAGCAGGCGACGCGCCCCGAGGAGCGCGTCGCTCTGTCACCGGCCCGTCGCAGCGCTCGGGTTGGGGACCCCAAACGCGATGTATGGCGTTTGGGAACCCTTGCCTCCCGGCAGAGCCCTATCCTCTGCGACGGCACAGACATGGTACCGGCAGGTTTTGTCCACGGCAAGACCACTCCATTGATACAGACGCACATATAGAGCCTCAACGAGTACGGCATATCGGCGGGGCCAGCGCTCGATCTTCTCCGCCCATCTGTCATTGGCTTAAAGCGACAAATCCCAGAGGTTCGGGGACAGCGTCCCCGACCTGGCGGACGCAGTCGGCTCACTTTGCACAGCCAGCACTCGTGAAGAGCGGCGGGCACAGGCTGGCCGAATGATTGCCACCACAAGACCAGATCAGGAAGGAAAGGATATTATCATGACTGAGACAGTTTCGCCACATACAGGAACGATCGCAAATCGTGACGCCGGGCAGGCGGCCGGTGTTCGTGAGGCGTTGCGCCAGACGCGGCCGGAGACGAAGGAGGAGTTGCGTCGGTACGTGAAGACCTTTCTCGGCGTGAATGTGCCGGACCGGTGCCTGTGCCCGGGGCACAGCAGCCCGCTGGACTACCTCTGGCACAGCTTCGCGATCGATTATGGGTTATGGATGGAGGGTGATTCGAATCGTCCGTCCGCCACTCCCAATCATCAATCATCCGTCGTCAATCATCCTTCCGGAGACTGCGTCGTCTGGGCCAATCGCGCGGGCGGCAAGACGGAACTGGCGGCGGTGGCCACGCTGCTGGACGCCGTCTTCAAGCCCCGTTGCCAGATTCGCATCCTGGGCGGCTCGGGCGAGCAATCGTCGCGGTTGTACGCGTACCTGGCGGCCTTTCTGCAGCGGGGATTCGAGGATTTGCTGGCGGTCCCCATGCTCAAGCGCTCGTGCCGGCTCACCAACGGTTCGGTGATCGAGATGCTCACGCAGTCGGCGACCAGCGTTCGCGGCGTGCACGTGCAGAAGCTGCGCTGCGACGAGGTCGAGCTGTTCGACGAGGACGTGTTCGCCGCCGCCAAGTTCACGACCCAGAGCACGGCCACCGTGACCGCGGCGATGGAGCTGATCAGCACGATGCACCGTCCGTACGGCCTCATGCAAAGGGAGGTCGCGGTGGCGGCCGACCGGGGCGCATCCGTTTTCAAGTGGTGCGTCTGGGAGACGGTCGAGAAGTGTGCCGACCGCAACTGTTCGCAGTGTCCCTTGTGGGGCGACTGCCAGGGCCGGGCGAAGTCGGCCTGCGGCTACCTGAAGATCGACGACTGCATCACGCAGATGCGCCGCAGCAGCCGCGCGGGCTGGGAGGCCGAGATGCTGTGCATCAGGCCGTCGCGGGAGAACCTCGTCTTCGCTGAGTTCGATCCGGCGGTCCACGTTCGGCCCGTCGATTACGACCCGAATCTGCCCCTGTATCGCACGCTCGACTTCGGCTTCGTCAATCCCTTCGTATGCCTGTGGATTCAGACGGACCACGAGGGCGTCGTGCGCGTGATCGATGAGTACGTCCGCAGCCGTTCGACGATTGACGTTCACGCCGCCGAGCTCAAGACGCGGACACCTTGCCTCGAGGAGCGGGTCGCGGCCACGTTCTGCGACCCGGCCGGCGCGGGTGCCAGCGACATCACCGGCACCAGCACGGTGCGCGAGCTCCGCGCTCTTGGGATCGCCACTCGCTACCGCCACAGCGGCATCCTGGAGGGCATCGAGCTGATTCGCCGCGCCATTCGTTCGGGCGACGGCACCAGCACGCTGGTCGTCTCGCCCCGCTGCGCGCGCCTGATCGAGGCACTGCAGTGCTACCACTATCCGGACGTCGGCCAGGCCGCCGCCAGCGAGTTGCCCCTCAAAGACGGCGTCTACGACCACCCCATCGACGCCCTGCGCTATTTCTTCATCAACACCAAACGCGACGCCCCCACCCGCACCCGGCGCTACTGAGCCAACTGCAAAACATCAGAATAGCACGGTACCGTGTTTGCGCTTGGGTGAGCACGCTTTCCGCAGCAGTTGCAGGGTGGGCAGGGTGCCAGAGCAAGTCGGCCAATCGAAAGAGTGCGTGCGACTGAATCTCGTGGCAAGCCGTGTACGTAAAAGGCAGCAGGGGCGAATGATGATGCGCCCTTACCACTGTCAAACGCGAATCTCTGCGGATGGGGCCCCCGAGTGTCCGCGTGCGCCCGTTCTGCGTAGGGGCGCGTCATCATTCGCCCCCCTCTTGCCACGATTATCGCAAATGCCGTACGAGCAGGAACGCCCGGAAAACGCACGGACACTCGGCCGCTCCATGGCCCGAGTCCGCAGGCGAATGCCGACCGCACCCCAATCGAAAGGTCGGCCGGCTTTTCTTTGACTTGCGGCGGGTCGACGGATACACTCTACGAGGATATGGCGTTTTGGACAGAGGCACGATGAATTATCAGTTTGACAGAGAGAAGATATCGCAACATGTCGTCAAGTACGGCGTGGATATGCGGCCGGCGGTGCTGCCGGAGCAGGACCGCACCAAGCTCCAGGACTTCGGCAACTGGCTCGTCGAGCAGTTTCCCGACGTTTTCGAGACGCTGCTGGTCGGTCCGCGGGAGCTGCGCGTCCAGCGGACGTTTTTGCTGCCGAACGCCAAGCGGGTCGAGCTGCCCACGTTCGTGCTGACGAATCGCGGCCCGGTGTTCACGTTTCCCCAGCGGCTCTACATCGACCGGCCCCATGAAATCGACATTCCCGAGAAGGACCGGATCTTCCGCAAGGCATTTGACGAGTTGCGGACGCGGTTCGCCGAACGGACCGTGCCCCGGGTCGGCGTGGTCCATGAGCTGGTCTTCGATACCGGATTCATCAACTCGCTCGATGTCCTTGCCAGCAATCTCAAGAATGACCTGTGGCGGCAAAAGACGACCAATCTCCGCATCCTGCTCGAGGCGCCCACCGAGGACAAAAACATCAACATCGAGCTTCGTCCGACCCACCTGCAGCGGACCGGCCTGCCCAGCGGCGCCTTGCCGCCGGACGACGTGAAGTTCGGCATCATCGTCAGTACGGACATCAACAATCGCCAGGTGACGGGCGACTTGACCAGGTCCCAGGTCACCGACATCCTCGCCTTCGCTGGCGACTACGTCCCCGACGAGCTGATCAAGTTCCTCAACAACGAGTACTGATACGGGATGGACCAGGGCCTCCTCCCCAGGACAATTCCGCGTCGAATTTCGCCAGGGCGGCTTTGACCTCCTCCCACGGCAATTCCCGCGGGGCGCAACGCCCCCGGGCCGCCAACGCCGCGGCGACGCCCGCCGTCTGGCCCGTCGCAACGGCATGTCCGGCGACACGATAGCGTAAATGCGCGAGAAAATCGCCGCTGATGCACCGGCCTGTCAGCAGCAGGCCACGGACATCCCTCGCGATCAGCGCCCGCAGGGAGATATCATAGGATCCAGCACGAACGCCCGTGCCGCCGATCACGGCGCCCTCCTCCTTCTCCGGAAAATGGACATCTGAAGTAGATGCGGCAGACGCGGTCCTCACGGCGGGCCCTTTGGACGAGGTCCTCCGTCGCGACGGTGTGCAGGCCATGGATGCGACAGCCTTCGCGCACACCGATGTGCTCGTTCGTCGCGACCCCGCCACTGTATTCGGACCACACCCGTCCCCGGTCGCTGTCTGTGCGCAAAAAGAAAAACAGGGCTGAGGAGCGGAGGGAGAGGAAAAGCGAGATAACCCCAGCCCTGTTATAGTGCTTACTACTGTTTAGGACTCATTCCAACTTACTCTACTATACAGAACAGAGTCGGTCTCTGACAAGCAAAATTCTTAACAAAAATAGGGAATGGCCCGGCCCGGCAGATCGCAAAGTCCAGTTTTGGGTCGCTCTTGCGGGTGGGCTGTATACTAAAAGTTGTGGTCCCGCCCGTGAAATACCCAAGTAATTGGGCCTCGGCCAACACCAAATTGCGGGCCTGTTCCGAGGCACGTTCTCTCATTTTTTCTCCCCCCCCGCATTGAGGGGTGAACTTGGGAGGTGCAGGTCTTCCCTTTGGGTGCTTTGCGGGCCGACATTGCCGAGCAGTATTCCAGCAGGCGCCTGGTGTAACGGGGGAGTCCCCCTTCCGATAAGGGCGCATAAAAAAAGGCTGAGGCAGCAGGAAGGAGGACTTAAGGCCTCAGCCTTTGTGTGCAACCAATTTTTGTACGCATTTAGCCGCAGGATTGTTCACTCTGGATGCTGCCAGGAAACGGTGGATACGCCGGGATTTGCCGAGAAACACAGCCGTCCGAGAGTTGCGCCGGAACACAGCCACGGCCTCGTGCCGCACTGTCCACGACCGACAATCACTAATCAATTCTGTTGACACATCCGGGGCACGCCTGTATCTGTCCGAGACTAAACGTCAAAGGCCGGATAGCCGATAACGATGGAAGGGGTCCCCAACGTAATCCATCACGTTGGAGCCCCCAAATGCCCCCCGGAGGGTTTGAACTTGCGTGCGCCGGCGTTAGTAGTTAAGGGGCCCCCAACGCGTTCCATCGCATTGGGGATTCCAGACAGCACTGTGATTACGACAGATTGAAACAGGGAAATGGCAAAATCGAATTCTCACAAACCGCTGGTCATCGTTGAGTCGCCCGCCAAGGCCAGGACGATCAACAGGTACCTGGGTCCGGGCTACGAGGTCAAGGCCTCCATGGGACACATCCGCGACCTGCCCTCCAAGGGTCTCAACGTGGATATCGAGAACGACTTCGAGCCCACGTACGACATCATGCCGGGCAAGAAACGCGTGGTCTCCCAGTTGAAAACGGTGGCCAGGAATTGTGACAAGCTCTATCTGGCGACGGACCTCGATCGCGAGGGAGAAGCCATCGCCTGGCACCTCGCGCAGATCCTGGGCGTGCCGGAGGAACGCATCTACCGGGTCATCTTCAACGCCATCACGAAATCGGCGATTCAACAGGCGTTCGCCGAGCCGGGGCGCATCAATGCGGACAAGGTGATGGCCCAGCAGGCGCGGCGCGTGCTGGACCGCATTGTGGGTTATGAGATCAGTCCGCTGCTGTGGAAGAAAGTCACGCGGGGCCTGTCGGCCGGCCGCGTCCAGTCCGTCGCAGTCAAGATCATCGTCGAGAGGGAACGCGAAATCCGCGTTTTCAAGCCCGAGGAATATTGGCTGATCCCGGCGGTCTTCACGACGGACCTGAACAGCGACTACCACCGGCAGTGGCTCGATTTCGTCACGCCGAAGACGGCGGACGGCAAGGGCCCGACTCTCGAACAGCAAAGCAAGTGGCTGGCCGAACATCACGCGTTCAAGGCCGAACTGCACAGGATCGGCGATACGAAGTTCAAGGCCGCCAGCCAGGAGGAGGCCGAGAAGGTCTTCAACGAGTTGCGGCGGGCACGGTTCCAGATCGCCGGCATCGAAACGAAGGAATCCGTGTCGAAGGCCTCGCCGCCGTTCATTACCTCGACGCTCCAGCAGGCGGCCGCGAACCGCCTGAACTTCAGCGCCAAGAGAACGATGGCCGTGGCGCAGCAGCTCTACGAAGGGATCGATCTGGGCTCGATGGGCTCACTGGGCCTGATTACGTATATGCGAACGGATAGCACGTACATCTCCGGCGAGGCGCTGGCAGAGGTGCGAAACCATATCCAGCATCATTTCGGGCCCAGGTACCTGCCCGAGAAGCCAAACTTCTACGCGGACAAGAAATCCGCGCAGCAGGCCCACGAAGCGATCCGCCCGACGGACGTCGATCTGACGCCGCAGGAGATCAAGGAGCGCCTCAGCGAGGAACAGTACAGGCTGTACGACCTGATCTGGCGGCGCTTCGTCGCCTGCCAGATGCCGCCCGCGCGCTGGGACGTGACGACCCTGGACATCGCCGCCGAGACCGGGCTCGGCACCGTCACCTACCGGGCGACCGGCCGGGTGCTCGTGTTCGACGGGTACAGCAAGGTCTGGGCGGTTTCGTCCGCGGAGCAGCAGCTTCCGCCCACGCAGACCGGCCAGCCGCTGACGGTCGTGGATATTCGCGCGGAGCAGCACTTCACCAAGCCGCCGGCCCGCTACACCGAGGCGTCTCTCGTGAAAGCCCTCGAAAAAGAAGGCATCGGCCGGCCCAGCACGTACGCCCCGATCATCAGCACGATCCAGGAGCGCGGCTACGTCGAGCAGAAAGAGCGCAAGTTCCACGCCACCGACCTCGGTGAAGTCGTCACCGCCAAGCTCGACGAGTACTTCCCGCGCATCATGGACATCGCCTTCACACGTCACATGGAGGGCCAGCTCGACCAGATCGAGGAACAGCATCTCGACTGGGTCGGCGTCCTGCGGGACTTCTACGGGCCGTTCAAGCAGAACCTCGAGACGGCCCAGGCCGAAATGACGCACGCCAAGGCCGAAGTGACGCCGAGCACGTACACCTGCCCAGACTGCAGCCGACAGCTCCTCTACAAATTCGGCAAGAACGGCCGGTTCCTGAGCTGCTCCGGATACCCCGAGTGCAAATTCGCCGCGCCGTGCGACAAGGAAGGCAAGATGGTGCAGGACGAGATGAGCGAGCACAAGTGCCCGAACTGCGGCAAGCCGATGGTCCGCAAGAGTGGGCGATTCGGCGCCTTCCTCGGATGCAGCGATTATCCCACGTGCAAGACGACGCTGCGGCTGGATAAACAGGGCAACCCGTTGCCGCCGAAGGAGAAACCGGAACCCACCGGCATCAAATGCCACAAGTGCAAGAGCGGCGAGCTCGTGATTCGCAAGAGCAAGCGCGGGCCCTTCCTCGGCTGCAACCGGTTCCCGCGCTGCCGCACGATCGTCAGCGCCAAGAGCCTCGACCGCCTCAAGGAGCTTCAGGCCCGCGGCGAGTGGCCGCCGGACGACATGGAGCGCGCCAAGGAAATCCTCGCCGCGGCCAAGACCAGCAAAGCCGGCAAAACCGTCACGGCGAAGAAATAACGACTTTGTCGTGTGAAACGAGGTGAAGCACCCGGCCCAGTGTGCGACTGATTTTCGTGGGGGGGGGCATGTATCCATGCTGTCATCCCTTCGACTCTGCTCAGGGCAGGCTCTGAGCGCCAGCGAAGGATCTGGGGCAAGCCGGTTAGCCAGCGTGAGTTCTATTCGTAGGCCGGATGCTTCGCTTCGCTCAGCATGACAAATCGAGGAGTCTCCGCCACAGAATGTAGTCGCACACCCGGCCCACGACCGGTTCATCTTTCCGTTTCTAAGCGCCGTCTTTCGGTTATAATGGTCGGAAACAAGCGGCTTCTGTGATATGTGAAGGTGGTATAGATGAATAAACAGGAAAACGTCGAGGACAAGCAGTTTGAGACAATCGAGCCCATAGGCAAGCGCGTTGTTATCCGTAAAGACGAGGACAAGAAGGAGACCAAAGGCGGCATCAAACTGCCCGATAACATAGAAATCCCCACGATCACCGGGCGGATCGTGGCGGTCTCCGCCGAGATTGAGAGCACGCCCGAGATCCCCCTGCGCAAATACGACAAGGTCCTGTTCAATCCCAAGGGCGCCATCCCGGTCGACTTCGAGGGAGACAACCGCCTCTTCGTCGTCGAGGTCGCCAACGTGGTGGCCGTCTTCCGAAAGTCCTGAGCCCAATGCGGCAACGGGATGTGTGCGCGCTCACCACGGCGGCGCACGTGTGATACCCGAGGCTTGACGCCGCCCTCTATAGTAGTACGAGGCTGCCGACACTCCGCAGCAGACGCACTCGCCCGGACAATTCCCCAATTGCCGCTTGGCGCCACCCGTTCAATGCCGTAGGCTACTATCGGATATGTCGATCTTGCCGGACGACTGCAACCTAGTTGTCGACGAGCCGGCACCGTAACGAACAGATGCGGTTTCAGGATGTGTGGAGAGAGAATATGTCGAACGGCAGTCAACCCCCTATCGAGACGGTGCAAGCCTACCCCGCAGGACAGCCGGTCCGGCCCCATCGCGGCGTCGTGATTCTGGTCCTGGGGATTCTCGGTCTGGTCTGCTGCTTCATCCTCGGCATCATTGCCTGGGTCATGGGAAGTGGCGACCTGCGCGAGATGGATGCTGGCAGGATGGACCCTTCTGGCCGGGGCCTGACACTGGCGGGGAAGATCTGCGGCATCGTCAGTGTGGCGCTCGCAATCGTCGGGATCGTTGTCTGGTTGCTCATCGGCATCCTCACCGGCGCTGCCGGTCTTACCTCAGGTTCCATGTAACACGGCGGTAAGAACATGAAGGTTGCGTGGGTCCCGCTAACGCGATGGCCGGCCTGGCCGTGGTGGTCGGTCGTTCTGCCGGCGCTGTGGCTGACGCTTGGCGGTATCGTCGTGCTGCTCAGCGCCGCGACGGGTCGGGCCGTCCAGTTATGTCTGTTCAAGCACTTCACCGGGTGTCCCTGCCCGACGTGCGGCTTCACGCGCGGCACATTGTCATTTCTCCAGGGCCACCCCGTTCAAGCGTGGCTGTACAACCCGTTGCTGTTTTCCTTTCTCGGCGTATTCGGGGCAACCGTTGTCCTTCGCATCCTGCTCGGTCGGGGCCTTCACCTGCATTTCACACGAGCAGAATGTAGGGTCGGCTGGGTCGTTGCAGGCGCGCTCTTCGCACTGAACTGGCTGTACGTCATCCTGTATGTAGGCTGACTGCGCGGCGGATACGCATCATGATTAATTCGTGTGCGGTCTGTCATCCCTTCGAAGCTCAGGGCAGGCTCTGAATGGAGCGAAGCGGAGTGAAGGGAGTTCCCCAAACGCGAAGGGATGCGTTTGGGGGCCCCAAGAATCTGGGCTGCGAGCGAGAGGAACCTCCCTTTCGGTGACCAGATTCCCTCGAAGCTCAGGACAGGCTCTTCGGCTTCGCCTCAGGATGACGGAGCCTACCGCGCAAGAATTCTCCCTAATCCGTATGATACCGATTCCGATTGGATCTTTCGTAGTGTAGCATGAGCACCGGGTGGCAGCGTGGGTTCCCAAACGCAATGTGTCGCGTTTGGGGTCCCCGTCAAGACCGGAGGTCTTGGCGATGGTTCCTGCGCAGGCAACCC
>CAYFUB010000734.1:0-3471 GCA_964346195.1 uncultured Pirellulales bacterium
GCGGTCTTGATGATCATACCCCCGCTGGGATCCTGGTGGGAGACGCGGCTGGAGGCAAAGACGTTGCGATAGATGTAGAGCGGCCCTTTCGAGGTGCCCGCCGTGGCCACGAAGACGAAGGTCTTGTCGAGGTAGTTGCCCCAGATGCGGACGTTCATGTTCGCGCCTTCGCTCTCGATGGCGTCGTCCCAACAGTTGGCGATGATATTGCCGTAGATGTCGGAATCGCGGTTGGGACTGCCCTGAAAGCCGAAATTGCTGCCGCCGCCGATGCCGTCGTTGTAGCCGTGGTCCTCGGTCGAGCGAATTTCGTTATAGCGGATGATGTTCCCGCCGGAGGAATTCCACAGCGTGATGCCCTGCGGACCGTCCGGATGGCCGGACTCCCAGTCGTTCGAGCCGCTGCGCGGATGCTCGATCAGATTCCGTTGCAGAACGAGGCCGCCGGCCCCGGTCTCGGCATAAATCGCGCTGTCGGAGCCATGAAACACGCCCCAGACGCGGGCGCCCCCCACCCGGCCCCACTGCATCATGTGGCAGTCTTCCACGACGACGTTTTGCACGCCCTTGCGGATGAGCACCGCATGCTGTCCGGCGTTCTTCAACTCCAACCCGCGGACGATGACGTAGTCTGCCGCCACTTCAATGCAGCAGTCGTGCAGATTGAATACGTCGATTGTGGTTTTCGTGCCGGGGGTCGGGCTGACGAGATGCCATGCGTCGGCCGTGCCGGGTTCGGTGACCCGCACGGGTCGGTCCATTTCGCCACCCGGAAGATGCGTGGTCTTGCCGATGGGGAATTGCTCGCTGCGCGTGGCGCTGGTGAGCGCGGCTTTCACGCCGGAGGGTGCCGTCAGCTCGATTTCGTAGGTCGTCCCAGGCCGAAGATTGACCAAGCTCCCCCGAAATTCACCGTCCTGCTCGGCATACCACAGCGGGTACCCCGCGCGCCACGTATTGTTTCCCTGCGCGCGGAAACGAACCCCTGCCTCGTTTCCCCCGGCATTATCCAGCTTCCAGTAGAGGCCGATGCACTCGAAGGTCGGCACCGCCGTCTGCGCCCACACGTGCCCGGGTCCGAGAACCACAGACGCCGCCGGCAACACCAACAAACACACGGTCATCTGTTCAAGTATCTTCATGGTCTGTTTCCCCTAGGTCGGGGCGAATGATGATTTGCCCCGACGAACGCGCTCAGCATACAGCAAAGGGGCCTGTCCTTGGAAGGGACAGGCCCCGATTTGCGTCAATCCTGCGGCGAATAGCCCGGACGTTGGTAGTGTGCCCGTAAGAGCGTCGCAGGCTGTGTCGCGAGCTTCCAGCCCGCGATTCGAGGGCGGAACGCCCTCGACACGAGAAACGCCTTACGGCGTCACTACAAACCCCGAATCATCATTCGCCCTTACGGACTTGGATGTCATCGAAATAGACCTTGCCGACACCATCCGGCTGCGGATTGTTGCGGTCGCCCACGCCCACGAAGATCTTCGCGACGGCGGACATATTCACGCCCGTGAACTGGCTGAACGGAATCGTCCAGGGCGTCCATTCCTGCACAATCGTGGCGTCCGGCCGGGTGACGATACCCACTTTGCCGGACTTGTCCTGGATGGCCACATAGAGATCATCCATGTCGTTGGCCGGGTTGAGGCCGGTGCCGATGTCCACGACCGTCCAGTCGCCCGAGACCGATCCGGTGCTCGTGACCTCGGAGAGCTCGGCGACGGCCGCCGTGACTGTGTTGTTGCTCGTGACACACAGGCCGATGTAGACGCTGGCGCCCATGTTGATCGTCTGCGGGTTCGGCGAGGCGCCGCCGCCACCACCGGCGTTTGTCTGCTGGACCCAGTTCGTGCCATCCGCGGAGTGGTAGCCGGTGAACTGATTGCCTTTACGCTCCAGCTTGAGCCAGATGGGCAGCGGGAATGCCCCGACCGCGCTGTATACGGACGCCGAGGCGCCGCCCGTGGTCGCGCGGTTCTCGAAGGCCAGGCGTCCGATAGGCGTCGTGATCATGTGGGCGCGAGTGGAGTTCGTCTCCAGTGTCTCACGGATCATGACGCCGGCCTTCGCCCATTGGTGCGTCGCGTTCAGACTGTTGACCTTGACAATCATGGAGCCGTCGCCGTCCAGTCGCTTGCAGGCGAACCGGAAGTAGTCGTTGGCGGTGCCGGAGATGTCGCCGCTGGTGGAGCTCATCGTGTACTGTCCCGGCGCCGTCTCCGCGAAGCGCGCCGCTCGGCCCTGGAACCACAGGCTCAGGGTGTCGGCGCCGCCGACCGTCCAATCCTGCGCGGGTGAGAACTCGCGGTAGGCCTCGCTGTGGAAGAACGGGCCGACATTGTTGTAGTCCATCGGCATCGACTGCCGGCCGCTGTGGACCAAGGTCCGCTCGGCGAACGGCGGGTCCCAGTTGCCGACGGTCGAGCCATTGTCTTTGCTGGCCCACCCGTCGATCCAGGTCTCGTAGATGCGGGTGCCCGCATTCTCCACGTCGTTGTAGCTCTCGAAGTCATCGATCAGCAGAGCGCCGGACACCGTGAACCGCCACACGTCGCCGGCGTGGATGGTCACCCCATCAGCCTCGACTTCATCGATGCGCCAGAAGTAATCACCGCCACCGGATGCGACGCGTCCGGCCAGATCGAAGCTCGTCGCCGTCTGGCGGCCCATGTATTCGGGCGAGCCCGTCCCGGCCGCCTTCACCGCCTCCCGGTCGACGCCGAAGTATACGTCGTGCTTCGCTGCGGTCACGCCGGCGGACCAGCTCAGTTCCGCCGCGTCGCGGATGTCCACCGTGGCATCCCGGGCCGGCTTTCGATCCGAGGCAACCAGTGGATCACCTCGCATGATCTCCAGAATCTGCGCCGGGGTCAGCGCGACGTCGTAGAGGCGAACGTCATCCACCCGGCCGCTCCAGAACTCGGCGGCGTCGTTGACCTGCCGCCCGATGTGGGCCCGGCCCAAGGTGAGATTCCACGTCTTGGCGGCGGACGCCACCTCCACCCCGTCAGCATACAGTATGGCGGTGACCCCGTCGTACGTCAGGCAGATGTGATGCCAGACGTCCAGGTCCCAGAAACCGGTTGCGCTCACGTCATCGCCGTAGCCGCCTCCGTAGAGGTCGAGGCCATTCTGGCCGATGAACATAGCCAGTCCGGTTCCGGCCGACCCGTACGCCGCGATCCAGCGCCAGCCCCCGCCCAGGACCGCCGTCTTCGCCCAGGCACACATGCTGCGCGGCGCGGTGCCCGCGGGCCAGTCGCTGGGACTGGCGAAGTCTACGTAGTCATCGATCCCATCGAATTTCAGGGCCTCCCCCGCATACCCTTCGACCCATCGCCGGTTGCCCAGGAGTCTGCCGTGATGGTCCCAGCCGGAGTAATCCACCGCCGTGCCGGAGTTCTCGTCCTCCAGCTTCCACCAGCCGATCAGGTCCGGATCGACCTCGGCAATCACCGGCTGCACGGT
>CAYFUB010000735.1:0-19038 GCA_964346195.1 uncultured Pirellulales bacterium
CTACGGCCTGACCAAGGTGATTGCCGCCGGCGGCGACGCCGGTCATACTGCCACGGTTGGAACCATCCACTACATGGCCCCTGAAGTCGGGACAGGCCAATACGACCGGACCACGGACATTTACGCGCTGGGTGTGGTGT
The DNA here is from genome assembly GCA_964346195.1 of uncultured Pirellulales bacterium. Classification (GTDB taxonomy): domain Bacteria; phylum Planctomycetota; class Phycisphaerae; order Sedimentisphaerales; family Anaerobacaceae; genus PLanc-01. The sequence goes on from CAYFUB010000735.1 coordinate 141, forward strand.
TGTACGAGATTCTGACCGGGCGACTGCCGTTCCCGGGTTCCGATTGCAGCGAGGTCTTCAGGAAGCATATGAGCGCCGACCCGCCGCTGGAGAGTATCGACGAGCCGTTCGCCCGCGTCATCCGCAAGGCCCTGGCCAAGGACCCGGCCGAACGCTATCAAACCGTCCAGGAGATGGTCGAGGACGTCTTCGGCACCGAGCAAGTCCGCAACAGCGTCTCCCAGTTCGCACCGGAAGAGCTTTCCGTCGTGGCCGGGTACGTCGCGCAAAAGATGCGAAACGCCGCTTCCGGAACCGACGCCTATCAGGCTGGCACGGACCAGCCATACCTCGCCCGCGTTCCGCCGGAGAAACCGGCCAGGCGGGCATGGACAGCGAGGCCCAAGGTACTTGTCGCCGCGACACTAATCGCTCTGGTCATGGCGGCCGGCAGTTACTTCGGGATTTCGGCGTGCGCCAGGTATCAAAAGGAGACACTGCAAGCCCACGTGGTTCAGGCCAGGAAAGCGGCGGAAGCCGGAAACATGAAGCTGGTGCTGGACCTGATCGAGAAGCACCCGGGAAACACGGAGCTGGCCGACTTGAGATTGGTCGCTTTCGGGAAGTTGCAGCCCACTTACCTGAGCATAGCGCATCGAAACTCCGACCGGGAATTGGACAGGCTGCTCAACCGGCGCGTCCAGACCTGCGGCACGATGGTATGGGACCTCTCGCCGCGAAAAGGCGGCCACCTGTGGAGTTGCATCCAGACCGAGACGAAGAAAGGGGATTCGCGCTACCTGCAATTGTTCTTTCCCAAAGCGGCGGGCACCTCGGCCGATCTGCAGGAGGAAGGGCTCGTGAAGGGAGCGCGGGTCCAGGTGTACGGCTTTCTCGTCAAAGTGGACAAGCACCTCTTCTCCAAGGATGAATACGGCCTCAATCCTATCGAAGCCTGGGAGACCATAGACAGCCAGTGACCGGAAGCACGGACCATGGGGAGCTGTTCACGGCCACGGCTCACCGGCATGGGGCCCGGGCGTAGAAGCCGTAGAGCTCGCGCAGGCAGGATCGGAGAAATCGCATGGGGTCAAGCATTGAAATGAGCCTGCGTCCTGCAGGCCCCGAGGCAACACATGCTTCGCCTGGATTTGGTCGGGTTCTTACACTTCTCGGGCGCCATAACTCCTAGTGGATAAAAGAGAAAGGCGTGCTTCCACAGAGCAGTTCTGGTAAAATAAGCGTATGAAACCGACGTTATATGTTGAAACGAGCGTGGTGGGCTACTATACGGGCCGTCCCAGTCGAGACCTGATCATAGCCGGGCGCCAGCAGATTACGCGCGACCGGTGGGAAAATGAGCGCCACAAGTATTCGCTCTATATCTCAGCTTTGGTGTTGCAGGAGTCACAACGGGGCGAGCCCGAGGCGATCAGAAAGCGTCAACAGGCTCTCAAGGGTATTCCCCTCCTGGGAACCACGAGTGCGACTGCGGAATTGGCGGAGGCTCTGGTCACGGATGGTCCCATTCCGGCGGAATACCCGGAAGATGCCCTTCACATTGCTCTGGCTTCGACAAACAGCGTGGATTATCTGCTTACCTGGAATTTCCGCCACATCAACAATGCAAGAATGAAATCTGATGTGATGAGGATAGTTTCGCGCTTCGGATCTGAGTGCCCGGTCATATGTACTCCCGAAGAGCTTCTGGAGATCGACTATGAAAGCCCGGGATCCCATCCTTGAGGAGATTTGGAGGGCGCGGGACGAGCACGCGCGCCGCTTCAATTACGATGTGAAGAAGATTTGCGCCGATCTCAAGAGGATTGAGAAGGCGTCCGGCCGGCGAGTGGTCACGCGAAAGCCCAAACGGCCTTCATCTCTATAATCTCCGTGCTCTCTATGGCTCAATCATTTCCAGCATAGAGATCGTAGAGGTCGCGGAGGCAGGCTCGGAGGTTGCCCTGGTGGCGGGTGTAGAGATTGTCAAGCAGCGTTGAAGGAATGGGACGACCCGCCAGAGCCAACTCGGACGCGATCTGCCGAAACAGGTCGGGGGTGGTGGTGCACTCGATCAGGGTGGGCAACAGGCCGGGGCGATGGGAGGTGATGACGAGACCATAGGCGTGGGTGATCGTGTGGCGTTTGATCAGGGACCAGCAGGAGCGGGAGACGATGTCGGCGCCGTCGAGTAGCATGACTTCATCAGGTGTCAGTTCTGCGAGCAACCGGCGGCAGGCGGGGGCGTCGAGAGGGGAGGTATCGTTCACGAAAACCAGCCGGGTCTTGCGGCCTTCGCGCTCCAGGGCTCCCTGCAGGTCCTCCAGGAGCGTCGTCTTGCCGGAGCCTTCGGGGCCGGTGATGGCGGCCCGGCAGTTCAATCCGTGGAGACGGGCCAGGATGGCGTCGAGAGTGGTGTTGGGGGGGCGATACCGAATCGCGTGAACGCGTTCCACGGCGAAGGGATTGTCACGCGCCTTCATTTCCGCACGCCCAAAACACTCTCCAGCGTGTCGAGACTGGAGCCGTCCTTGCTCCAGGGCAGCCGTGCCTGCGCGGGGACGTGGCCGAGGACGATCTCCTGGCCCGTGGGCGAGAGCGTGAACTCCCGGCGCACCGTCTCGGAGCCGGGAGAGCAGGTCAGCTCGACGGCCCAGATGAGCGAGATGAGCCTGCCGGAGAAGCTGTACGGCCCGTCCGGCAGCGGGAATGAGAACTCCTTCGACCCGTAGGCCCCGGGGCTGTCGAACCGCGCTGTTCCAATCATGCCGACATCGCGCGTCCCCTTGCCGGAAGTGTACCAGAACAGCGACAGGTCCAGATGCTTTGGATTGCTTTCGAGCCTCCACTCGATGACGCCCCGGACCACCTCTCGCGGAGCGAAAACGGCTTTTTCTTCACGAAGCACGATGCTGAGCTTGTCCATAACAGAGCCCCAAATCTCAGCTGCCCGCCGCGTGCAGGGGCAAGCCCGGTAGGTCCCATAGGCCCTATCCGTCTTACAGGTCCAATACGATTCCCCTACGCCGTCCCCGGCACGACGTTAATGGTAAACGATTCCTTCACATCCGGCCAGCCCTTGATGTCGCCGTGGATGTTAAGATTCCAGATGATCTTGTTGTTCTCGGCTTCGAACGAGTGCATCGTATCCTGCGGCACGACGAACCCGACCTGTCCTGAAGCGATCTCCTGCGCATCGGAGGTCCGGTACAGCTCCATCTCGTAGAACGTGTTGCGATCCGTGTACGTGCTCGTCCCCCGCCGGTACTTGGCCTCCTCGACGCCGCGCAGCGTCACGCTGAATTCGCCGATGCGGCTGGTCTGCCCGTCGAAGCTCCAGCGCAGCTCGGCGGCCCCGCCCAGCGGGACCTTGTCGGAGCTCAATTCGAGCGCCGGACGCGGGTTGAACATGGCGAGAAACTGATACACCGCCCCGGCGATGAGCCCCAGACCCACGGCCACGAACGGCAGCATGAACAGGACGCGAAATACGTGCGGGTCACGGAGGGTCCCGACCACGAAGACCGAGACAATCCCGTTCCAGAAGACGGCAGCGAGCACCACGCCAATGAACTTCATTCGCGCGGAATGCTGCGGCTTCAGGTGTGCCCGGCCCGTGTCGGCAACCCCCAAGACCGCCGCGTCATCCAGCACCACGCGCCCCGGCTGCTGGACGATCCACGACTCGGCCGCGGGGGCGCCCCGGGCGGACTTGCCACGCACCACGTGGACCAGGCCACCAACCCCGACCAGCAGAAACGGCAGCGGCAACAGGGCCAACAGCAGCTTCGCGTGGAAGCCCCGCTTGAGCACGGCTTCCGACGGGTGGTCCGGATTAACGTAGCAGACGGGATTCGAAGCGGCCTCGTACGCCGCCACGAGACGGGCCTTGCCCCGGTAGCCGCTGGACGAGCCGCCGATGAAGTCGTACCGGTCGCACTTGTACCTCTGCCCGTCGAACTCATACTGGTAGAGGATATAGACGCTGTAGGTCGTCCCGTCGTCGCTGTCGTGACTGCGGACCTCGGCGCGAAGCACCCGGCAGGGCGTCTCGGCCCACGATTCGGCATCAATCGTCTTGGCAATCGGCCTGATGCCGAGGGGGTAGAGCAATCCGCCGCCGGCAATGGCAAACACGCCGAACAGGGCCACCATCCCCACCTTGCGCCGGGCGCCCTTGCGAATGGCGACCGCAGCAATCGGCTTTTTCGCCTCGGGCGGCTGCTGGCGCCAGATGAAGTAGATCCCGCCGGCGCCGATGACGACGAAGATCAACGGGAAGAAGATCACCAGGCCAATGGCGAGGCTGTCCCTCTTGAGCACAGCCTCGGCCGGATTCGCCGGATTCACGTAGCAGGAAGTGTTCCGGCCGGAGGGATATTTTTGCACGAGCCGCTGGGCCTTGGTGTATTTATCGGTCGCTGAATACCGGCGTGTGTACGCCGAGCCCGTGTACGGCTGCCCGCCGTGCTCGTACTTGTACCGAACCTCAAAGACGAAGGGCTCTTCGCCGTCGCTGCGCTCCAGCACCCCGCTGCTGGCAATGGTGCACGGCACCTTCTTCCACGACCGCTGCCCGACCGCCCGGCCGAATTCCCGGACAACCAACACCTCGATCAGCGATCCAACCGCGAAGAAGATGAAAAAGAACAGCGACAGGCCCAGCCTGCCGCCCACGCCCGCGGGCTTGCTCCCATCACTATCGCGTCCCCGAAAATCGATTCTGACCATGCCTGTCTTCCTTGCCGGACAGAGTATCATCGCCACGATACAGCCACTTGCGAAGTATCGGCCACATTCGCAACTCGCTTTGGCTGTTTTTGACCGACGGGCTCTCCTGGCGCCCCGGATAATGCCCGTGGTTTTCCGTTGCGAGGAGAGAATCTCACGATATTCTGGAGCCACGTAACGTTTTCTTTACGGCTGTGATCAGGCCGGTCGCTGAGAAGCCGGGTTTGTTGCACAGGTCAGGAATACATCTATGGCAAAGATTATCAGAGTGCGATGCACGGGCACCGGGCAACATGAGAATGAGATCGATCTGGAGCATGTCATTGGATCGGACGTGGTGATCTACGGCAACCCGATCACGACCGGGCGGGACATCCCCGCGCGAATCGTCCGCCGTTGCGACATCTGCAACGAGGGCAAGGTAATCGTCACGCGCGAGATGATCGAAGCCAACCTGTGAACGGGTACGGCCCCAAGGCCGGCCCACCGCGGCAGTCGCGCCGGAGACGCCCCGCCACGGTTTCCAACGGCTGGTCGCGCCCCAGAGGGTGTGTGAAAAGCCTCGGCCGTGCGCGGTCCAGAGAAGCACCGGGTGGCACGCCCAAATTTGTCGTGTTTGTCCCAAGCTCTTGAGATTTGGGTGGCCTGTATCAGGCCCATCTCAAGGATTTGGGACGTTGCCAACTTGTTTGAGCGTGTCTTCCCATTCAAGAGAGGTCTATTCAGGCCAGCATGGACAAACAAGTTTGTCCGTGCCACCCGGAGAATGGGCTTCTCGCATACCCTTTCAGACCCGGATTCGCTCGCGGCGCCAGGCCGCCACGGCGCCCAAGCCCAGCAGGCTCAGCAGCAACGACGCCGGGACCGGGACGCAGACCCCTTCATAACCCCAGAATATACCATCGTGGATGAACACGTGGTACGGATCGAGAGGGTCGCGCGACGCGAGAAACAGGTACAGGTCCAGATTCCAGGAGAACGTATCGGCCTCCGGATGAGAGACCCCGGGCGTATCGCCAAAGATGATATCCGCAAACAGATTCTCTCCCAAGTAATAATCGAGTGGATCGTCGAGGTTGCTGAAGTAGAACGGGGCATCATCGGTGCCGTCGTTGTAGAACGGGTCGACGAGGGGCGTGCCTGGGGGCACTCCGTGCCAGTCGACGGGTGCGACGAGAATCTGCACCCATTCCAGCAGGTCCAGGGGCGGGTCCGAGACGGGGTCACGCACATAGCTGGCGCTCAGGTGCGCGCCGTGCCGGCACCAGTCCCCGTCGGGGTCCCAGACGATCTCATCGTTCGCGCCAAAGTTGTGATGCTGGTCGTAGGCATAGTAGAGGTCGATGAGCAGGTCGCCGTTCAACGGCCCGCCCAGGTCGAAGGACCAACGTTGCTCCGGCGGCCTGGACTCGGTGCCGCTGGGTGTATATCTCTGCTCTCCGGAGAACTGCCACTCCAGAGCATAGAAGACGCCGGGGCCGGGAATGGGCAGGTACTCGATGGGGTACAGCGTGGTCCCGCCCGGCGTGTCAGGACCGGGACAGGGAGCATAAGGATCAATGACTCCCGGTATGCCCACAGAGATGCTATGAAATGCGTCCACCGAGTTCGCCGACAGGCAAACCAGCAGCGCCGCGATAAGGAAACTCCGTGCACTTTTCACGATTGTGCCTCCTCCAACTCAACGTCACGTGATGCTCAGCCGCGCCGCATTCGTAAGAAGCCGGCGCCCACTGGGCAGTATGACCTTCAACCGGCGTATGCGTCATGCGTCGGACGGTCGCCTGCCGAGCAACACGCCAGATCGGTTTCGCATCGGCACCCGCGCGGCGTGAGGCGGCCCCGTCCGGGGACACGATGACGCAGTGAGACTCCTTTCTCGCTCCATTCTGAGCCAACAATATAGTCTATAGGGACCGCTGTGTCAAGCTTCTTTCTTCAGAACGTTGCGGAGAATGGAGATTGAGTTCATGATGTTTAAGGAAACCGGTCCTCGGAATTTCCTTAACTGGTTGTGTCTCAAGCACTTGTGGTTTCCGCCGGCCTTCTTTGCCCCGCCGGAAGAAGCGTGCGCTGCGCGCCAGCGGTCAGCGACCACAGAGGATTATGACCCGCCCGGAACCTCGTTCGGTGATGGGGCTTTGTAGAGCCCGAAGTCACAGAGCGTCGGGCTCACGCGGGAATCGAGGATCCGCAGACGCACCTTGGAGGTCGTGACATCAGGGAAACGGAGCAGCCGCTGGTAACCGACGGTCGTGCCGCGGGCGAATTCCTTCCAGTCGCCGCCGGCCCAGGCGTCGAGAGCGAATTCGGAGATGCGCTGACCTGTCTTGATGTGCTCGGCAAGCTCCGCCACGTTGAACGTGCCATCCCGATCCAGGTCGAACTCCACGGTCGCGGCGGTCGTCCAATCGTCGGTGGCCCAGTAGGTTTCCTCGTCGCCGTCGGTGATTTTGTCGGCGGCGAACGCGGGGTTGTCGCCCTTTACATTGGAGGCTCTCGCTCTTGCTTGCAGAGCGAGGTTCTCGGCGAAGATGGCGTCGAGGACCTTGCGGAATTCGCGCAGCCGCTGCACGTCGTTTTCGTGAATCAGGCCCCTTCTATCCGGCGGGAGATTCAACAAAAGAACGCTGTTGTAACCGACGGAGCTGAAGTAGATGTCGAGCAGGTGCTCGACGGACTTGACCTTGTCGTCCTCTCTGGCGTGGTAGAACCAGCCCGGTCGGATAGAGACATCGGTCTCGGCGGGATACCAGATCAGCCGCTCGCCGCCGCCGAGGGCGTTGAGGCTGCCCAGGTCCTTCTTCGTCGGGCTGATGAAGCCGAAGAGCTTATCATTGCGGTTCATCACGCTCCACTCGCTCTCGCGGGCGTAGCCACGCTCGTTGCCCACCCAGCGAATATCCGGGCCGTTGAAGATAACCGCGCTCGGTTGAAGCTCGCGAACGATGGCGTAGTAGCCGGCCCAGTCGTATTCCATATCCTTCGCGTCGGGGCCTTTGGCCCCGTCGAACCACACCTCCGTAACCTCGCCGTAGTTGCTGAGGAGCTCGCGAAGCTGGCTCCTGTAGAACCGGTTGTAGCCCTCCGTGTCACCGTAGGTCGGCTCGTGGCGGTCCCAGGGTGAGAGATAAAGGCCGAGTTTCAAACCCGCCTCGCGGCAGGCCTGGGCCAGCTCGCCCACGATGTCGCCCTTGCCGTTCTTGTACGGGCTGCTCTTCACCGAGTGCTCCGTGTACTTGCTGGGCCACAGGCAAAAGCCGTCGTGATGCTTGGCGGTAAGGATAATCATCTTCATACCCGCATCCTTGCAGGTTCTGACCCACTGGCGAACGTCGAGTTGCGTCGGGTTGAAGATGGCCGGGTCCTCGGTCCCGTCGCCCCATTCTTTATCCGTGAAGGCGTTGACCGTGTAGTGGATGAACGCGATGAATTCCAGCTCCTGCCAGGCCAGTTGTTGCGGCGACGGACGGACGTTGGCCGCCTGGCAGATCAGTGCCTTCCTCCGGTAGTTCTCCACGGATTGTCCCTGGCCTAAGCCGTCATAGACCCGAACGTAATCCACGACGAACTCATCGGGTAGCCTGGCCTGAGTGATGTTACCGCCCCATTTGCCTATTTCCTCCGTAAGCTTGGCAAACTGCGGAACTTGGGACACCCCACCGGCGCTGGTGCGCCACGTTTCCTGCCCGTTCACATAGAACACATACTCCCGTGGCGTCCAGTACAGGCCGAAAGTGTGAAAGCCCTCGCTCAGGCCCGGGACCGTGAACGTGGTGCCGACGTGCTGATGCTCCTTGCCGTAGCCATCCCAATGCAGGTTTTGGGTCGTGCGATCCTCGCGCCAGGGCTTTTCCATGATGTCGATCTCGGTGCCGTCGCGGCCGCCATCGCCGATCTTGCCCACACCGTCCGCCATAAGCCAGAAGGCGGGCCAGTGGCCGGGCTGCTCGGGGAACTTGCACCGGCACACCCAATAGCCGTACCGATGCTCGAATCTGCCTTTCGTGCGGACGGCCCCGCAGGTGTACCGGTCGCCATCTTTCCTCGTGCGCAGGATCAGATGTCCCCGGCCGTCGAGATACGCGTCCTCTTTCACCCAGTAGCCATCCCGCCGCTTCCAGTCGCCGAGCAGTTCCCATTTCGATTGATCGACCGCGTTGCCCTCGAACTCATCGCTCCAGGCCAGCTTCCAGGTCTGGCCCTCCGGCAGCGGGGGCAGGAACTCGCCGGTGCCCTGGCCGGCGGGAGAAACCGAGACAGACAGTGCCATGCAGCAGCAGATGAACAAGGCGCATGGGATTCCGCGAAATGGCAGGCTTCTCATAGTGCTCCCCGATCAATTCGGTGGCGTTCTCATCCGTTTTGTGGCCTGCAGGCCGGAAGCGACGGTCGCCACAACCATGAGCGCAAGGACAACCATCGTGAACCAGTGTCCCCAGGTCGCCGTTTGCACATGGGCCGTTTTGATCAGCACGGTCCCGATGGCGAAGGATTGAACGAACATCTTGATCTTGCCCAGAGCGACGGCGCCGAAGTTGATGCCGCGTGCCTCCGCGATATGACGCAGGACCGTGACATAGACCTCTCTGGCAATAAGAACCGTTGCGACCAACCAGTGAATGACTGCCAGTGTGACCGGCCCCCGGTCAAACAGCTTCGGCACACCGATGATGGCAAAGGAAACGAAAGCGCCGCAGACCAGTATCTTGTCAACCAGCGGGTCAATCATCCGACCGAACTTGCTTGTGGCATTCCACCGCCGGGCGATGTAGCCGTCCACCATATCCGTCAGCCCGGCGATGACGAACAGAACGAAGGCAACGTCCAGGAAGAACGAACGCCCGGCGACGCAGGGCGAATACAGAACTATCAGCAGGAAAATAATCGTCAGCCCGAGCCGTGTGAATGTCAGTATGTTCGGCACCCATTTCCACATGGCGACGAGTTTACTGAGGCTCGGAGACCGCTTCAATATCAAATTTGCCGGACGAGCAGATCATAGCCTTCCGTTGTGATCACCTCTGTGTCCACAAATTGGCCGGGCGAGGCGGAGCAATTCTCGATGAGGCAGATGCCGTCGATATCCGGCGCTTGCCCATAGAAACGCCCGCGGCCAATTGCGGGTTGCGAATTGCGGATTGCAGATTGAGGCCGCCGACTTTCTCCGCCCTCCAGCCTCCGGCCTGCGGCCTCTACGAGGCAGGTCAGCCGGCTGCCGATTCGCCGGCTGTTTGCGGCGAAGGCGATTTCCTGCTGTGCCAGCATCAACTCCTCGAGCCGGGCCTGCTTCATCTCGTCGGGGACCTGATCGGGGAACCCGGCGGCGGCAGTCCCGGCCTCCGGAAAGAAGGGGAAGGCGCCGAGCGCGTCAAATCGAGCCCACCGGATGAACTCCAGGAGCTCGCCAAACTCCTTCTCTGTCTCACCCGGGAAGCCGACTATTACCGTCGTTCGCAAGACAATATCGGATACGGCAGTACGAAGGTTCTCGATGACTTTTCGCAAACTATCTTTGGTGTCGGGCCGGCGCATGGCCCTGAGAATCCTGTCGCTGGCATGCTGGATCGGAAGATCGAGGTAACGAACGACCTTTCCGCTCTTCGCGATGGTCCTGATAAGGTCGCCCGTGATGCCGGTAGGATACGCATAGAGCAGCCGCACCCACGACAGGCTGGCAATCTCCCCCATCTCTCGAAGCACAGAGACGAGCCCGCCTTTCATCTTCAGGTCCCGACCATACAACGTGGTGTCCTGCCCTATGAGGTTCAGCTCCACCGCCCCGGATGCGACCAGTTCCCGTGCTTCAGCGAGAACCAGCTCGGGGGGCTTGCTCCGAAACGGGCCGCGGATGGAGGGGATCGTGCAGAACGAGCAGCGATGGTCGCACCCTTCGCTGATGCGAAGATACGCCGAGTGGACCGGCCCGATTCGCAGCCTGACCCGGTCATCGGCAACCATACACGGGGCGGGCCCGCGGAAGATTCGCGGCTGGTCGGATGCCAGAGTGGCGCGGATCACCTGGACGATGGCGTCGCGATGTTCCAGGCCCACGATGGCATCGATGCCCTCGGTCCGGGTGAGAAGCTCGTCACCGAGGCGCTGTGACAGGCAGCCCGCGACGACTATCTTGCGGATATTTCCCATCTTCTTACTCGTCACGGCCTGTCGGATGGCTTCAAGAGATTCGAGCGTCGCCGGCTCGATGAAGCCGCAGGTGTTGACGACTACGACGTCGGCCCGCTCGGGCTCGCCCGTGATGAGAAATCCCGCCTCCACGATCTGGGCCAGCATTCTCTCGCTGTCCACCACGTTCTTCGGGCAGCCGAGCGCCACGAAGCCAACCGTCACGTTTTTTCGTTCTTTCCTTGTCATATGAATAGATTAGCCGGAAAATGAGATTTGTTCATCCCTGTAATATAGGCAAAATGAGAAGCCGGATTTTTGTTAATCCAATCAAAATTGCCTTGACGATAAGAGAAAGGATGCAATAGAATTCTCCTTGGCGCCGTCTACCTGCGCGGAAAGGAGGTTTGAGGGGTAGAAAAAACACAGATGGAGCTTCAGGATCATAGGTAGAAACGACTGGTACAGGCCCATGGGTAATGACAGCCACAAGATCAGCCGCCGTGAGAGACTGCTTGTGGCTCTTTCTATTCTTGCGTCCGTGGGCCTGGTTGGCTGTCAGGACTGGCCGGACGAGCGTGTCACTGCGATTGAAGCACAGAACATCCTGCGCGAGCTCAGCGAGATCGAGGCCGCCGAGGAGCCCAACATCCCTGTTCCCGCGGTTTACAAGTTGCCCCCCCAAAAAGTGAAGCAGCTCGTCGGGGGGGTGGAGGAGTGGAAGCTGTTTTACTTCGCCAGGTATCACACGGCGGAGAAGATGAGGGAGCTCATCCACGAGCAGTTTGCCGTGCGCGTGTTCGATGAAAAGGGCAAGCCGCAGACCCTCCTGCACGATTACACGGTCACGGCCAACCCCGAGACCAATCAGCTCATTGTCCGAGCGCCCACCGAGCCCGACATCGATGCCATCCTGGCGGTGATCGAGGCGACCGATGTGCCGCCGATCCAGGTACGGATCGACTGCATGGTCTCGGAACTGTACGCCGACCTGACGATGGACCGCGAGACCACGCTCCTCATCCAGAACCTCTTCGGCGAGGGGATAGCGCTGGGCGGCAAGGTGGACAGTAGTGGCACTCTGCTGCCAGCCTTCCCGGGCGCCGCTTTGCGGGACCCGGCCCGAGCGAAATTCGGCCTCAAGATCGGCGTCAGCCGGGGTGAGGAAGGGCACCGGTTCGAGGCGCTGGTGGATATTCTCGTGTCCCGCGGCTACCTGAAGATCCTCATGAATCCGACTCTTGAGGTTGTCAATGGACAGATGGCCAAGATTCAGGCCAAAGAGCACGTACCCCTGCAGCAGATTTTCCTGAGAGGCGGCTACGGCGACAGCTCCTTCATTGAGACGAGGACCGAGTACTACGACATTATCGACTCGCTCCAGATCACGCCACATGTGTATGCCGACGGGTATATCGGGTTGGAAACCCAGGCGCAGATCGCTGCCTACCTGACGCCGGAAGGCATCAAGCAGTTGCCCATCGTGACCGAGCGGACCGTGACCAACAAGGACAACCGTATCCGGCACGGCGAGAGTCTCATCATCGGTGGCATCCGCAAGACCGAGAAACGGGACGTGGTTCGCGGCGTGCCGATTCTGAAAGACATCCCTATTCTGAACCTCTTGTTCTCCGGCCGGGATTTCGAGGAGCGGGCCAAAGAGGTCATCTTCATCATCACACCGACAATCTCCACGGGCGGCGTGCCCAATCAGGAGATGATGGATAAGGTGAGGGAACGGCATACCTCGCCGATGACCCAGGCGCTGCACGAGAAGATGATGGACCCGCTGGGCACGAAGGCCCGTGAGCAGGAATATACACGAGAGCTGGAGGCGGCGCGCAGCGCACAGCAGGAATCGGAGGCACAGAGAACGGCCGCCCGGCTGCAGGCGATGGAAAAGGATCAAGAACTCCAGGACCTGCGGGTCAAACTCGAGCGGGCCAAGGCCGCGGCGGAGGAAGAGAGCACCAAGGCCGCGGAAGCGGTTTCCAAAGCCGAGCAGGCCGAACAGGCCAGGATCGAAGCCGAAAAGGCCCAAGCCGAGGCCGAGAAGGCGAGGATCGAGGCCGAAAAGGCCCAGGCCGAACTCGAAAAGGCAAAAGAGAAGGCCAGGATCGAGGCCGAAAAGGCCAAAGCCGAGCTTGAAAAGGCAAGAGAAGAGGCCCAAAGCCCCCCGGAACAGTCCGCGCCAGACACCCAGCCGCCGGCCGGGGACGTGAAAGAGCCGCCCCCGTAGGATGCACAGAAAATTGAGAAGCCCGAGGAACAAACGAACGAATCGGAACCGCCCCCGCAACAGTCTCAGGAAGAGACCGCCAGGCCGCAGGAACAAAAACAGAGTTGAGGCAGCCTTGTATGGAGGGCCGTAGATGGATAACGTGGGCAACAATTCCCAACGCAGCAACAACCTGGATGAACCGATACCATTCGACATGGGCCCTGACGAGCCGAGCCGACCGGAGGTGAATCCGGCCGGCAGCCCTCCAAACGTCTCGCGCGCTCCCCTGAATCTGGGCGGAGGCGCCGGCGCGCCGGCTCAGATTCCGAAACCTGCCGCCCAAGCGCCGAGACCCCCGGCCTCGAGACCTCCGGGCGTCAGACCCGCGGGGCCCAGACCTGCCGCGAGTGCCGGCCTGGCTGAGCGGATTACCGCCTGCAAGACCTTCTTCACCAAGCTGCATCCCGGCGCGATCAAATTCCTCGAAGAACAGATCACGGGCTGGCTCAAGGAAAATCCCTCTGTCGTGGTCAAACGCACGAACGTGATCATGGGCGAAGTCCAGGAGAAAAAGACCGAGCCTAACATCGTCATCGTCATCTGGTACTGAAAGTCCCGCGCGGGCACGGTACTGCATTTCGCAGGCAGCGCCAGCATCACACCGTCAAAAATCCTGCCGGCGCCGGCAAGCAACAAAAGCGGCCTTCCTGCCTGCGGGGGATTCAGGAACATGCCGTCCGTATCGGGACCACCCGCTCCGCTCCCCCCGGCGCCGCGCTGTCGGCGAAGAAGGTCGATTTTTCGGGACCCGGACTCCGGATACGGGTAATTGACACATCGTGGTGCGGCCACCGTCATTCTCGCAAAAGCAGACAGCCACGGGATTTGCCGGCAAATTATCGGCATAAAAGTGCTTGACACGGGGTGCAGATTTCATTATTTTCGGTCAGTTTGGCGGTTCGTGTCTGCAGATCAAGAATAGTTCAGAGTTATTTGGAGCTTTTTGTGGCTAAACAGTTGGCGCGTGAACTCATCAATGCTGGGGTCCACTTCGGGCACGGCGTCAGCCGGTGGAATCCGAAGATGGCCCCGTTTATCTTCGCAAAGCGGGGCAATATACACGTCATCGACGTAAAAGAGACGCTCAAAGGCATACTGATTGCCAAAAGACTGCTGGCTGAGATCGTATCGTCAGGCAGCGATGTCGTCTTCGTCGGGACGAAACGGCAGGCCCAGAAGGCCGTCGAGGCGGCGGCAAACCGATGCGGCATGCACTATGTCTCGGAACGATGGCTCGGGGGCATGCTCACCAACTTTCGCACCATTCGCTCCCGGCTCCAGCGGCTGGAACAACTGGAGTCGATGGAGCTGGACGGAACCATGGAGGCCGAAAGCAAGAAACAGGCTTCTCGTTTCAAGCGGGAGATGCGCAAAATTCGCACGAACCTCGAAGGCGTGAGGAAGATGACGCGGCTGCCCGGGGCCGTCGTCGTGGTGGACGCAAAGAAAGAGTACCTGGCCCTGCGCGAGGCCCGTAAGCTCGGTGTCCCCACGGTCGGCGTCCTCGATACCGATTCAGACCCGGACACGGTCGACGTCGCCATCCCGGCCAACGATGATTCCATTCGTGCCATCGAGATCATCCTCAATGAGTTGGCCGACGCCGTCGCGATCGGCAAGACGATGGTCTCCGTCCGCCAGCAGGAGATTGCGCCCAGGCCGAGACGGGTTCGGTCCCGACGGTCGGCCATGGCACGTGCCGACGGCGCGCAGGCCTCTGCTGTCGCAACCGTCGGCGAGGAAACGGCGGAAGGCGAAGAAACGCCCTCGGCGCAGGAGAGCGAGCCGGCACAGGAGCCGGAGCAGCCCTCCTCCGGCACCTAGCACCCGGCGGCAGGCGCCTCCACATACCTGCATGGTAGAACGCGACAATCAAAATGAACGGGAGTCGGTGACATGGCGGAAATCTCGGCGGCAACAGTCGTAAAACTGCGAAAGATGTCCGGACAGGGCATGATGGACTGCAAGAAGGCGCTGGAGGAAGCAGATGGGGATATGGACAAGGCCATGGATATCCTCCGTAAGAAAGGGCTGGCCACGCTGGCCAAGCGTGCCGAGCGCGAGACCTCTGAGGGCACCGTCGTATCGTGGCAAAGCTCAGATGGCAAGACGGCGGCCCTGGCCACCTTATGCTGCGAGACGGATTTCGTGGCCAAGAGCGACGACTTCCTGACACTGGCCCGCGATATTCACGACTATATCGGCTCGGCCGCGGCCGACCAGGGACCCGAAAGCGTGCTCCAGACCGTCATCGCGGGAAAGAGCTTCCAGGAGGTGCTCACGGAAGTCGTGAGCAAGACGGGAGAGAAGGTCCAATTGGGCGACTACGTGAGATTCCGCGTCGAAGGCACGGGGCTGATCGGCATCTATATCCACTTCAACAAGAAAGTGGGCAGCATGGTGCAGATCGATGCCGATAGTGAAGAGGCTGCTCAGTCGCCCGTGATCAAGCAGGCGGCCTCGGATATCGCCATGCATATCACGGCGAGCAAGCCTCTGGCCCTGGATGCTGCCAGCCTCGATCCCCAGGTAATCGAGCGGGAGAGGGCCATCTACGCCGCCCAGGTGCAGAACAAACCGCCCGAGATTGTCAGCCGCATCGTGGAAGGCAAGATGAAGAAGTTTCATAGTGATTATTGCTTGCTCCAGCAGCCTTTTGTCAAGGACGACACCAAGACCGTAGAGCAGATGCTGGCTGAGGCGACCAAGCAAGCCGGCGGCCAAGCGACCATCAGGCAATTCGTCAGATTCGCCGTGGGGTAGCCGTGATTGGCGCAACTTGGCGGCTGAGCGAGACTTACGCTACGGAGAGGTGAGTTTCGGACCATGGGAGAATGTAAATACAGTCGCGTGCTCCTGAAGCTTTCCGGAGAGAGTTTCTGCAAGCCCGGCGAGTTCGGTATCGACGGTGCGGCACTGGAATCGCTGGCGGAGCGGATTGCGGAGATTTCCAGGCTTGGCCCCCAGGTCGCGGTTGTTGTCGGCGCGGGCAACTTCATCCGCGGCGAATCGTTCTCGCGAAAGAGCCACATTCCCCGAAATACCGCAGACTACATGGGCATGTTGGCGACGATCATCAATGCGTGTGCCCTGCAGGAAACTCTGGAAAAACTGGGGCAGCCAACCCGGGTCCTGAGCGCCATCGCAGTGGCGGCAATGTGCGAGCCGTTCATCCGCCGCAGGGCACTGCGGCACTTCGAGCAGGGGCGCATCGTCATCCTGGCCGGCGGGACGGGCAACCCCTTTTTCACCACCGATACCTGTGCCGCTCTGCGGGCCGCCGAGCTCGAAGCGCGGGTGCTTGTGAAGGCCACAAAGGTGGAAGGGGTCTACAGCGATGATCCCCAGAAGAATCCCCAGGCGAAGCTCCTGCCCAAGCTCTCGTACGACGACGTGCTGAAGCAGGGCTTGCGGATCATGGACCATGCCGCCATCAGCTTATGCCGGGACAACCATATCCCGATCATCGTCCTGAATATCTTCAAGAAGGGCAATATCACGAAGGCCGTTTGCGGCGAACCGGTGGGAACCCTGATTGACAGTGGATGATTGCTGTTCAAAGGGAAGTGCGCTTCCACCAATAGTCCATAATCCTTAATCAATAATCAATTGGAATAGGTGTAATCGATGGCAACGCAAGCAGTCGTCTCAGAAGCCAGATCGAAAATGCAAAAAGCCGTGGACGTGCTCCAGGACGAGCTCAAATCATTCCGGGGCGGCAGGGCCACGCCCGCACTCGTGGAGCACATCAAGGTCGAATACTACGGCAATCCCACGCCTTTGAAATCTCTGGCGACGATCTCCGCGCCCGAAGCGGATATGCTGGTGATCAAGCCGTTCGATCCCGCCTCCGTCAAGGATATTGAGAAAGCCATCAAGAGCAGCGACTTGAGCATCGCGCCCATCATAGAAGGCAAGTTCATCCGGCTGAATATCCCGCCCCTGAGCGGCGAGAGAAGAAAACAGCTCGTGCAGCAGGCCCGGCAGAACGGTGAGCAGGCCAAGGTGAGCATCCGCAACATCCGGCGGGACGCCAATAAGAACCTCGAAAAGCAGGAAAAAGACGGGGAGATTACCGAAGACGACCTGGATTCGGCCAAGAAGCAGGTTGATGACATCACGAGAGAACTCTCCGAGAAGGTGGATAAGACCGTCTCGCAGAAGTCCGATGAGATCATGAAGGATTGATTGAACCGCCCCGGTCAACCGAACAGCATGGCTACAGGCAAGCTGTGTCGCGCAGAGGCCGGTTTCCGTTCCTCATACAGGCAAGCACTTACAGTCCACGGCCGTACAATCGCGGTAGCGCCGCTCTCCCATACCACTCACATTCGAACGGCCTGTTGTGCCGTGGAAGCCCTGTGCTTGCGTCCGGCATGAAGAACTCATACGAATTAGGAAAAATCCTTGCGCGGCGGACTCCGTCATCCTGAGGCGAAGCCGAAGGGATGACACACGGGACGCAAGAATTTTTCATAATCCGTATCAGTCGTGGACTTTCTTCCAGTGGCAGAGGCGAATGATTACTCGCCCTTACTTTATTTGCCTGGCCTGCCGCGAAAATGAAGAATGCCCCTGCAACTACAGAGAACCTCTGAATCGCACGCGTCTACGGCCGGCACAACCTGCGCCGTGAACCCGGAAAACGCCGAATCGTACCACCAGGGGGCAAACTCCGGGCGGGCAGGCCCGAGATTTCTGTTTTTTGACCAGAAAGGGCTTGCACCGCTACAGGTCATGGACGAACTTTAGGACGACTGATTCGGAGGTTGACAAATGGAGAAGCAAATGGAGAAGCAAATGGAGACGCAAAGGCAGGACACGGCAACCCCGAAGGAAACGATTCGGCCCAGAATATGGCTCTGGGTACTGGGGATCATACTGATTCTCATCCTCTTGATCGTGCTGCTGGTTCCCGTGGTCCTCTCTTCCGGGCGGTTCACACGCTGGGTTCAGGCCAGGATCAGCCACAGCACGGGGGGCCAGGCGGACATCGGCGACTTGACGGTTGGATGGCTGAGTGGAGTGCGGGTGGCGGACTTCAGCTTCCGAGGCCAGAACGGCTGGCCCCAGGTCGATGTCGATCACATCACGACCCAGCCCAGCTACAGCAGCCTGCTGACGGGCAACTTGGCGTTGCGCCGCACGGTGATCGATCAGCCGCGCATCGCCATCGACTTGAGAGAGCGCCCGGCACCGACGGCGGAAGAAGGCCCGCAGGTCGACATGGACGATCTCGCGCGCCTGAACGATGTGGTCGTTCGCGATGGCAGCGTTCAGGTTACCGGACGCCGCGGTGAAACGATGAAGGTCGCGGACCTGGACTCCACGTTGAGCATACGCAAGCCGGGACGCACCTCGCGCTTCAACGTCGATATGGTCGTCGCCCAAGCGGATCAGCCGGGGCGGATACAGGCGGCCGGACAAGTCACGCCCGACCGGAGAACCGGCTGGAGCCTGCGCGGCACCACAGGAGACCTGACCGTGGAGGTCAATGACCTGAGCCTCAGTTCCCTGGCCCCCTTCCTCGAACTGGCGGGAGTCCAGGTGCAGGCACAGGGGCAACTCTCGGCGAACGTCACCGGCGCCATCCAGGACGGCCAGATCGAAAACCTCAGTGCGACAGTGGTCGGGGAGAACGTCAATGTGACCGGAGAGGCCCTGCAGGGGGACCGGCTCCAGACCTCGCAACTGAACGTCAAAGCCAACCTGACACAGGCCAAGGACGTGGTCAAAATCGATCAGTTGAACGTGGAAACCGACTGGGCCACCCTCTCGGCG
>CAYFUB010000736.1:0-25220 GCA_964346195.1 uncultured Pirellulales bacterium
CTGAACGAAGCGCAGCGCAGTGAAGGGGTTCCCCAAACGCGAATGATTGCGTTTGGGGGCCCCAACGATCTGGGTTACGAACGGGAGAAACGTCTCATCCGAAGGCCAGATCCTTGGGCTTCGCCTCAGGATGACTGAGTCTGTGCCGCGCAGGAATTTTCCATAATCCGTATTACTTCGCGTTTGGGGTCCCAGACACGGAGCGCAGCGGAGAGCCCGCCCCGGAAATGTGGCTACGGACAGGAGGCGCCTTCCCTTCGCCGCCAGATGTCCCGGGGTCCCCAGACGCATCGTTTTGCGTTTGGGGGGCCCCTTGACTGCGCTGACGCTCCGCTCGACGTGACAAGCCAGGCAAGATATCTGCATTACCTACGAACATGACATGCACCCCCGCGCGGGGAGGTCGGGCCGAAAAGTGGACTATGATACGAGGTACCGCCTGGCATGCCTACGCCTGCGTTGGCGTGACGCCCGTCGGCCATTGCAGCATTTTGATAACCGCGGTTACAGGGCCGGCATCTCGGGCGAGGGCTGCGTCTCATTGTGGCCGGGCGAGGTGTCGCGCGCCTTGACACGGAATTTGGCGGAGACATGCTGGCCGCCCAGGGCTACGGTGTAGGTGCGCCCCTTCTGCCAGCCACTGCTGAAAGCGGACCGGTTCGTACACTCGAAGTAATACTCGACGTCCCCGCTCTCGTCGGTGGCTTCCACCGCCGTCATGGTCGCGTGCCAACTCCAGGTGCCGTCGCCGATCTGGATTTTCTTGGGCGCCATTTCCCACTTCATCGGATCGGGGCTGGGCGGCTGCAGGTCCACCGCCACCTCAGTGGACCAGCCCGTAGTGTTGTGGTTGAGCGATTTGTCCCGGGCCCGGACCCGGAACCTGTAATGCCCCTGAGGCACGGAGGTTATCTCGTAAGTCGGACTGTCCCCCCAGTCACGGCCGTAGGCCGCGTGCGACGTGCACTCGAACTGATACTCGACGCCGCTGTCATCGGCGGCCGTCGTCGCCGTCATTTGGATGGAACTTCCTCCCACGCCATAGGGTTCGGTCTGCCAGGTCATGGGGTTCGGCAGCGGCGCCGCCAGGTCTTCCCGAAGAGTCCGACCCCCCCAGTGCTCGGACCAGGCGGTCTCGAGACGGTTGCCCCGGTTCCGCGCCTTGACACGGTACCAATACATCGTCTCAGGCTTCAGATTCGTATCCTCCCAGCGCGGTTCCTCGGTGGGCCCGAAGAAGATCCAGCCACTATTGTACGTCGGGGCGTAGAAGTCCTCGAAATAATACTCCACGCCGGTCCCATCGGTGGACGTAGCCGTCGTGGCCACCATGGTCATCGAGTATGGGCCGGTCGCATACGGTTTCTCCGCCCACGTCATGGGACTCGGCAGTGGCGGGCCCGGCACCACCGGAGTGGCTCGCCAGTCCCGCGCGAGCGCCGCGAAGTCGTTGAAGTCCACCACGCCGTCACGATCCAGGTCCTCTGCCAGCAGGTCCTTGCGTGTCAGCCAGCTCGTCGCGACCAGCATGAGGTCCCGGGGTCCGACTTGCTCATCGTGGTTCAGATCCGATGGGTGACCGAGGCCCGCGGGGGACAGGCTCGCCTCGGGCGTTCCGCCGTAGGCCCCGAGATTGACACGTTTGCCGTGCGGCCACAATTCGGCCGTCCAGGTCGCGCTCGGCTTGCCCGCATCGATGCACGGACTCGTCGTCGTGTCGCCGACCCACCGCCTGTTTTGCCTGTCCCAATGGCCGGCCTGCGACCTCAGGTGGTAATCGCCGTGCACCCAGACGTCGTCACGCGTGTCCGAGGCGTTCCTGGTGTCCCAATAGCCCCCCAGCACAAACAGAGGATTGACGAAGATATCGCCGACGCCCACGACCGCGCCGCCGTCGAGATGGGTGGCGCTATTGCCCCAAAAAGCGTTGTACGAGTAGCTGCCCGGCCCGTGGATGCCGCCTCCCTGGGGCGCGTCGTTGAAGGCGATGATATTGTTGGAGACAACGCCGGTGC
Source organism: uncultured Pirellulales bacterium (assembly GCA_964346195.1). Classification (GTDB taxonomy): domain Bacteria; phylum Planctomycetota; class Phycisphaerae; order Sedimentisphaerales; family Anaerobacaceae; genus PLanc-01. The sequence goes on from CAYFUB010000736.1 coordinate 2,016, forward strand.
ACCTGCCCAGTCCTCCACCGGTAGCGCCGGCCCGGTTTCCCACGATGGTATTATTGGATATCGTCTGGCTGCACTCGTACAATCCGCCGCCGTGAAAATCGGCCCGGTTGCCGGCAATGATGTTGTTATGGATCGGACCGCCGCAATGGAACAATCCGCCGCCGTATGCGGACGTGGAGTTGTCAACGATGGTATTGCCGGCAATTTCACCGCTGCAAAGGTACAGGCCACTGGCGGGCCCGTTCTCGAAAATCACGTTGTCGAGAATAGGGCCGTTGCAGTAGGCGATGCCGGTGTTGTTCCCAGAGATGGTATTACCCCGGATCAGCCCGTCACAGGAATAAATACCGTCGAGAACATTGGCGAAAATTTCGTTGCCCTCAATGGTCGGCGCGGCTCCGCTCCTGCCCTTGATACCCTCGCCGGTGCAGTTGCGAATCACATTATTGACAATCGTGGGCGACGCGGCCGAGCACAGAATCCCGCCTCCGGTAATGGTGAAGCCCGTCAACATGGATTCCTTGCGTTCCCCGAACTCGAAGACGACGCTCGCCCCGGCGGTACCCTCGATAATGGTGGACCGCACGATGCCAAGGTCCCCCGGATCTTCACTACGCACCGTTATGCGCCAACCTTTGAAACTGACGTTCTCACGGTATGTCCCCGGGCTGACGATGATCGTGTCGCCGTGGCGGGCATCATTGATGGCTTCCTGGATGCTCCGGTAGTTCGCCGAGCCGTTAGTATCGACGGTCAGCGTTCTGGCCGAACAAGGAATAACGAGGAGCAGTGCCGTCACTATCGTGCTGAGTTTTCGCATATTAGTGCATTTCCTTCCGCTAAACTTGTATCAAATACCCATTATACCCATCTTCACCGCCAAGTTCAAGCATAATAAATCAGACAGCAGGCCCATTATCGCCTTATCGGACGGCATGGGTTGGAGTGGCCGCCACATGGGTTGCGTGCAGGAACACCCAACTGCCCGCCAACGTGGCATACGTCCCTCGGGTGGGCTCGCGCGCCGCCCTGAGACGTATGTGTGAAGTGACAGGGCATGACCCCCAGACGCAAAATGCCGCGTCTGCGGCACCCATGCCCGTGAAGGGTCCCCGATGCGGAATTATGCATTGGGACGCCGAGCCCGGCCGCAGGGCCATCCCCCGCCTTCGCCGACAGGCTCCGGTCCCGCAGATGCTCGACCTTCGACGGGCGCCGACGCGGCCGGCTGGGACCCGAACGCCGAATTCCCCGGTTTCGGGAGTCTTGCCGTCAGCCCAGGGCTGCCTTCTCGGAGCGTGCTGTTCGCCTCCGCCGGGCAGTACGCCAGCAGCCTATTCTGGGACAACCTCGTGGTTACACCCGTGTCCGCCACCCCGGCCCCGGGCGCCCTAGTGCTCGGCGGAATCAGGCTGGATCTGCTCGCACGGATGCGAATGCACAGGCTGCGTACGGCCCTGCTCCAGGATGAACTCGGTCATCAGCGTCCGCTCACCATAGCACAGAGTCCTCATCCGGATCCCCGCCAGCGGCGCCCTGCAGCCCTCCGGACGATGCTTCCTCGAACGCATTTCACCCTTTGCAGCCGGCACTCATGCCATACGTGTCATCTTTCACTGTTCCACGACGCGGCCATTTCCTGAGCCACGATTTCCTGGGCCTCTCGTCTGACGTTCCGGTTGGGATGACTGCGAGCCGCTTTCTTCAGGTAGGCCAGAATATCCGGGTGTCCGACGTTCTTCAACGTATCCAAAGCCCTGCGTTGAACCTCCTCCAACTCATTCGGATTGTCAATAATACTCTCCAGGCACGTGATAACTCCGGGGAGAGTTTCGGCGCTCAGTTCCTCCGTACGTCCCAGTTCGTCGATTGCCTTCTGGCGTATGCGAGGGTTGGCATGAGTGGTCGCCGTCTGAGCCAGGATCGCCTGTGTCTTCTCATCCCGCGCTCGGGCCAGCGCTTCGAGGGCTTTCCGTTGGATTCTCTCCAGCTCTTTCCGATTGTTGAGGACGCTTACGAGACACGTGGTGACGTCAGGAGAAGTACCGAGTCTCCACTCGTCGACGTCCCCCAGCCTGTCGATCGCGTCTTCCCGCATACGGGGGTCGACGTGAGCTCCCGCAATCTGAATCATCGCCTCCCAGGCATCCTTCGTCCCGTACTCGGCCAACTGGCCCAAAGCTCTCCGTCGGATTTCCTCCAACTCCTCTTTCTTGTTGATGATGGTCACCAGACAATTGAGAACCGCGGGAGAACTGCTGCTCCATTCATCGAAGCACCGGAGAGCCTCGAGCGCCCGGCAACGGATCGAGGGACGGCTGTGCGTCCGGGCGACCTGGATCAGCATGTCCAGCGCTTTCTCGTCCTCGATATTCGCCAGCGTTTCCAGCGCCTTCACCTGGATTCTCTCGGGCCCCTCCGTGCCATTGACGATGCTCAACAGGCACTCGCGAGTTTCCGGAAACGCGTAATCGCGCAACGTGCCGACAGCCTGCTCCCGTATTCGAGGATTGGCGTGCGCCTTCGCGACCCGGATCAACATATCCAGCGCCTCCCGGCTCTCCATCTGCGCCAATGCCTCCAACGCCTTGCGCTGGATGGCTTCGTCTTTGTCCTGATTCACGATACCGACCAGGCAATTGACGACCCCGGGCGAAGAGTGCCCTCGCAGCTCGTCGATCGCCTTGCGTCGGACCCGGGAATTGGCATGGGTCTGGGCCGTCTGGATCAACATATCCAGCGCTTCCGCGCTTTCCATGCGGGCCAACACCTCCAGCGCCGCGCGCTGGTTCTCCCAAGGTTGGTCCTGACTGTTGATGAGGCCGCCCAGGCACTCGACGATCGCGGGGCAAGTCCGCTGGCTCAGCGCATGAATCGCTTCTCGTCGCACGCTCGGAGAAGGTCCAGCCTTGGCGATCTCGATCAACGCATTCTCGGCGCCGGGCGATCCGAGACGGCCCATCGTCCCCACCGCCTCCCGCCGGACGGTATCCGAAGGGTCTTGTCGCACGGTGCGAAGCAGAATCTCCAGGGCTTTCTGGTTGTCGTGCCCCCCGAGGTCATGCACCGCTTCACGGCGGACACGTTCCGATTTCTCTTTCTTCAGGACCTCGCCCAGAAAGGACAGCGCCTGGTCGTTCTGTGCCTCGGCGATATGTGCCACCAGCCGGACCTTCAAATTGTCGTCCTCGGCGCTGCGATAGAGACTCTGGAAGAGAGATACGGCTTGCTCCCGGCCGACCTCTCCGAGCCAGAAAAGGACGCCCCGCATCATATAGACCGACAGCGCGATGTCGCTGGTTTGAACCTGCTCTATGCGGCCGGAGGCCCGCTCGACTTCCAGTAAGCAGGCTACTTCCTTGGCCACCGTGCGCGGCGTCTTCCGCCGGGAATAGGAGAGCCGGGGCAACTCCACCCGGACGCCGTACACCAACTCACTCAACGTCGGGTAGTCAGGACTGACGGGCCAACGCCCGATGAAGGCATTTTCGTGCATCAGCCGCCGGCTGCTGAACCCCATCCACACGTGCTCGGCGCCCGGATGAGCCGGAATCTGCGCCAACGCCCATTGCCACCGTGCTTCCAGAGAGCCGCTCTGATCGGGATAGTGGACCACGGATAACGGCTCGTTGCCTGCCGGCTCGGAGAGATTGACTCCGTTCACAACGGCCAAAACGGTGAGGGAAGCAAGATATAGCGCGCAGGGACAGAACTTCGCGTTCCACATAGTATGTTCTCCTTATCATGACGCCCGTCAGGGGGCATTCTTTCCCGCGGCGTCTGACTGAGCAGCGTCCGACTCCGGCAGAATCACCATCGCTCCCATGGTTCGCGTTCCATACGAGTCCCGGTTGTACCCGATGATAATGGGCTTGCCGATCCTGCCCTGGACGGAATTGGACAGAATGCGGGTCGAAGGCATAAAGAGAACACGGGATTCTCGATTGACTTCGATCTCGAGGAGCAGGTCACGGGCCTGATTCGTTCTGTAATCCGATCGGGCCTTCAACTCCAGCATCCACGGCCCGATGGGAGCCTTGATCTCGCCGGGAAACGACAGACTGCCGAACCAATACCCTACCGTCTGTATCTCGTCGCCCAGAAATTTCCGCAGGTGCTCCTGCAGTTGCGGGGGCAATCGCGTAATCTGTGCCGCCGGAATCTCGGCCGTGAACGTTTCGTCATCCCACACCAGTTGCCTGACCCGGGAGCCCGGGATTTTCTCGACCACCCGCTTGATCGCCTCCCGGGAGGCCACCCGCCCCAGGATCACAAGCTCCCGTTTTTCATCCTCGTTCCGTTCATCACGTTGAAACAAGCTCCCGATCTGCAATTCCTTGTCCTTCAGGGCGTCCAACAACTCTGCGGAGGGCACTTGGGAGGAGCTCTCCAGAACGAGGGAAAACGGCTGGAAATCCCGGCCCTTCGAGGGAATCTCCAGCATGTAGACGCGGTACGTCAGATACTGGCCCTGCACGGTCCCGGCGCCGGCGACGTCCAGTTGCTGGATCAGGAGCAAGATCTCCTTCAGGCGTTCCGCGGGCGCTTGCATGATGAGTCGACTCGTGCTGGCGTCCGCGCGGATCTTGACTTCCTCTTCCCCGGCAATCGCCCTGATGATGTCTTCCATCTCCAGGACCGGGTAATGCCGGAGCGTGACGATTTTCGTCACGTACCCTTCCGGAGACAAAATAGGCTCGGCACCTCTCGGCGCCCGCGAAAGCTGCTCTTGTGACCACGACACGCCTGAGGCCAACAGGAGTCCCAGGCCCGCGACAAACATCGTTCGTATCTGCATCGTCTGCTCTCCTTTTATTATAGATTCCACACGACGTAAATCTCGCCATCGTCCAGTGTTCCATACAGGACACGCTGTGACGTGGAAGCCCTCTCGGGCTTTTCCAACACGATCTTGGGATCCTCAATCTGCGGATACAATTCCTCGACGAGTCTGCCCTTATAGACTTCCATGTACCGGGTGCGCTCGATCGTCAACGGCTGGTTTGCCACCGTCGGTCGGGGAGGGACCGGCCGGCGGCTCAAAACAGCGAGCATCAGGATGCATCCGAAAACGATGCCCAGAGCAAATGTGGCGGCCGGCTGCCGGAAAAAGGCGAACCATAGCCGTATCCGCGAGCAATCGCGCCGCGGTTGCCGCCAGGAGCGTCGGAATATTTCCGCTTTCGCGCGGCAGGACAGTTCGGGCACGGCCATCCGGTCCAGTTGCTCGAAAACCGAGAGAAGGGAGTTGTACTCCCGCAGCAGGTCTTCCGGCGATGCAAACCCACGGGGGAACAGGGCCTTGAACTCTTCAAACGAAAACCGCCGATTTCTCATATGCTTGAACCTTTACTGATCGAGTTTCATAGTCAGCTTCTCCCGCAGCGCGACCAGGCACCGATGAATGTGAGTTCGGACCGTGCCCTTTCGGCAGCCAAGCAGGCGGGCGACCTCCGACAGGGGCATACCCTCGAAGTATCGCAGAACGAACGCGGTCCGCTGCTTGATACTGATCTCCTCCAGAGCATCGTGAATTCGTTGCTGTGTGATCGCGTCATCCAGTTCCCGATCTCTCACTCCCTCCTCGGACAGGAATGATTCCGTGCACGTTTCGAGATCGACGCGGTTCCCTTGCCTTTTCCATCTGCGGTAGTAATCGATGGCCGTGTTAGCGGCGACGGAGTTCAGCCAAATGGCAAACGACCTTTCGCATCGGAACCGGCCGATGTTCCGGAAGACCTTGAGCCAGACTTCCTGGACGCAATCCGGCGCCTGTGCCCTGTCGAGCACAATCCGATAGCAGATGCGATGGACCCGGTCGATATGCCGGTGATACAGGCAGGCTGCAGCATCTCCCTCGCCCTGCTGAATTGCCTCGATCAAGGCTTCATCGGACATCGAATCGTATCGGCTCATCCATATAATATGTACGACCGCCTGACGAAAGATGTATACACGCGGAAAGAGGATTGTAGGAAACCTGTCCGGATTGGGTCATGCTCTCGCCACCGAGGGCGCGGCGCTTGTCCCACCGGTGTTTTCACGGATTCCAGTGGAGCCGGCCGGCGAGGCAGAGGTTGCCGCCGGCGTCGACGCAGGCGACGGTATTGCCGAACCAGTCGCGCACGGTGAAGCCGCCGCCGGTCAGGGAGCAGTCGGATAACTCGCTCACGTCGCCGCGGAGGGACAGGTTGCCAAGCAGATCGATATAGCCGGCGATGCTCTGATCGGGACTGCGGAAAACGAACGCGCCGGGGGGCGGCGTCGGCTCGGCATGTGCGATCAGGGCGCCCTGCAGAATCAGATCGCCCGAATCGTCGAACTCGGCCACGGCGTTTCCGAGATAGCCCGTGACAGAGAGGATGGAAGTACCCGCCGAGACCGGGACCAGGCCGCCCCTGGTCATCAGCAGCGAGTAGGTCTGATGTTCCTGCGGCACGGTCACGCCCCAGACCGCGACCTGCCACGTTCCCTTCTGAGGCTTCTCGACACAGACCTGCTCGATGTTATTCGTGCGGTCAGCCTCCGTCCGCTCGGCCGGTCTATTGGGCTCGTACGGGTCCAGCCGCCAGGGGTAGCGCCGTTTCCCGTCCGGGCCGATCACCACGAGGTCCAGGTCGTTCACCAGCGCGTGGGCGGTGAGGGGATCGGCCGGGTAGTCATCCCAGACGAGCGAGATCTTCAACTCCTCTTCGCCGGACCCGACTCGCAGCGTATACAGGTCCCGCTCGCCCTGCCAACCGATCACCCCTTCCACGATCGCGTCGTCCAGCGTGTCGGCCCGGACCAGGTCGATCGCCTTTTTCGCGCTAATCAGGCCGTAGCCGAAACGATGATCCGGGCCCGGATTGCCCAGGTCCGTCGCCGTGTGGATCAGGAGACCTTTGACCGTCGAGGGCAGCGGGTCGCCGTCATGCGTGGCACGCCAGTCTTCGAGGATCAGGGCCATGGCGCCGGAGACCGACGGTGCGGCCAGGGACGTGCCGCACGAGCCGCCGTAGCGATTGCCCGGCAGCGTGGACCAGATCGAGCCGCCGCTGCGTACCTCGCAGCCGGGCGAGACCACGTCCGGCTTGAGCCGTCCGTCCTCGGTCGGGCCTTTGTTGCTCCACGCCCACAGGGAATTGTCGTCGGAGTTCGTTGCACCCACGGTCACGACGTTCTTGCCCACGGCGGTGCACAGAACGGTTGCCCAGCCGCCCTCGTTGCCGACGGCCCAGACAATCGAAATCGGCTTGCCCAGCGAGCCGCGCACGATGCCGTCCATGGCCGCCGTGTAATCCTTGTAGGCGTGCCATTCGACCTTGGCCCAGGAATTGTTGGCGATGTCGATCTGATAGTCCCGGATGGCCTCCTGGTACTGCCTGCGCAGGCCGCTGACGTTGTCCCACGAGTGGTACGAGACGAGCGTGGCGGCGGTGGCCATGCCACGATAGCGGCGGTCGGGCAGCAGTCGGCCGTCGCCGATCATCGTGCCGGCTACCTGCGTCGCATGGTCGCCGACCGGCCACTGGTCGTCCACATTCGTCACGCGGCCGGCCAGATCGACGTGCGTGTCGTCCGGGTGCTTCGATTCCCACTGGCCGATGACGACGCCCGAGCCGGTCAGATTGTAAGGAGCGACCTGGACGGAATCGATGTCGAGCGCCAGCCGCACCCCGTCATTGAGGTCCGTGGAGGGGTAGTGCTGGTCGATCCACTTGACACCGTCATACGCCGCCAGGGTGTAGATAGCCGAGGCCGGCAGGTGAAAGACCAGATTGTTCTCCACGGGATCCCGGTCGAGAATCGCGCCGCCCAACCCTGTAATCGCCGCGGCGCCGGCCTCCAGTGTCACATCCTGAAAGAACAGCGCGGTCAGCCACGCCCGGCCGTCGGCGGCGGTGGAACAGGTATTGATGCCCGTCTCGCGGATGGCGGGGGCGAGTTTGTCCTGTGGCAGGATTTCGCAGACGGCCCGCACGCCCGCGAGCCGTGCGACCTCGGCCGCGCGGTCCGCCGGGACGCTGGCCAGCCACGCGCGATTCGGGATATACGACAGCAGCTTGACGCCTTCCTCGACGAAGGCGGCCCGCCGCTCGACGGTCGGAATACCGTCCAACTGGATGAGAACGTGCATTCTGTCCGGGGCCGCTGCCACCAGCCGGCCGCGCAGGCCCGCGCTGACACCGGCCGCGGGCACGAACCGCCGCGACTTGAGGATCACCTCGTCGCCGCCAGCCGCGACCGCCGCGCTTACCATGGTCAACATGGCAGCAAGAATGCCCGTCTTGCCCATGACTGCCCTGCTCCTGTGTGAATGACGCAGCCTCATCGTCGCAGGCTCCCCCGTGACTCCGTCACGCCGGACCCGCCGGCCGCCCCAAGCCGTTCTCCGCATTTCCGGCCTCCGTCTATACGAAAACCGCTGCGCTCCTGCCCGACGCGGAGCGAACGAACCGGCATCCGAATAATCCCTTCACCCCGCGCACGCCCTGGACCGCCGACACAACGATAATTATCAGACCACCCTACGGCTGTCCGACTACAGCCTATTATACCATCTGCACCCCCATCGTTTCCAGCGCCAATCCGCATGGCATCGACACATCGGTGCACGTCATTCCGATATGTACAGTGCTCCCATGCTGCTTTATGAGGAGGACAGATGGCACACGCAGTTGCTGCCACCCGGCCGCAAAACGGGGCAAGCGTTCTGGCTCGCCTCCGCAGACGGGTGGCAGCGTCAAGCGAAGCTTGGCGATGGTCTGACGCCTGTGCGGGGGAGCCATCGTCAAGGCCTACGGCCTTGACGCTGCCACTCTGGAACTCAAGATCAGATACGCGTCGTGATCTATCGCGTTTGGGGTCTCCACACCCTTCGGCCTTGCCGTTGCCACCCGAGTCAACCACCGCTTCGCTGTTGAGCACCACGACGCAACCGCTCTAGTCTTCGGCAAGCGGACGGCGTGACGATTCACCACCTGATTACCTGGCGCTGCGACTCTACGCCGGATTCCGAAGCTGCGCCGGAGTCATCGATAGCGACAGGGGCGGGTGCAGGCTCGCCTCTTGCGGGGACCGTTGCGACGAGCTCCGCGACAAGCTCCGCACTGATCTCGCCCCATCGTCCGGGACCGGTCCCGGGTTGGCACGCGGCGCCGCGGACGCACACGGCATCAACACCCGCAGCCCACAAGCCGGGCAGCTCGTCTTTGGTGATACTGCCGCCGACCCAGGCCTCCAGACCTCTATCGTGGCATTTCGCGATTAACTCTTCGATCTCATGGAGCCGATAATAGTCCAACAGACCCATGCCGATCCCCTTGTCGAACGTATCGACGAGCAGCCCGTCGGCCTTCATGTGCGCCGCCAGGTCCGCTCCGTCCTTGATCGGGTCGATGTACCAGCGTGCCAGCCGCTCGTCAGCGAACAGCACGGGCACGCATCTCTTGCGCGGGAACCACTTTTTGACCGTGCGAACGAGGGCGGGCCCGAATTCCTGTGCCTCCCCCAGCGGCATTTTCGCCAGGCCGAGCTTGATGATATCCGCCCCGGCCAAGGCCACACCAAGCGCCGCCTGACAAGCCGTCGAACGCCCAGGCTGCTCGCCGCCGATATTCGTGGCAATCGGTATCGATTGCGGCACGGCGTCGCGCACCGCCAGGATATTGAGCGGATACGGCGTGCCGAGCGCCGACACAGGATACTCAACATCTACGATTTGCGCACCGCCCTCCACCGCCGCACGGGCTTCCGTCGTGCCCCGCACGCCTACCAGTAATCGTTGTCGCGATTCTCTCATGATCAAACGCTCCACTTCAACGGCAACTTGCACCTGTTCGTCTTCCCAATGGAAATACGCACCGCAAGCCCCCTCCGTTTGACACCCGCCTTGCCCATAACTACCCTGCTTCTTAAGGGATGTTGTGTAGACGCATGTTCGCAGGCCCCCCCTGCATTTGCTGCCTCGGGCTGTTTCGACGTCCGCTAAAAAGGTCGATTCCTACATCCTGCGCCCCCGGTTCGCGCACAAGCGTTCGCGACGGCGTCCGAATGTACGTCAGATTGCAAGCCACCGTACTACGCACTCGGCCTGTGAGCGTCCCGTATTGCCGGAGGTACGGCCACGATGATCGGGCCGCCCCGCCCATCTGCTCACTAATATTACAGTATTTTCGCCCTGTCGTTTCCAGTGGTGATTGGCGTGGGCCGGCAGCGGAAGTGTGACGACCATAGCGGCCTGAGGGTCTGGCCGCCGCGTGTTGTGGTTCAAATCCGACCTCCGGATGGGCAGGCTGTTCCTCGGCAAGCCACACCGACGGCACGCATCCCGACAGTGCAAAGCCCGGCATGGAAACCGGCGGCCAAATTTGGTATACTACTAATAAGTGTGCGATGAGTGCAAATGAACGACGAAGACCGGCGAGTGGCCGCTTCGGCATCCGCTCAGCCGGAGATGCGGCTGGTCCCGCGAGATGGAGACAATCATGGCCAAGGCCAGTGTTGACCCCGCCGAGTTGCGAAGGTTCGCCCGGGACTTGACCCGGTTCAACTCGGAGCTCGAGACCCTGATGACCGGCCTCCAGATCCGCATGAGGGAACTGGAGAGAACCTGGACGGATCAGGAGCAGAAACGGTTCGCCCAGGAGTTTGAGCAGACCGTGAAGACCCTGAGCCGTTTCCTTGAGGCCTCCGGGCAACACGTGACGTTCCTGGGCAAGAAGGCACGGTATATTGAGGACTATCTCCAGCAGCGATAGGAGATCGGATGAGCCGGCAAGCCAAAGTGAGTTCCTTCGCGATGCTCAGGCGGTTTCGAGCCTCGCTCGTGACCTTTGCCTCGGTCGCATCCGGTGCGCTGGACGAGGCCAGCGCGGACCTCGAAGGAACCCGCTTGTGGCTGCGAGGGGACCAGTACCGCTACTGGAAGAACCAGGTCCGCGCGTGCACGGAACGGTTCGTGCGGGCCAGGCTCGCTCTCGGGCAAAAGGAGGTCCTGGACCGGGCCCTGGCGGGCAGCCGCAGCTCGTGCGTGGACGAGAGGAAAGCCGTGGCGGCGGCACAGAGGCGGCTTCGGGAAGCGGAGGACAAGCTTCGACAGGTCAAGCTGTGGAATCGCCGGTTGGAAAAAGAGTCGCTGGACTTCCGGGGAGCCACCCAGAGGCTCATCAGCGCCATTGAGACCGACATCCCCAACGCATGTGCCCGTTTGGACAAGATGCTGGATTCCCTGGAGGCGTACGTCGCACTCGCGCCGCCGGAGATGCCAACGGCCGTAGGAGAAGAACTCGAGACCACAGCTCCGCCACCCCAGCAAGAGCAGTCTGAATCCGAAATGCCAAGTCCGAAACCAGAGCCGGACTTGAATGAGTCATCCAATGAGAAAAACGAAACTCCAGACACTACGTCCAAGCCAAAGCGAAATACCCAATGACCGGCATACTCTCGTGACGCTGGGCGCGCGGTCTGGAAGCCGGGGAATCGGCCATTGGGATTCGCTCGGCGGTTGGACGGTAGAACTTAGTCTCCTTCGTCGTAGAACCGGAGAGTAAGCCCATGAGCGCCTTCGAAGGCCATGCGAAGCTGGTGCAAGCAGCCAAGAAACTGATGCTGGAGTGGCATGAGGTCAGGGAGATCTGGCGCGATGAGAACTGCTTGCAGTTCGAGAAGAAGTACATCACGCCGCTGGAGGCCGGCATCCGCGCGGCCACGGTGGCGATGGAGCGCATGGGATCCATCCTGGAGAAGGCCCGACACGATTGCGGAAGCAGCGGAGAATCCGGCGTATGAGCAGCGATCTGGAAGCCTATCTTCGTGATTCGGGGCCAGGCGAGGGGACCGGCTACACGGGCCTTCTCCGTCAAGCCCTCAATGAAGTGCTGAGACTCTCCTCCGCGGTGGTCGAGCCCCTGGAATCCCAGATCGAATCGGACTGCGAGACAGCCAAGATCCAGGCGCAAGAGCGATTTGAAAGAGACAAGGACCGGGTGGAGCGGCAGTTGCAATCGCAGACGCAGGAGATTCGGCAGCAGTACGAGGCCCGGCGCGAGGAAGCCCGGGCCGCCTTCGAAAGCCAGGCTGAGGCGATCAAGATCGACGCCCGGCAGAAGCTCATGCGGGCCGCGGAGGCGGCAGCGGAGCTGGGGGGCAAGGCGGAGAAACAACGGCAGGAACAGGAAATGGTTGCAGACTTCGTGGGCGAAGGGGCCGCCACGAAGCGACAGCAGAAGATCTTCGAGGCCAAAGCGAATGCCGAGGAAATCCGCCGTCGCCTCAATGACCTGAGCGCGCAAGCCGACGCACTGGTGCAGCTTTACCGTCAAGGCAATCTTACCTCCACCGAGCAACCCAAACCGAGCGCGGACAGTGGCGCCGATCCGGGCGAGGTCTGCCGGGCACAGCAGGCGATGGCCGAGCAGCACCTGAACACGCTGGGTCAACTGTTCGTGGCCCAGCTCTTCGCGGGGGCCCGTCCGGTGCTTTTCGCCGCCGGGCTCTTAGGTGCGGCTGCGGTGCTGCTGACGACTCTGTACCTTCTCAATGTCCCCGGCCTGCCGTCGGTCATGCTGACCGGTCCGGCCGTCCTGGTTCTTATGGCCGTGCTGATCGGCCTCGGCGGGCGCGCTCTGTGGCGGCGCGCGAGGCGCCGGGTGCGACGCGTGTACGGTGAATTCCAGGAAGCACTGGCGGGTGCTCGCGCGGCCCTGGAGCAGCAGCTCGCACTCGCACTGCAGCAGACCGAGCAGGAGTGGCAAGCGTCCGTCGCGCAGACGCAAGCCGAGCTCAACGAAGCGCACACCGCGTTGGTGACGGCCAAGGCGCGCATCGCGAAGCAACGCAATGCCTCTCTGCATCAAACTGAGGACCAGCGACGGGAAGCCTTGAAGAACCTGAGGAATCGTAGAGACCAGGCAATCGGCGAGGCCGAGCAGGAGTACCAGAAGAAGCTCTCCGAGATCGAAGGCCGGTCCCGGCAAGAGCTGGCCCAGATCCGGCAGCGATACGACGAGGAAACGGCGGCGTGCGAGAGCAGGTATCGCACCGCCCGCAAATCCCTCGAGGACCGCTGGGACCAGGGTCTGGCTTCGATTGACAGGCTGCTTCGGTACGCAAACGACCTCGATAGAAGAGCCGCCGGTGACTGGGGCCATCTGCAGGATGAATCGTGGAAACCCGCGCAAGAGCCCTGTCCCGGCGCGCGGTTTGGGACAATCGAGCTGAATCTGCGGCACCTGGCCGGCTCCGTGGCGGCTCGGGCCGAGTCGATGCCCGACACGACGAAACCCGCGATCGTACCGGCCCTGCTGGAACTGCCCGACCGCTGCTCCATGCTGCTGGAGTACCCGCGCGAAGGACGACAGCAGGCCATCGACCTGCTGCGTGCGGTGATCGTGCGGCTCTTTACGTCGTTGCCGCCGGGCCAGGTCCGCTTCACGATTCTCGATCCCGTGGGCTTGGGCGAGAGCTTCGCGGGGTTCATGCACGCCGGTGATTATCTGGAGTCGCTCGTCGGAGGCTGCATCTGGACCGAGGTCATCCAGATCCAGGAGCAGTTGGAAGACCTCACGCAGCACATGGAGAACATCATCCAGAAGTACCTCCGCAACGAATTCGAGACGATTGAGGAGTACAACGAGCAGGCCGGCGAACTGGCCGAGCCGTACCGGTTCCTGGTGATCGCCGATTTCCCCAGGAACTTCAACGAAGACGCCGCTCGACGCTTGAGCAGCATCATTCACAGCGGCCCGCGCTGCGGGGTTCACACCCTGATCGCGTACGACACGCGGGGCGAGCTGCCGAGCGGCGTAGATATCAAGGACATCGGCGCCGGCAGCATACGTCTCACCTACGAAAACGGCAAGTTCGTGTGGCAAGACCAGGTGATCCGACAGTTTCCCCTCGTCCCGGACCAGCCTCCCGACGAAGCGGTCGTCACGAGAACCATGCATCTCATCGGCAAGGCAGCCGCGGCTTCTGCACGCGTCGAGGTCCCGTTTACGGCCATCGCTCCGGTCGAGGATCAAACCTGGTCACTGGACAGCCGCGAGGACCTGCGCATCGGGCTCGGTCGCACCGGCGCCACGCGCTTGCAGTATCTGCTCCTCGGCCGCGGGGTCGCGCAGCACTTGCTCATAGCCGGCAAGACGGGTTCCGGCAAATCGACCCTGCTCCATGTGATGGTCACGAATCTCGCTCTGTGGTATGCGCCCGACCAGGTCGAGTTCTACCTGATCGACTTCAAACAGGGGGTCGAATTCAAGACCTACGCCATGCACCGTCTGCCGCACGCCCGCGCGATTGCCATTGAGAGCGACCGGGAGTTCGGCCTCAGCATCCTTCACAGGTTGGATGGCGAGATGGCCCATCGCGGCGACCTGTTCCGGGGGGCCGGCGTGCAGGATCTGCCCGCCTATCGCAAGGTAACGGGCAAGACGATGCCCCGCACCGTGCTCATCGTGGATGAATTCCAGATCTTCTTCGCCGAAGACGACAAGCTCGCGCAGGACGCGGCCGTTCTGCTCGAACAGCTCGTTCGGCAGGGGCGGGCGTTCGGCATCCACGTCGTGCTCGGCTCGCAAACCCTGGGCGGCATCTTTGGCCTGGCGCGGAGTACGATCGGGCAAATGGCCGTGCGAATCGCCCTGCAATGCTCGGAGGCCGACTCCCAGCTCATCCTCGACGATGACAACGTGGCCGCCCGGCTGCTGTCGCGACCGGGCGAGGCCATCTATAACGACGCCGGGGGCGCCGCCGCCGGAAACAGTCCCTTCCAGACGGCCTGGCTGCCCGACACTACGCGCGATTCCTATCTGAACAGGATCAGCGCCCGCAAGGTTGAAACGCAGGAGCCCCGCGAGCCGCTGATCGTCTTCGAAGGCAGCGCGCCTGCCGACATTACGGAGAATCGTCTGTTGGCGGCGTGCCTTGGCAGTGACACCCGGCCCGCGCAGACCTCGACACCAAAGATCTGGCTGGGGGCACCCGTGACCATCAAGGAGCCGACGGCCGTGGTGCTCCGCCGGCAGAGCGGCGCCAACCTGTTGCTCGTCGGGCAGCGAGACGACCTCGCCATGAACCTGATGAGCGCCGCCATCGTCAGCCTGGCGGCACAGCTCCCCGCCCCGGCGGCCCAATTCGTCATCTTGGATGGAAGCCCGCCGGATTCCCTCCTGGCCGGCGTCCTCCAACGTGTTGCCTCCGCCATCCCTCATGTCTGCCGCAACGTGGTCTGGCGTGACGTCGCCGACACGATTGCCCAGCTCGCCCAGGAAACCGACCAGCGCGTGCAAGACGCTCAACACAAGGGGCCTTCCATCTTCCTGCTGGTCTTTGGTGTGCAGCGATATCGGATGTTGCGCCGCAGCGAGGACGTCTTCGCGCTTCCCCTCGATGAGGAGGCGAAACCGCGCCCGGATGTTCAATTCGCCGGCCTGTTGCGGGAGGGCCCCGCCGTCGGGGTCCATATCCTCGCCTGGTCCGACACCCTCACCACGCTGGAGCGGACGCTGGATCGTCAGACCATCCGCGAGTTCGACCATCGCGTGCTGTTCCAGATGAGCGCGGCGGACTCCAGCAACCTGATCGACTCTCCCGTCGCCAATCAGCTCGGCCTCCACCGGGCCCTGCTCTACAGCGAGGAGCAGGGCGGCCTGGAACGGTTTCGCCCCTACGACGCGCTCGCCGAAGACTGGTTGGCCGACATCGGCAAGAAACTCGCCCAAAGGTCCGGCTGACGAACGTCAGTCGGCGTACGCGGGACTCTTCGCTTTCTGCCTCGGCAGGCTGTTCTCGCGGCGAACGGCGCATTCAATCGATGATGGCCTGATGGGCGAGGGCTTCGAATTTGTCGTTCAGAGTCGCTCTGCCGGCGGGGTTCACCTGGGCCATGCAGACGCCGAACATCTTCTCCACGGGGTCGATGAAGAAGGTCGTATACCAGAACCCGCCCCAGCGGTAGGCGCCGACGCTGGTCGACTCGCCGGACTCGCGCAGGCTGCGCGTTACGCCGAAGCCCAGGCCGAAACCGAAATCCTTGCCCAACTCGCCGAGGTGGTCGGTGGTCATCAGTTCCACGGTCTTGCGGCTGAGCAGGCGGACGCCGTCCAGCTCGCCACCGTTGAGCATCATCTGGCAAAAGCGCGCGTAGTCCGAGATCGTCGAACACAGGCCCCCGCCGCCGGAGCAGTACCTATGGGTCCCCTCGCAGGGGTACGTCACGGTAATCTGCATGGCCCCTTCGCCAAGAATGCCGTCGGGCAAGCGCTTCAGGCTGCCGTTCGGGTCGGGCCCGTAGACCGCGGCGAGCCTGGACGCCTGGTCCGCGGGCAACCGGAAGCAGGTGTCATTCATTTGCAGAGGCCCGAAGACTCTCTTGCGCAGGAACTCGTCGAACGGCACACCGGAGACGACCTCGACCACACGGCCGAGCACGTCCGTCGAGAGGCCGTAGGTGTATGCGTCGCCGGGATGGTGCACCAACGGCAGTTGAGCGAGTCTCTTGATGTCGTCGGCGAGCAGGTCTTCGTCCTGCCGCAGGCCGTGCGTGATCCCCGCCTCTGCGTACTTCGCGCCGACGCGGCTGTCCCAGTGATAGGTCAAGCCGGAGGTGTGCGTCAAAAGATGGCGTATCGTGATCGGCCGCTTGGCAGGCTCGATCTGCTCCGCCGACGCACTGACCAGCACCTTCGCGTCGCGGAATTCGGGAAGGTATCTCGAAACAGGGTCCTTGAGCTGAAAGTGCCCTTCTTCGTACAGCATCATCACGGCCACGCTGGTGATGGGCTTGGACATTGAGGCGATCCGAAAGACCGTGCCGGGATTCATCTCGACCTGCTTCTCCCGGTCCTGCATACCTACGCTCTGCCGATAGGCAACCTTGCCTTCGCGCGCCACCAGGGCGACCACGCCGGCCAGCAACTTGTCATCCACGTGCTTTTGCATCAACGCGGTGATACGGTCCAGCCGTTCCTGTGACAAGCCGACGGATTTGGGCGACGCTTTCGGCAGCCCCCTGCCGAGAGCCGACGGAACAAGCGCGATCAGGAGCGTCAGGATACAGAAGAAGGCACACTTGGCTCTCACCATAGCATCATACCTCCAGGACAATGGGAGTATTTCGATGCGGGTATCCTAAGCACTGTGTCACGGAAAGCAAGGGAAATCGGCCCCTGCCGCGTGTACAGCGTCTGCGAAGACTTTGGGGCACTGAGGCTGGGTGGCAGCGGCAAGCGCCGGCTTGCCGATGGCTCTTCGTGTCACGGGCATCTTGCCCGCGCTTCGAGAGCGTCGCTGCCCATCAGGGACGCACCAACATGAGCCCAGGTTCATCTCACCCGCTTGTTTGCGAGGCGGCAGCGTCGAGCGCATCAGCGAGAGCGGCGAAGAAAGCGTTCCACAGGGCATCCTGCTCGGAGATCGTGCCTACCGGCGCGGTCCCCATCCGGACCACGACCATGTTCCACTCGGGGACCACGAAACAGTAGTTGCAGCCGTGCCCGTGCGCGCTGCAGGTTCCGGGTGGCGCCGCGGGCCAGGGCCGCTTGCCATCGGGCCTCACATCGTTCGTCCACCAGTAAAGCCCGTACCGTCCGTGGAGAAGACGACTGGCTCCCACGGCGGGCGCCTGGTTGCGGGTCGCCTCTTGGACGAAAGACGCCGGCAGGAGTTGTTTGCCGTTCCAAGCGCCGTGGTTGAGATAGAGATACCCGAAACGGGCCATCTGCCGGGCCGTGATCCGAATTCCGGGGGCGTTCGAGGGCGTCCCGGCGGCATTGTTCAGTTCGATCTCGTCCACGGTGCCGCTGACGCCCCAATCCCAACGTGTCAACCCAATGGGATCGGCAATGCGGCGTTTGAACAAGGCCTGGAGCGATTCCCCGGCCAGACGCGTCAGAATCGCTCCCAGCAGAAGGACCTGATGGTCGTGGTACTGCACCTGCGTGGCCGGCTCGAAAAGCGGAGTGGTCGGATTCAGATATGCCATCGGGTCGCCCCAGGGCTGCTCCGGCGTGACATCTACAAGTTGCCCCTTGCACCCGGACGACATGGAGGCCAGATGGCGAAGCTTGATCCGGGCGTAGAGCGGGTGCTCATCATCAAGATGGGGCAGGTACGTCACCGCAAGATCATCCAGGCCGCACTTGCCATCCGCGATCAGCAGGCCGAGGACCGTGCTGGTGAAGGTCTTCGTACAGGACCAGACGTTGTGGTAAGCGTCAACATTCGGGCCTTTCCAGATCAGCCGGCCATTGCGAACGATCACCAGTTCCTGCGCGCCGTCGGAGCCGAAATAGCTGTCCATATAGGCCACCGCCGCGCGAAGTTTCGCCGGGTCGACGCCTTGGGACTCGGGGGAAGCCTCGCACCACTTCTCGTCGGGGAAAGTGGCAGCCGCCTGTGGCTGTGAGCGGGCCGACTCCGTAGATCCGCCCGTCGAGGCGTGGACCCGCACCATGCCTGCGCCAAGGAGCAGTAGAAGAACCACAGCAACATTCCTCATGACGCTACCTCCTTCTGCCACAACCGCAGGGCGCCATACTTGCGCTTGCGTAAGCATGGCTGCGCCATCGCGCCTGGCGCGCCCGTGCAGACGTGGGCATGACGCCTGGCGCACTCGCGTTCACAGGTACTCCGCCAGGATGCAGAAGGCTGTGAAAGAACCGGCCCAAAGTGCGAAGTCCACGCGTTGGAGGTCTCTGCGGAGAACACCGTACAGGAGTCTGGCCATGACGATCAGGAAGAAGACCGATTTGTAGAAGCCGCGCACCGCACCCTCCCGGCACATGCAGGGCTGCGCCAACAGAAAACCAACAGGAAAGAAGAGCAAGAGGGCCGCGATGGCCCACCTTTGCAGCGGTGGCCGTTCGACAGCAGGTTTGCTCCCGCAATCAGTGTTCATGAATACGTCCCATGCCATCAAGCCGTGGGAAGCAAGAACGCAAATCGCCGATCTCAGATCGGGTCGCCGGTGACCTGGACGTCGTCGATGTTCCAGCCGGGATACGTGACCCAGTCATCGGTCGGGCCGAGGCCCCAGCGGAAAAAGACCGTCGTTTGGCCGTCGGCAATGCCGGCCGGGACCGCGCACTCCACGAGTTGCCAGGCCGCATCGGAGACGTGAGACGGGCCCGTCGTCCAGAGGTCGGTCCACGTCAGGCCGTCGCCGGAGACCTGGACGCAAGCGTAATCGTAGGGCGATTCCACGCCGAGCCAGCGCCAGAAGCTCAGGCGGATGTTCTTGTATCCCTGGCAATCGATCGGGCCGAACGTGGCGTAACGTGTCTCGGTCAGATTGTCAGGGTAGTCGCCCTCGAGGACGTAGCCGATGACATTGTCACCCGTGTGACCGGAATTCGGGTCGCCTTTCCAGGAGCCCTTGCCGGCCGGGGCGCCCCAGGCCCAGCCTTCGTCCAGGGTCCAGTTCGGATCCGCGTCCATGTTGGTGTAGTAAATAGCGTTCGGGACCACGGCGACCGATACGGTTCGGCTGTCCTGCCGAATGCCATTGGTCACGAGGAAAGAGAGTCTATACGTGTGGAACACCTGGTCGGCCGCGGGCTTCCAGAAGAGGGTACGGCTGTTCGCATCGTAGTACGCCCCTTCCGGCAGATTGCCGACCGCCCAGCGCAACGGCCCGTTGCCGGGATTCGAGGCGGTCGCCTGCACCTGCAGCCGCTGGCCGGCCTGAATCTCGGCCGGGACCGCAATGGGGTCCAAGGTCGGCGACGCCTGGGTCCACCGCGAATTCTGGGGATCGTGCCTGGACATGCCCCAATCCACCAACTCCGGGGCGTACGGGGCGGACAAATCAAGGACGTGGAACCGATAGTCATCCGCAACGACCATGAGCTCCAGATCGCCGTCCCGATCGAGGTCGGCCAGTGCGGGCGTGGTCTCGTAATCGGCGATCAGGTTCATCAGGGGAAATCCCGGCGTAACCGAGCCGTCGGCCTCCCACGCGATCATCGGCTCGCCCCCCGGCGCGAAGAGCAGCTCTTTCTGCCCGTCCCCATCGACGTCGGCAACCAGGGGAACACTGCCCGTGGGCGGGCCCAGGGCAATCCTGGGGAAGCCGGCGTCGTCCAGTAGCAGGCCCTTGTGATCGAGCCCGTAAAGCCGCGTGAAGGCAAAGCCATCCGCTTCGACGATGTACGTGGCCACATAGACTTCGCCGTAGCCGTCGCCGTCCACATCGCCGACGCTCAGCGTCCCGGACTCCTCCAGCGGGTCGGACAGCTTTCTCTTCCAGACCGTGCTGCCATCCGCGTGGACCGCCATGACCTCCTGCTCGGTGCAGAACACCATCTCGGGCGTGCCGTCGGCGTCCAGGTCGGCCACGACGGTTCCCTTCGGGCTGCCGCCGCGCCAGCGCGCCAATTGCTGCCCCTGGTGGTCGAGGATGAACGTATAGACGCGGCTCAGCCCCGGCCCGTAGCCACACAGGCCCATCTCCACGTCCCCGTCGTTGTCGAAATCGGCGACGCACATCGGGCCCTCCGACGTGTAACGCCGCTGCCACATGGAATTGCCGTCGCCCTGGAAGGCGTACAATCCATCGCTGTCGCTCGACTCGGCGTCGAGTGCGATGATGATCTCGCTGTCACCGTCGCCGTCCAAATCCGCAAGAACGGGACCGGCCGAAACATAGCCATACCAACTGCCGAAATAGGCCGGCCAGTTGCCGTCCACAATCGTGCCGCTCTCCACGTGGTACGCATACATCACGTTGTCGATCTCGGAAGCGATGACCAGCTCATAGTCGCCATCGCCGTCGATATCCCCGGCGGCGATACTTGACGGCCAGAAACCATACGACCACAAGTCGTCCGACGCGGTGAATTCCACGGGCCAGTTGGGCAGAGAGTTGCCATCCGCACCCCAGATATGCACTTTCCCTCCGCCCAGCAGGCTTGACCAGTCCAGCGACGACTGGATGATTTCATTCTCACCGTCACCATCCACGTCCATGCAGATCGGACTGCCGATAAAGACATCTTCCGGCAGATTCACCGGCCCTATCGCCTCGTGCGGCTTGGGCCAGTGGACTTGAGCCGACGCCATTTCAATACCGAATACCTTGCGATCGGTATGCGTATATCCCTCGCTGCTCACGCGCAGACGCAACTCGTAGGTGCCGAGGCCGGGGTTCGGCAGCGACACATACACCAGCCCATTGGGATCCGCCGGAGAGCCACCCTCACTCAGAAGGACCCACTCATCGGCCCCATAGAGGCGCTGTTGCAGCTCGTACGAGTCCCCGTATACGAACAGGCACAGCTCAATGGCATTGGCATCCACACCAAAGGTCTGTCCCTGCAGCGGCGCGGCAATCTCGCCCAGCGGATACTTGACGTCCGCTCCCAGCAGGGTCTGATAGGCATTGACCCGCCCCGTGCCCAAGTAGCCCAGGTCGGGATCGAGGTCTCCGTAATAAACGGGGTCGGTCGTATTCTCGAGGATGGCCCGGGCCTCCATGTGCGTCAGCGCGGGCCGGTGGGCAAACAGCAGGGCCGCCACGGCCGCCACGTACGGGGCCGAAAACGACGTTCCCGCCGTGCTGATGTAGGTGTTGCCGAGATCGGTCGTAACGATATCCGTGCCCGGGGCGGCAATATCGACCCAGAGCCCGAACGTGCTGTGGCCGGTCTTCATGTCTTCCCCGTTGGTGGAGGCGACCGACATGACGTTGGGATAGGCAGCCGGGTAATGCGCCCGGCTCGTGTCCGAATTGCCCGCGCTGGCGACCAGGAGAACGCCCTGAGCGTAAGCGTTGTCGATCGCCGCTTTGAAGACCTGGTCCAGCTCCGGGTCGGTCGCATCGCCGCCGAAGCTCATGTTGACCACGCGGGCGCCGTTGGCCGCCGCATAGTCCAGGGCCGCGGACGTCTCCTCGGAGGTGAATCCGAGGCTCATCCGCAGGGCCATGATGCTGCACTTCCAGTTGACCCCGCAGACCCCCTCACCGTTGTCACCCACGGCGGCAATCACGCCGGCTACCGTCGTGCCGTGGCCATAGATGGACGAGGCATCGACGGAATACCAGGGGAGATCGGGAATCGCTTCCGGCGTAACGTCATTGCTGTCGCCGCCGAAGTCCCAGCCGTAGATGTCATCCACGTATCCATTTTCGTCATCGTCGATATCGTTGTCGGGAATCTCGTCCGCATTGACCCACATATTCTCCTTGAGGTCCGGATGATTGACGTCGACGCCGGTGTCGATGATGGCGACTACCACGTCGCGGCTGCCGGTGGAGATGTCCCAGGCATCCTGCATCTGGATCAATTGATGAGCATACTGGTCGGGGAAATCCGGGTCATTCGGCGTGGCGCAGATGTGGTAGATGTAGTTCGGCTGCGCGTACTCCACGTCGGGGTCGTCGTTCAACTCGGCACAGACGGTCGGGACGCTGCCCGGCGTCTTGAGCACGTAGAAGCGCAGCAGCCCAAGCCGGCTCGACGGCCCGGAGAGGGCCCGCGCGGAGGCAATGCCGAGCCGCCCGCCTGCCGGGGACAGGGCCTGTAACCGCAACTGCTCGTGGACGCGCTTGAACACCGGGCCTTTCTTCTGGACGCCGTACCGGGCCTCCAGGCGAAGCAGCGTCGCCCGGTCCCTCTGGACCCCGGCATCCTCTGACAGCGCGGAAATCCCGTCGGTCCGCCCGTCCTTCAATTTGACGATCACCTCGCCGGGAACATATTGGAGCCTGTCTGCCGGGTCCTCAGACCGCCCACCGGCGGACGAGATGAAAGCGTCCACCGGAGACGACCGCTCGGCTCCCAACACATTGACGACCCCAGTCGTCAGCACAAACAGCGCAACCACCAACCCCGCCTCTACCATCCACCGGCTCGCACGAATGATACTCATGTCTCTTCTCCCACTCACCATTTACGCTCGCGTTCACTCACACGCTCCAACATTCGTCGTCGTGCCCCTGATACCCACGCAGCAAAGGCCCCCGGCCGGACGCCCGTCACAAGCGACGGCAGAGTGAGCCGGACCCGCATACAGACCGCACGCATTTGTCCCGGCCAATCTTCTGGGAACAGCCTCCAGGCGTCCATACTCCACCGGCTCCAACATTATTCACAGGCAAATCTTGCAGGTCGGACGCACGATTCCCTCGCTCCTGACATATCCGCCCACACTCGCGAGGACCTCTGTTATTATAGCACCCAAACCCCAAAAGTCAAACCGAATCCACCAAATCCCTGTTCGGTG
>CAYFUB010000737.1:0-11443 GCA_964346195.1 uncultured Pirellulales bacterium
ATGCTACGAAAACCACAAGGACCGCCACTGTATTCCGGCCGCACCCAGGGAATGGGACAGCGTCCGGCAGTTCTTCCGGCTCTGCGGTTGCTGTTCTTGTGTCGTTCGGCCGTGCTGCGTTTCTTTCGGCCAACGGGTATTCGCTTGCGGACAAGGGAAGCCGGACCTAAGATATGTTCGCACGAAGGACAATCGCCTACAAACACCGTTGGAGGTCCCGATGGACAGTCGCCCGTTCCAAGCCGCCGTCGTATTCGCTTCGGTCCTGCTCGCGTCGAGCCTGACCCTGGCCGCGGAAACCCCGGCTCGGGTCGAGCGCCTGAGCTACGCGCAGGCGAAGGCCCGGATTCCCGACCGGTCGCTGCCGGACTTCTGGGTCGGGGACGTGAAGGGACTGGCGGCACGGTTCGAGCACCTGCAACGTGACAAGCTGACGGTTCTGGCCACCACGCCGGGCGGCAGGCCGGTTCACATGGTCGCCTACGGCCCCAAAGAGGACGTTGCCCATAAGGCGAATTTCAATTCGGCCATTGGCGCCTCTGAACCCGCCGCCTATATGGACAAGGGGACGAGGAAGAAGCCTGTCATCCTCTTCGTCGGCCCCGTGCACGGCCATGAGGTCGAGGGACTGACCGGGCTGGTGAACCTGATCCGGGTCATGGAGACGGGCAAAGACCTGCGCGGCAGGAGTCAGGAGAGACTCCGGCAGCTTGGCGAGAAGTGCCGGCTCTTAATCATCCCGGCAGGCAATCCGGACGGCATCGCCCGTTTCGAGCCGCGGGCTTTGCAGGGGATGGGCGAGGATGACGTTCGTTTCTGGGGCCAGGGGACCTGGAAGGATGATACCCTCTGCGGCTGGCCCGCCTGCAAGGCCCAACACCCGATGGCAGGCGACAACGTCGGGTTCCTCGGATGCTACTTCAACGACGCCGGCATCAACCCGATGCACGACGAGTTCTTCGCCCCGATGGGCCCGGAGGCGCCGGCCATCCTCAAGATCGCGCGCGAGGAGGGGCCGGACCTGGCGGTGTCGCTCCACAGCCACGAATCCAATCCGGCCGTCTTGCGTCCCGCGTATGTCCCCGCCGAGGTCCAGGAGGATATTCGCTCATTGGCCCAGGAATGCTACGCCCTGCTGGCCGAACGCAAGCTGCCCCATGCCAGGCCGTTCGAGGTAAGCCCCGAGGGTGGCAAGCGACCGAGCCCCTTCAATCTGACGAGCGCCCTGTATCACGTGAGCGGCGCCGGCTCCTTCACGTTCGAATGTCCCCACGGCATCCAAGGCGCCTGCTCGGTCACGCTCGAACAAATCCTCGATATCCAATTGACCCTCTACGAGGCCATGCTGCAACATGAGATCGACAAGAAGAGCTGACCGTTCCATCTGCGCATTGTTGCGCCATTCTGTCGCCATACGGAACTCGTCCCCGTCCGTCATCCTGAGCGGAGCGAAGGATCTGGGCAACGAGGGGGACGTAGCCAATGAGCGCCGTGCACACTCTCGGTCCGTAGGCCGGCTGCTTCACTCCGTTCAGCGTGACATGGCGCGCGGGTGGCATCGTCAAGCCCCGACGCGCAGCCCGGCCGCACAGCGGCCCTCCAGGTCGAGGGCGGGCTTGCCTGGCGATGGTTCATGCAAGTGCCATGGAGCCATCGCCAAGGCCTTCGGCCTTGACGCTGCCACCCGTTATCCCCGCCGCTTCATTGTTGTGGCCATTCTCGTGTTCTGCATGCCGCTCGCCGGCACGGCGCGTGCGGAATCCCTGAGATTGGACGAGCGGCCCGCTGAGCCCGGTACGTGGGGCTATCGGCCGGACGACGGGGCCGTATCACAGACGGACCCGCCGAGCTTCAGTTGGCGCCCGCAACAGGGTCTGACATGGGTAATCGAATGTGCCCGCGATGCAGACTTCAAAGACGTGGTTTATGGGACCTCCGGCATCGAATTCAACGTGCATTGCCCGCCCGGGACATTCGGGGCAGGCCGCTACACGTGGCGGTATCGGGGCAAGAACAAGGGAGGTCAGGAGACCGCCTGGAGCAAGCCGCGGACTTTTACGATTGCCCGTGACGCCGTGCCGATGCCGCTGCCTGCGCGCGGCGAATTGATGGCCCGAATCCCCAAGGCGCACCCGCGCCTCTTCCTGCGGCCGGAGAATTTGGACCGCCTGCGCCAACTGGCACGCGGCGAGATGGAGAGTGAGTACGAGACTCTGGTGAAAGAGTGCGAGCGGATTCTTGCGCGTCCGCCTGCCACGAAAGAGCCGCCGAAATATCCGGCCGACATGGAACGCAAGAGCGAGGACTGGCGCGAGATGTGGTGGGGGAACCGCACCTACACCATCAGAGCATTGAATAGCGCTGCGACGCTCGCCTTCACCCGGCTGCTCGGCGGGCAGGACAAGTACGGGCAGGAGGCCCGGAGAATCCTGCTCGACTGCGCCAAATGGGACCCGAAGGGCAGCACCGGCTACCGCTACAACGATGAGGCGGGCATGCCGTACAACTACTATTTCTCGCGGACCTATACCTTCGTCAACGACCTGCTTAGCGAGCAGGAGAGGGACATCTGCTGCAAGGTGATGAAGGTTCGCGGCGACGAGATGTACCGCCACCTGTGCCCCCGGCACCTGTGGCAGCCCTACGCGAGCCACTCCAATCGGGCCTGGCACTTCCTGGGCGAGATCGGTATCGCCTTTCTCGGCGAGGTCGAAGGGGCCGAGGACTGGGTGTGGTTCGCGACGAACGTCTTTTTCAGCGTCTATCCCGTCTGGAGCGACGATGACGGCGGCTGGCACGAAGGCTCGTCGTACTGGAGCAGCTACCTGAGCCGCTTCACGTGGTGGGCGGACATCATGCGCGAGGCGATGGGAATCGACGCCTACCGCAAGCCCTTCTTCTCGAAGGTCGGCTACTACGCGATGTACCTGCTGCCGCCGGGCAAGGTGGGCGGCGGCTTCGGCGACCTGGTGGCTCGGCGTGAGGCCCGGCACAACGTCCCCCTGATGAGCGTTCTGGCGGCCCAGGCCCAGAACCCGCACTGGCAATGGTACGTCGAGCAGCTCGGCGGCCCGGTCTCCGCCGGCGGCTACATCGGCTTCATCCGCGGCCAACTGCCCAAGGTCCAAGCCAAGGCCCCGGACAACCTGCCCGCGTCGCGCCTGTTCGACGGGACGGGTCAGGCCTATCTGAACACCGACATAAAGGACGCAGACCGAAGCGTCCAAATGGTCTTCAAGTCGAGCCCCTTCGGCACGCAATCGCACGGTTACGAATCGAACAACTCCTTTCTGCTCTGGGCCTACGGCAAGCGCCTATTGATCCGCTCCGGCTACCGCGACATCTACGGCAGCGACCATCACGGCAACTGGATGTGGAGCACCCGCTCGACGAACTGCATCACGGTCAACGGCCAGAGCCAGAAGAAGCACACCGTCGGCGCCCAGGGCCGAATCACCGCCTTCCTCACGACGCCCCAGGTGGATGCCGTCATTGGCGACGCGAGCGAATCCTACGGCCCGCCGGTCGAGCAGTTCAAGCGTGCCATCCTCTTCATCAAGCCCGACCTGATCGTGATCTACGACCGCCTGAAAACGACCGAGCCCGCCACCTTCGAGTACTGGCTCCACGGCGTGAGCAAATTCGAAATCCGCGACCAGAAGAACATCATCGCACAAAACGGCGATGTTCTTTGCGACATCACTTTCCTGACGCCGCAGAACCTCACCTTCACCCAAACGAACGAATACGACCCGAATCCCCGTGAGCGCATCAAGCTCCGCGAATGGCACCTGACCGCCAAAGCGAGCGACAAGCAGGATCACATGGAGTTCGTCACCCTCTATCGGCCGCACAAAGCACAGGACAAAGTCGAGCGACAAGCCACGTTGCAGCTCGTTCCTGGCGGCTATGTGTTGAAAGCAGCGTTGTCCGATGGCAAACTCACCGCCCTGCTGCCGACGGACGACAACGTAGCGCTGGAAAGCGAGGGAGTGACCGCACGAGGCGTTATCAAGGCCCGGCTTGAGTATCCGGGGCAAGCCGCCCAGATTGTCGAAGTCCAGGAACGTGGAAAGCTTTGACCTCGTGAGGTCCGTTACGAGCTTAGCAGCTCCTTGGCCTGGCGGTATTGTTTCTCGATGATGGCTCTGGCCGGCGGGATCAACGCGGCCCAGTTATTCTCCACCCGCTGCCGCAGCCATTCCCTGCCTTCGGCAAAGCCAGACTGACGGACCCGGAACACGTAGTAAAGCCAGTAGAGCGGCCTGGCGACCTGTGACATCGCATCGGCGTTGGACAGGCACACTTCCTCCGGCAGTCCCTTCTCTATCCGTACCGGCGCCGCATGGGACAGAATGCACCGCGCCACACGCTCAATCCGCCCCCCAGGATAGCCGTGGTCCTGCAACACCTGTCGCGCGACTTCCGCGCTCAGCACCGCGTGCCTGGGCAGAGCCGTGATATCCTGAACCGCAGCGATATCGTGCAGATAGGTCGCCAGTTCCACGATCTCCGCGTCAGCCCCGAGAGCCTTCGCCAGCAAGCCACCGTACTCGCGCACCACCAGCAGATGCTGGTCAAAGAATGCCTGGCCAAAGGCGTTCTTGCCGTTGTTGCACTCGCTGAACACGCGCTCGCGCACGGCTTCAATAATCATTCGGTGTTCCTCTACCCGCGTCGGTTGATTGTTGTCCATCGTGAAGACCGGCTCTCTCTTCTATCTCTGTTCCCTGCTGAGCAATCAATACCAGGGCCTTCCATCCGGGGCATCCTCTGAAACGCCCGATTCCGCCTCCCAAAACGCACCAGACAAGCAACTCCCTTTCTACCCGCCGCTTTCACGCGTTTGCCACGCTCGATACAGCCGAGGTCTGAATGCGCGGAACATCGATTCCCACCCCGCAAAGGACACGAGGCAACCGCAATCTTGCCTGTCAATCCGCCGAGATAGGCAACGATGGTGGTAACGATATCCGCGGTCATCGATTCGTAGAGTCACCCCTGTCAGCCATGCTGGGCAGCTGCTTTGTCGTACACTGAGTTACATGGCCCCTTTGTAGAGCTTTATCACATCCTGATCCGATAAAGCCTGCTCCGCCTTCCTTCCCATGAAATAGTATACTCCGGCAGCATCAAGTGCGGTCGGCTTGTCGATCAGGTAATGGTCGATGTATTTGAGGTGGAAGGATGTCAGACGTGCAAAGACTCGCAATAGCGATCTCACTGTCTTTGACGTGCTGAAACTCAGCAGAAAGTACTGGTAAGACCACGCCAGGGCCATGCCCGGACCGCATACGGCGCCGCTGTCAATCTCTTCAAACTTCCGAAACAGAAGGCGATGTCCCAGATGAGTAAAGCGCGTGAAGTCGTAACGACCGCCATGTACCTGTTGTACAAAGGGCGTCTCCGCATATACCACCCCCTGTTCCTTCAGGACTCTATGGATTTCTTCACAGCACCGCCAGGGGTCAGTCACGTGTTCCAGGACCGCCTGCGCAATCACCCCATCGAACGTTCCATCTGCAAAGGGAATATCGTGTGCATCACATATCAACATGGTGCGCGGGCCGAACGACACATCGCTGTCGATCAGGTCAATGGCGGTATTATTTGCCAGAGCTTCCATTCCCTGCCCCAGAATGCTCCCGCCAATCACCAGGACGCGCGGAGCAGTCGATTGCCTGAGCAATAGCTGACTCAGCCGACGGTAATTCGACTTTGCCTTGATGTTCCTGTCAATCGTCGGCAACACGCGGCGGATGGTTTTCTTCAGTCTGCTTTCTCCGGCACTGCTGAAGAACGTCTCGCGACGTGCCGTGAAGTCAGCAATGGAGAAGACGCTCGATCGCTCGTTAATCAGCACGGGTATCCCGTCCACGATGGGGAAGTCGGCGGCACATTCGGAATTGCTGCACGTAAACTGCCCCGCTCCCTGCTTAAGCTCAGCATGGCAAACGGGACAACGCAGCGATTCCCGAACGCTCTGAGAAAGTCGAATCTGCGACTCCATGAGTTCTCCCAATTCATAACGCGGGTCTTCGCCAGGCTGACGATGTGCTCAGTGGTTTCCGGATAAGAGCGCCGGGTCCCTGAACCGTCAGCCCGAGACGCCAGTGCAGGTCTGCACGCAAACCCTTTCTGTTGTTGGAGACACAAGATCATAGCATGACACCCAGACGACAGCAACAGCCCCGGCAAGAGGAACCCGATTCCCATGCCCGCCTGTGGAGGTCATCTCGTCGGCTCTCGAATAATCTGGGGACGGCTTACTTATTTCCCGATGGAAGCACTCGTTTGGGTCTCTTTGACCTGCATTCCGCAACGGCCTCCAGGATGTCTCTGGTGGTGGCGCGGCTTCTTACGCCAGGCACTTCAAACGGAGACTGCCGGGGAGACTTGCGGGTCAAGCTGAACGTTTCCACGCCGCGTCGTTTGATCAGCACCTCATTCCTTCCACGCCATATCAGGCACGCGGGCCGGTCGTTTTCGTGCCTCTGAACACGTAGATACTCTCATGGCCTCTGCTCGATAATACGCACCTTTTCCGATTCCTCAAGAGGCTCGGAGTTTCTCGTTCACCCATCCCTCAATGAGGTCTGCTTCGTTCATGCCTCCGGACCTCGCGAGTTCTTCGATGGAATCAATCTCGGGCACTTTACTCATATTCATGTGGGCGGACTCCATGCTCCGCTATATGAGCGACCCGATCTTCTGCCCGGCCAGTTCTCCAATTCGCATGCTTTTGGTATACCGTATCGGCGTCCCGGAAACAAGATTGAGGTTGATGTTTCGGGAGAGTCGGGGTAATCTCGGGGCACTGTGCCGGCGGGTGGCCGGGTGAGCTTGCGGCTCTCTTCGTCCGGCACGCACGGCCCGATTGCAGATGGCAGATGGATTCCCGCTTTCGCGGGAATGACAGGAGGCAAGCGATGGCGCAGGATATGGAGAAGCTGTACCAGGAACGTGTGAAGCGATACGTCACGGCGATGCGGAACGAGAAGCCGGACATGATTCCCATCCGGCCGTTCGTGGCGGAATTCACGGCCAAGTACGCCGGGATGACGTGCCAGGACGTGGCTCACGACTACAATAAGGCGTTCGAGGCCGCCGTCAAAACGGCCAGGGACTTCCAGTGGGACGCGGTCGTCGCGAACATGGTCTACGTCTGGACGGGCCTGGCCCAGGCGGCCGGGCTGCGCTACTACGGCATCCCGGGCATCGGCATCCCTCATACAGTGGGCTTCAACTATATCGAGCCGCCGGAAGACCAGGCGTTCATGAAGGCCGACGAGTACGATGCGCTCATCGACGATCCGACCGGCTTTCTCTATAACACGTGGCTGCCCCGCGTCTCTACCGAGGTCAGCAGGATCGGCGCGGGCTCGACCTACCGGAACAATCTCGCCCTGGTCAAGAGCGCGATGGCCATGCTGCAATACTTCTATGCCTTCGGGCCGCAGGTGGCGCGACTACGGAGCGAGTGCGGCACGGCGTCGGCCATCGCGGGCATCTTCAAGGCCCCCTTCGACATCATCGCCGACAAGCTGCGCGGCTACCTGGGCCTGGTATCCGACATGCACACGCAGCCGAAGAAAGTGCTCAAGGCGTGCGAGGCGCTCATGCCGCACCTCGTTCACGTGGGACTGACGACCGCCGACCCCGGCAACCAGGTTCCTATCGGCTACTGGATGCATCGCGGCTGCGTGCCGTTCTTCAACCCGCAGCAGTTCACGTCCCACTACTGGCCCACGCTCAAGCCCTGCATCGAGGAGTTCTGGAAGAACGGGCACCAGACGCTCTTCTACGCCGAGGGCCGCTGGAAGCACCACTTCGACACCTTCCGCGAGCTGCCGGACCGCAGCATCGTCTTCCACTGCGACCAGGACGACATCTTCGAGGTCCACCGCAAGCTGCACGACAGATTTGCCATCAGCGGCGGCATCCCGAACGTCATGCTGAGCTGGGGCAGGCCCGAGGAAGTGCGGCAGTTCGTCCTGCGGGTCATCAAGGAGGTGGCCAAGGACGGTGGCTATATCATGGACGCCGGCGCGATCATGCAGGACGACACCGGCGTCGAGAACATGAAGATGATGACGCAGGTCTGCCGCGAGCACGGTGTTTACGCCTCCGGCACTTATAAGGGGCCCGCCGCGACGCCGCCGTGCGAGCTGCCGTCGTCTGTGGAGTCACGCAAGAAGGTGACGGGCATGGCGGGCCACCCGACGCCGCGCGTGAAGCCGGGCGTCTGCTTCCCGTGAGAAGAGCGCGTCAAAGACCTGCCCGAAATCACCGGCGACAAGGCGATGGTCCAGAAGATCTGGGAGGACATCGACGCGCTGGGCAACGTGTACATCTGGCAGATGCTGCTGTCTTTCTAAGCTGTTCGTAGTGACGCCGTAGGGCGTTCAGTAGCACGGCCGTCCCGGCCGTGAGTACCACGGGCATCCTGCCCGTGGCAATACAGGGGCAGGATGGGGCCCCAAACGCGATATATCGCGTTTGGGAACCCATGCCCCTGATACTCATGGGCGGGACGCCCATGCTACGGGGTCCCCAAACGCAAAATAATGCGCTTGGGGAGCCCCTCGCGGGCAAGATGCCCGCGGTACTATGCCCTTGCGGGCATACTACAAGCCCGGACATCGGGGCCTTGGGCGCGGGCCGGTTATCTGCAGTTTGGCGAACGGAGATGAGCATGGTACTTGATCGACGCCAGTTTCTCGATTCGACAGCAAAAGGGTTGCTTGCGGCCGCAACGGGAGCGACTCTCGTGCCGGCCTGTCGGGGCGAGGGAAGTTCGGGCTCGCAGAGAAAGCCGAAGATCATCGTGGGCGGCCACCCGTGGGTCTATGCGGCGACGCAGCCAAATTACGATATTTACCCCATCCTCGACCAGATCTTCGCGGACATGAGCTATGCGGGCCTGGATGGGATCGAGCTGATGCACACGGCCCTGCGGCCGCCGGATGCCTTCGAGCACATCCGCGAATTGTCGAAGAAATATGCACTGCCGGTCATCGGCACTTCTTTCGGCGGGAATATGTGGGACCGCACCCAACATGACGCCGTCTTCGAGGACGCCCGTATCATCGTGAACCGGCTGGCCGACGTGGGCGGGTGGACCTTCGGCGTCTCCGTCGGCAAGGCGCCGCAGCCCAAGACGCCGACCCAGTTGGACGACCAGGCCGAGCTGTTGAAGGGCATCATCGCCCTGTGCCAGAGCCGGGGCGTCGTGCTGAACCTGCACAACCACACCTACGAGGTGGAGAACGACATGCACGACCTGAAGGGGACGCTCGCCCGGGTGCCGGATGTCAAGCTGGGCCCGGACCTCAACTGGCTCGTCCGGGGCGGCGTCGAGCCCGTGAGCTTTATCCAGACCTACGGCGACCGGATCGTGTTCCTGCACCTCCGCGACCAGAAGGC
Source organism: uncultured Pirellulales bacterium (assembly GCA_964346195.1). Classification (GTDB taxonomy): domain Bacteria; phylum Planctomycetota; class Phycisphaerae; order Sedimentisphaerales; family Anaerobacaceae; genus PLanc-01. The sequence goes on from CAYFUB010000737.1 coordinate 9,427, forward strand.
GGACGGCAAGTGGTCCGAGGCCATGGGCGAGGGCGACATGGATTACGTCGCCATCGGCAAGGCCCTGCAGGCGGTCGGGTTCTCCGGGGAGGCGGTCATTGAGCTGGCCCACGAGGGCAACTTCAAGCCGACTCGTCCGCTGCGCGAGAGTCTCAAGATGAGCCGGGCCTACGTCAAGAAGACACTCGGCTTTTATCGAGGATTGAATGGCTAATTGAACCACAGCAGGGACCCTGTCATTCCCGCGCAGGCGGGAATCCAGACGCCTCACGCATGGTCTGTGCTCCAGGCATGAGCACATCCGACTGTCGCTGGCTGACTGGACCCCTGCCTCCGCAGGGGTGACAGGATGCTGGCTAGACTCTTTCACTTGGCTATTCAATCCTCGATAGTACGTATGACTGCGCGTCGTGGCATGGGCATCTTGCCCGTGAAGGGTCCCCAAAGCGCGACTTTCGCGCTTTGGGAGGGGCCCCCCAACGCGGAATTACGCGTTGGGGACCCCGAGCCCAGTCGCAGGGCCATCTTGGCCCTGCCAATAATTGTGGCCCCAGGGGTGAGGCGCCCTTGGGACCCACGGACAAGATGCCCGTGCTGCTATACGTGCTGTTGGCCTTCAATGGAGGATACAAATGGGCAGGAAGATCGAACGCAGGACGTTTCTGAGGCAGACCTTGGCTGCCGCAGGTACGGGGATCGCCCTGCCGTATTTCGTGCGTCCATCCGCGCTGGGCAAGGCGGAGACGGTCGCCGCCAGCGAGCGGGTCACGCTGGGCTTCATCGGGACTGGCAGTCACGGGATCGACATGAACCTGAGAACCTTTCTCGGGCACAGCGATGCTCAGGCGGTGGCCGTGTGTGATGTGGACCCCGTGAACCTGAAGAAGGCCCGTGACATTGTCAATGCGAAATACGGCAATAAGGACTGCGCCGCCTATCAGGACTTCCGCGAGATTCTGGCCCGCCCGGATATCGACGCCGTGATGATCTCCACGCCGGACCACTGGCATGTGCCAATCGCCATCGCGGCCGCGAAGGCGGGCAAGGACGTTGAGTGCGAAAAGCCGACGCTGACCATCGAAGAGGGTCGCAGGCTCGTCGAGACGATGAAGCGGTACGATCGCGTCTTCCAGTGGTCGACCGAGGACCGGGCGGTCGATGTCTACCATCGCATGTGCGAGCTGGTCCGCAACGGCCGCATCGGCAAGGTCCACACGATCAAGGTCGAGCTGCCGAGCGGCCCTGCCGAGCCGGGCGATCCCTCCCCCATGCCCGTGCCGGACGGCTTCGACTACGATATGTGGCTCGGACCCGCCCCCTGGGCCCCTTACACGAAGGGCCGCTGTCACTGGAATTTTCGCTGGATCTTCGACTACTCGGGCGGCATGCTCACCGACTGGGGCGCCCACCTGCTCGACGGCGCCCAATGGGGCAACAACACCGAGCATACCGGCCCTGTAGAGGTCGAGGGCGAGGGTGTGTTCTGGCGGGACGGACTGTACAACACGGCCAAGGACTACCACATCGAGTACACGTACGCTGATGGCGTGAGGCTGATTGTCGATTCCGGCACGCCGAGCCTGCGCTTCGAGGGCTCCGAAGGCTGGATCGGCAACCGCGGCTGGCGGGCCCCCTTGCAGGCCCAGCCCGCCTCCATCCTCGATTCGGTCATCGGGCCGAATGAGGTCCACCTGTACACCTGCCCCCAGGGTGAGCAGCGTAATTTCCTCGATTGCGTCAAATCCCGGCAGGAGTGCTACTTCCCGCCGGAGACCGGGCAGCGCTGCTTCACAATCGCGCACATCGGCAATATCGCCATGCTGCTCGGCAAGAAGCTCAAGTGGGACCCGGAGGCCGAGCGGTTCACGAACAGCGACGAGGCCAACCGCATGCTTGGTCGAGCCATGCGAAGCCCCTGGCATTTGCTTTGAGAATAGATGGGGACTGGAGTGAACGCAATGGAAGGAACACGTGACCACATCGATGGGTGGCAGCCTCAAGCGCAGCTTGGGGATGG
>CAYFUB010000738.1:0-4866 GCA_964346195.1 uncultured Pirellulales bacterium
CGGGCGGATATTATTCTCTTGCTCGTGAGAGCGGATTTCATTGCCTAGGACTACTGCTACGAGAAGGAAAGGAAGGGGGCCCTGGAACGCCACAAAGCAGGCGAGGCAAGGGTGATCCCAATCATTGTGCGGGACGTGAACTGGAGGCGTGCGCCGTTCGCCAAACTTCAGGCGCTGCCCAAGGATGCCAAGGCCGTGATGGAGTGGTCAAGCAAAGATGCCGCATGGCGAAATGTGAGCGAGGGAATCGAGCGAGTCGTTGAGGAGATCCGAGGCAAGGGCGGAAGCCGTTTGCCTCCGGATGACGGATCGGATCACGTCGCTTGACCGACACGCTCAACCTCCACCGGGAGTTGTTCGATCAGGGCGTTGCCTGCGGGGATTTCCTTGCCGAGCTGCCGGTAGGCCAGGACCATCTCGCGCAAGGCGTCACGAAGCATGGCCCGGCATTCCTCGAGGTCCTTGCCTTCCGTGACCACTTCGGGCCACTCGATCAGTTGTCCCAGGTAGCCGGAGTCGATCTTGGTGTATTTGGCGGTGTAGCTGACCATCGCGGTACGATCTCCCGAAAACAATTGTCGATTCCGCGATAGTGTAATCGTTTTGCCGGCCTCCGTCAAGCCCACTGCAACGCCCGATTCCCATGACCCGGTTTGACGGAGGCCGCATGGGCTGAAGCCCATCCTACATATTGCTGCTCGCGTGCGGGGAGACCTTCGTCTTGGATTTCGGGCCTTGGTTATTCGAGCTTGTTTCGGATTTCGAGATTCGTGCTTCGGATTTCCGCGAGCCACAGTTGCGTTAAATCATCAATCGAAAATCATCGATCATCAATCAGTGCCCTCCCACCACAGGTGCGGGTAGTCTTTGCCTTCGCGAATCCACCAGATGTCGGCGGCGCCGTTGGCGGTTTCGCCGAGGAAGTCCCAGCCGGCGTTCAGGAAGGTGGCGGCCTTCTTCATCTGGGCGGCGGTTTTGCCTGTGCCGCCGGCACTGGCGGTTTGATCGGAGCTTTGGGTGTCCCAGAAACTGTCGGTTACGCTCCCGGGCTCGCCGGACCCCACGAGTCCGCCAGCGTCCGCGTCGCCGCTGACAGTGCCGGTGCTATAGCAGTCGGTGACCTTGCCCGACCAGTTGCTGCCGATCAGTCCGCCGACGTATTTGACGCCGCTGGGCGCGCCCATGCTGTAGCATTGGGTCACCGCGCCTTCGTTGTCGCCCACCAGTCCGCCGACGTGCCGACGACCCTGGCTTTCCGCCGTGCTGCAACAGCAGGTCACGTGGCCGTCGTTGTGCCCCACCAGCCCGCCAACGTAAGCATTCCCGGTGACCGTGCCGGTGCTGAAGCAGTTGGCCACGGTCCCCCAATTGTCCCCGGCCAGCGCGCCGGCGGAAAAACCTGAGCCGGTTACGCGGGCCTCCACGACCCCAAGATTCCTGACCTCGGCCCCGGGCCCCAGTCGGCCGAACAATCCCACTTCGTCGCCGCCCGTGACGGTCAGGTGCGAGATCGTGTGGCCGTTGCCGTCGAAGACGCCGGCGAATGGGATGCCCTGGAAGCCGGGTTCAGCGGGGTCTGTATCCGGGGCGATGATGTTGAACGCGGGTCTGCCGTCCCGGCCGTCGAAAGCGGCCAGGTCGATGTCCGCCATCAGCTTGAAATGCTTGTTCCACATTGCCGGAGACAGGCCGATCAGGTTCAGCTCTTCGGCGGTGTAGACCAGGCAGAGGTCGTCCGATTCGGTCTCCTCGGGCACGTTCGGCGGGGGCGGCGGGTCCGGTTCTTCCTGCCACCGCAGTTTCGGATAGTCCTTGCCTTCGCGAATCCACCAGAGGTCTTCTCTGCCGTTGGCCGTCTCGCCGACGAAATCCCAGCCGGCGTCCAGGAAGGTGCTCGCTTTTTGCATCTGGGCGGTGGTCTTCCCGGTCCCGGCGTCGCTGCGCGCCAGGCCGGAGGTCTTCGTGTCCCAGAAACTGGCAGCCGTGGTGCCCGCGTCGATACCTACGAGGCCGCCGACGCGCACCCTTCCACTGACCGCCCCCGTGCTGTAGCTGGCGACGATGCTGCCGTGGTTGTCGCCCACGAGGCCGCCGACATCGCTTGTGCCGCTGGCCGCGCCGGTGCTGTAGCAGTCGGCGATGCTGCCATGGTTGTCGCCCGAGAGTCCGGCGATATCGCTGTCGCCGCTGACCGCGGCGGTGCTGTAGCTGGTGATAATGCCGCCCCAGTTGTCGCCGACCAGACCGCCGACCTCATATCGGCCGCTGACCGTGCCCGTGGTATAACTGGTGGCGATATTGCCGTGATTAGTGCCGACCAAACCGCCGACCTCATTTCTGCCGCCGGCCTTTCCGGTGCTGTGGCTCGCGACGACGTTGCCGTGGTTGTCGCCGACGAGTCCGCCGATGTAGTCGCCGGTTCCCTCGACCTCCACCGCCTCCAGGGCGAGATCGAAGACCTCCGCGCCGGCATCCAGTTGTCCGAAGAGGCCCAGGTAGTCCCGGCCCGCGATCGTCAGATGCGAGATCGTGTGGCCGTTGCCGTCGAAGGTTCCGCCAAAAGAAACACCCTGAAACGACGACCTGGACTTGTTGGTATCCGGGGCGATAACCGCCTCATCGAAGACCTTGTGGCCCAGGTCGATGTCGGCGGTGAGGAGGAAGTGCCTGTCGTAATCTTCGGGGCTCTCGCCCAGCAGGAGCAGATCGGCGGCCGTGGCGATTCTGTACGGGTCCTTCGCCGTCCCGCGGCCGCCCGCGTATTTGGCGTGCGCGGGCAGGCTCAGAAAGCAGGTCACAATCAGGAGAGCAACGACCTGCCGCCTTTCGCATCCTGTGGCAATCAGCATGTCTTCAGCCCCATTTCTCGAGGTCGCGCAGCGATTCGACCGCTGGCCTTTGCCACGGGCGAACCGATGAGACGGATATCGGGCTCGATGCCCAATCAACTGCCGTCGATCTCAACCTACTGGGCGAGTTCTCCTCGCGTCAACTCAGGGAATCTATGAATAGCGGCGCAGGCGTTTGACCACCGAGACGTTGACGAGGGGGGCCGGAGCCGGTAGTCTACCCGGCGCGGGGGGCTTTGTGGATTCAAGGATGGACAGGCATGCAGGCAAGGACTGATTTCGATATCGTGGTGGTGGGGGGCGGGATCGTGGGGCTGGCCTCGGCGTACAAGATCGCGCTGAGCCGCCCGGCGCTGCGGCTGGCCGTGCTGGAGAAGGAGGACCGGCCGGCCGCCCACCAGACGGGACACAATTCCGGCGTCATTCATTCGGGGCTCTACTACCAGCCGGGCTCGACCAAGGCGGCCACCTGCACCGCCGGCCGCCGGGAACTCATCGAGTTCGCCCGCACGCACAAGATCCCGCACGATATCTGCGGCAAAATCATCGTCGCGACCGACGAGGGCGAGCTGCCCGACCTGGAGCGGCTCTTCGAGAACGGCCGGCAAAACGGCGTCGAGGACCTGGAACGGATCGGCCCCGACCGCATCACGGAGATCGAGCCCTGCGCCGCGGGCATCGCGGCCCTGCACGTCCCTTCCGCCGGCATCATCGACTTCGTCAAGGTGGCCGAGAAACTCGCGGAACTGATCGAGCGGACCGGCGCGCACAACCAGGTGCTTGTCTCCCATGAGGTCACAGGGTTCGACAAGCACGACTTCTACACGAATGTCCTGACGAACAAAGGGGCTTTCCGTACGCGCTGCGTCATCAATTGCGCGGGCCTGCAGTCGGACCGCGTCGCCCGCCTGGACGGTCTCACGCCGTCGGTGCGGATCGTCCCGTTTCGCGGCGATTACTGCGAGCTCGACGGCCGGGCCGCCGGCAAGGTGCGGCATCTGGTCTATCCCGTGCCGGACCCGGAGTTTCCGTTTCTGGGCGTACACTTCACGCGGATGATCGACGGCTCCGTGGAGTGCGGCCCGAACGCCGTCTTCGCGTTCAAGAGAGAGGGGTACGACAGGATGAGCGTGAGCCTGCGCGACTCGTGGGAATCGCTCTCCTATCCGGGTACCTGGCGGCTCTTTGCCCGCCACTGGCGCTACGGCCTCGGCGAGTACGTGCGGGCCCTCTCCAGGACGCGCCTGCTGGCCCAGTTGCAGAGGCTGATCCCCTCGCTGACGGCGGAGGACATCCACCCGGGCAAAACGGGCATCCGCGCCCAGGCCCTTGGTCCCAAAGGCCACCTCCTGGATGACTTCCAGATCGAGGCCCGCGGTAACTCCATCCACGTTCTGAACGCCCCCTCGCCCGCCGCCACGGCGGCGCTGGCCATTGGGGAGCATATCGGCCAAACGGCCGCGAAACAGTTCGGATTATGAGGAGCGCTTCGCCTATGAGAATGTCACACGTACTGCCGTGTCGAGGAAAGAAGAGCACCTTTCTTGCCATTTCGAGCGAAGCGAAGCGCGGTCGAGAAATCTGCCTGCGGCTGCGGCGCGCCTTCCATTTGCGGCCAGACCCCTCGACTACGCTCGGGGTGACAAGAAACTTTGGGCTGCCCCTGGCAGACGCCCGGCATTTCGAAGTGAGTGTGCCGGCCGAGGGCGAAAGGTAATGGATCTGGCAGAGAAGGAATACATCGTCGTGTTGCAGTGCCATATCGTGAAGGAGCGCTGCCCCGGGTATCAGTGCGAGAAGGCCTTTCATGAGCGGACGGGCGGCTTCGCGGATTACGCGCAGGACAAGCCCTATCGGATGCTGAGCATGACCTGCGGCGGCTGCTGCAAACGATCGGTAAGAAGGAGGGTATCGGGAAGGGCCAAATCGTCGTGCAGATGTCTTCCTGTATGACCAACGACAACTATCATGCCCCGCCTTGTCCGCATCTGGACTACATCAAGACCCTCATCGGGCG
>CAYFUB010000739.1:0-6105 GCA_964346195.1 uncultured Pirellulales bacterium
AACATCCGCCATCTCGGCCACTTGCAGATCGAAAGACCAAAGCAGTTGTCCCTGCGGCTGGGCCCGGAAATCGATGGGTCCCGCCATCTGCGTGGCCCCATTGGGCTCGCTGATCTGAATTCGGGCAGTCTCGATGACTATCTCGGGCAGCGCGCCGGCGCGATCCCGCCGGTCCCGGGACCCCAGGCTTGCTTGCAGTCGCGTCCACACGTCCTGCACGTTCCACCGCCCGCTCTCGTATTGACGCATGTGCATCGTCGGATGATCGACCCTGACCGCGCGCAAATCGAACGGGCGCCCGAGGAGGAGCAGAGGAATGACTTCATGTCTGAGCTCGATCCGGTCCGCCGCAAGAAGTACTTCGTCGTTCAGCGGCATTTGGACGGTCGCATCCCCGATGGTGGTCATGCCGCCCCATCCCACAGAGAATGATTCGGCATCCACGATCAGACCGAGTTTCCCGCCGACCCGCGCGAGCACCATCTCGCCCAGCCAATCGCTTCGCAGGACCAAGTGAATGATCACCGCGACCACCGCGACGAGCACGACAAAGGCAACGACAATTCTGATCGTCCAGCGCAACATAACCGCTTACGAATCCACGATTTATACCGATTACGCAGGAGTTTTCCCAGCATGTCATCAAGCCTTGGGTGGCAGCGGCACGCGACGGCTTGCCGCTGGTCTGGATCGTGCGTCGTCGACAAAGCCCTCGGCCTTGCCGCTGCCACCCGGAGACACGAAATCCCCAGTTGCAATCGATGGTACTGTCCGGATATTTCTATATGTCTGCAATCCTCCGGGGGGGTTCACACGGCCGCGCGAGCATCATTCGATCTCGTGGTCGACGGGCGGGACGGTGCCGATGGTGCGCGGGCCGAAACCGAAGAGCCACCAGTCGTCGCGCCAGGCCTTGCCGATCGACGGGCCGGAGCTGGCCACCACCTCGCCAGTGTCGACCCAGTACGCCACATAGGCGATGCTGGCGAAGCTCACCTGCTTGGTCTCTTTCAAGATGGCGAACTCAGGCGTGACGAAACCGCCCAGAGGCACTCCGGCCGCTGCGGATGTTGCCCCGGCCGCGGCGCCGATTGAGGGTATGCCTATGAGGCTTTCGTATCGGTCGATGCCAATGCCTCCAGTTCGCACTTCAACGATGATTTCAGCGTCTCGGGGATCGGTGGCGATCTGCACGCCGGCCAGTAACAGTCTGGCGCGAAGCTCGCCGAGGACAAATTCCTTCTCGGAGGCGCCGAAGAACTGGTCGTCAACGTACACCTTCCGGCCGTGCAGCGCGTCAAAACTGAGCGGCTCGACCGCTTCCACGACGGCCTCCGAGAGCAGGAACTGCTCCGTGGCGGTCCGCGGTGGATCCGTAACCCGCTGGGTCGCACAGCCGCACAGCGCGAGCATGGAGAAAACGAGAGCCGAGCCCAGGAAAAGAGCGCGGTCGGCCATTCGCTTCGGGCACCACCGCCTCTCCCTGCACCACTGGATGCGTGTCATAAAGGCTCCGGCATCTGCACACTCTCCGGATCGGACCCGAACACCGAATGTGCCGCCGGCCGCAGTCGGCTCGCACGAGTCCTGGTCCATCCACGATATTACGCGTGTGGAGTCACGTACGCTCATAATTCCTTGATGAGAATATTCCTGAATTGCAGCAGGCTGGGCGGGCTGTTCCATTGGCCGTCACGCATGGAACCATGATGCTGCAGACCGATGGGACCTTTGACCGGGACACCGGGCAGTTGGGCATCGGGGATAACCGTCTTGCCATTGAGGACAACGGTCACGTGGTCGCCCTTCATCGTGATCTGGAAGCGATTCCACTGCCCCACGGGATTATCCGCCTGGGTGCGCGGCGTCACGGCGGCACGGACCTCGGCCGGCTGCTGGCGGTCCATCCGGTAGCCGTACAATTCGCCGGAGCCGATAGGCCAGCACCAGATGTTCACCTGGCTCTTGCCCGTGCCGCGCAGGAGGATGCCCGAGTCGGAGTCCGGCAGGGCCATTTGCATCTCCTTGCCGTAGATGTCGCGTGCGTGCGTCCCATCCGGCAGGATATACGGGACCCGCGGGTTGATGTACGGCGTCTCCTTGATCCGCCAATCGACCTGCAGGACGAAGTCGCCGAATTCCTTCTGCGTCCACAGGCTCTTATCCCCCTTGGCCCGGCTCTGGGCATCGTAATCGATGACGCCATCGACGACTTTCCAATGCCCGCCGTCCCCCTCCGGGATCTTCCAGCCCGACAGGTCCCTGCCATTGAACAGGGCCGTAAAACCGGCAGGCACGGCCTGCTCCCCGCCGCCGACGAGGCCGATCCCGATGAGAAGCACGCCCGAGGCAATCAACGGACCCGGCAGCCATCTCTGTACGTGCATAACATACCTCCTGCACCCGCCAATCAGACGCTGTTTTCCACGTTGCGGGTCACGCCGCCCGCGAACTCACGGTGTATTATCCGCTGCAATGCTCTCATCGTCAACGCATGAATAGGGCCCCGCGAACGAAAAAAGGCCGGGCATTCAAACCCGGCCTTCTAGCGACAGGTAGTGCATCTTCGGCAGGTATCACTCAGGGGGGTTCTCCTCAACAACACGCCAGACGATGACCTCCCGCTGCTCGATACTGAAGCTGAGCCCCGTCTGGCGCGACACATTATCGAGAACCATCTGCAGTCTGACCGCCCTCTCGTTCTCGTCCGTGATCGTGCGTACGTAGCCCGACATGTGCCAGCCGTAGTGAACTTCGACGTCCGGGTCGCTCTTTGTCTCATCAATCACCTGTTGATCGAAAGCGACTTCTCCCAGGCAGCGCACGAACTTCGCGAGCGGGCCACTGCCGCCGCCCCCGCGCGTGTCCGGGTCCAACTGGTCTGCATACACGTGAATCCACCCGGGGTTGTAGGTACTCGCCTGGGGCTGAAAGTGGAACGTCCCGCGAGCCACGACCACTTCGCGCTCCACCCGGCCCGCGCGAAACCCGATGGCACGACCCGTATGCTCCCGCACGATCTTCTCGAAGGCGGCTATCCGCTGCTCCTTCGAGCTGTCCCTCCGGACCACCCAGTCGCCGGGAACGTTCACCTCGCCAATCTCCTGCGGCAGGTCGTACTCGAACCGCGACAAGCCGACGGCCCAATCGAGAGCTTCCTTCACCGTAGCCCCGTTCCAGAAGGCGCGGGTTTCTCTATAGCGATCCGCGCCCCGGTCATTCTGGTCGTAAACAAAAGCCGCATACTTTGGCCGTTGCAGATCTGTCGGCTTGACTGGGGTCCAAGGCTTGCGCGGGGAGGAGGGCCTCGTCTGGGCGATGCGCGCATCCTCCTGTTCATGCACCAGTTTGGCGATTTCCAGCTTCGCGTGCTCGAGTTCCACACGCGGCTGGGCCAACTCCGGCGGCACCCATACCAGTGCCTGCCCCGGCGCAGGCCGATACACGTCCTTTTGGGCACGCTGGAATTCTTCCTGGAGTCGGGGAATCCTGCCTTCCAGGACAAGTCGCCGGTCGTTGCGTTCCTTCGAGGCCGCATCGACCACGATCCTGGCGGAGCGGGGCGCACCCAGGTCGTAGATGTCCTTGGGGCCGGTCGCCGGAAAGTCGAACGTGATTCCTTGATCGAACTTGACGACACCCTCCGAGGTCCAGACTTGCCTCGATATGGCCATGGGCAGGTTCGTCCGTGCACTGACGATCAGGGCGGCGTACTGTCTCTCGCGTTTTGCGGTCGGCTTGATCCGAAGATGATAGACATCGACCTCCGCGCCCTCGTAGCGGAACCTCTCCCGCTCGATTTCTGCGCCCCAGAACTTGTAGTCCTTCAGATAGTCCGTGACGGCATCGGCCGCGGAGTCCGCGTCGCCGGTGGGCCCCACATCGATGTAGTAGCTGATCGTCACAACGCCGCTTATCGGATCGTAGGCAATATGCTCCTTTGTACCGTAGTTCAGCGAACCGATCTTTCTGCAACGTCCGTCGATAGAGTACTTGCTTACGACCGTCCGCAACCGGAAGTCGTACCAGTCCTCCGACAGGTGAGTCTCAGGCCCCTCGTAGCGTGTGTTCAGGACCTTGTGCATGATGGGGGCTTCTTCCAGAGCCTGTATCACGTGCGCTAATGCCGCTGTCGCGCCATCCACCTCGATTCCGCGATCCACGAGGATCAGGGCTATCAGTGTGCCGGCACAAAAAACGGCGGCGATTCTCAGGACCCTGCTCCTGGTCAGTCGGCTCAGGACTCCGGACCCTTTCACCGGGCCGATCGACGCCTGTTCCCTCACCGTCTGTCGGGCTCGTTCAAGGTCCCGCACCACCGTCTCCCGCCGCGCGGCGAAGCGGGAAATCTCTTCAAGGCGTCGGACGATTTCTTCTTCATTGATCTGTGACATGGTTCAACCCCCGTCGACTTCACTATCGCCGTCATCTGCCAGCAAGGCTCGCAACTGGGCCAGTGCTTTGGATATGACCGACCGGACGTGTTGAGGCTTTTTTCCCAACCGACGGCCGATCTCTTCGTAGGATGCCTGCTCGATAAAGCGCATCACCACCGCATCGCGGGCGAGTTCCTTCAGTTGTGCGGTCGCATCAAGCATCCTCTGTAGCTGTTCCTCCTGCATCGCCGCGCCGATTGGGCCGGCCGTGACCGCTACTGAGTCACAATCTCGGTCCAACGGTCGCACGTTGGTTCGCCGGCTCCTGCGCCATTCGAAGGCCAGGTTCGTGGCCGCCCGGTAGGCGTAGGCGAACGGGTCTCTGGCGCGTTCCAGCCCTCGGGACCGGCACAACCTCAGCACCAGTTCCTGCATAAGGTCCCCCACGGCGTCCTCACAGCGGGTCAGCCGCGCAAGCAGCCCGTGCAGACGCGGGCCCTCCGCGTCCAGCAGTTCCAAGACCTTCCCGTGCCGGTCCTTCATGCACACCTCGACAATGGCGCCCGACCCGTGGCGGCGCGGCACTCACTAATAGAGATGATGCAACGCAGGATGCGCACCTCGTTATTTGCCCGAAACCAGCGATATTCTGCCTGGCGTGGCGTCGGCGGGGAAAGAAAAATATGCTTGAATGTACCAGTCTGGCGAGCTACCCTCTTGCCATGGTCACACGCAGATGCAACCAGACAACAGGGATGCACGAGATTGCATTTAGGCACCATCACGGGAGGTCATCATGAGCCAGCAAGTCAATCGTCGTACGTTCCTCAAACATAGTGCCGCCTTCGGGGCCGGCGTTACCATTCTCAAGTCGGGAATCCTCAAGGCCGGCAACTCGCCGAACGAGAAGCTCAATATCGCCGCCATTGGCGTCGGCGGCCGGGGTGCGAGCAACCTGGGAGGCGTCAAGAGTGAGAATATCGTGGCCCTGTGCGATGTCAATGAGAAGAACCTCGCGGTGGCGGCGCAGAAGTTCCCGCAGGCCAAGACCTACATCGATTGGCGCAAATGCCTCGATCAGAAGGACATCGACGCCGTGGTCTGCTCGACGACCGACCACACGCACGCCTTCGTCAACGTCTGGGCGATGAATCGCGGCAAGCACGTATATTGCGAAAAACCGTTGGCCAACTCGGTCCACGAGGCGCACGTCGTCCGCCAGACGTACCTCAAGAACAAGGGCAAGCTCGCCACGCAGATGGGCACGCAGATTCACGCCAGCGACAATTACCGGCGCATGGTCGAGTTGATCCGCCGGGGCGCGATTGGCACGGTCAGGAAAGTCCACGTCTGGTGCAGCCGCACGCCCGAGGGCGGCAGCTACCTGCCCGCGGTCGAGCCTGTGCAGGAAGGGCTCCGTTGGGACCTTTGGATCGGCCCCGCGCCCTATCATCCTTACAATCCGGGTTACCTCAGAGGAGGGTGCCTGGGCTGGAACCGCTTCTGGGATTTCGGCAGTGGACAGATCGGAGATATGGGCAGCCACATGATAGATATGCCGTATTGGGCGCTTGACTTGCGGTTCCCTACGACCTGTAAGGCGGAAGGAACGCCCGTCAGCAGCGACACGTGTCCGCAGTGGCTGATGGCCGAGTGGGACCACCCGGCCAACGACTGGCGACCGGCCGTAAAGCTCTACTGGTATGACGCCGACAAGAAGCCCGGAATG
>CAYFUB010000740.1:0-5877 GCA_964346195.1 uncultured Pirellulales bacterium
GCCTATGACCGGGAAGCCAACGGCGAGTGCGACGGGTGCACCTTGTTCGCCGGCCAGATCCTTCGCTGCGCTCAGGATGACAAGAGATGCCGATGTTTTCATTTCCGACACCAGCCGCGCAGCGGCTTCGCGACTCGATATGACAAATACGCCCCTCGACGGCTTTTTTGGGTCCATGCGGGCGCTGCCACCGTATTCCGAGCGCACCCTGCCTGGGCCGCGTGCGCAAACCGCCTTGACATGGCCCCGCCCGTTACTTATCATCATAGCATCGGGATGAACAGGTGGTACTGAGTCAATGATCGGGGTCTAAGCCATGGCGTCTGTTATCGTGACAGCCGGAAAGCAGGAGGGTCATTATTATCCTCTGGGTCGGCGGACCAATGTTATCGGTCGTGACGAAGCGCTGCCGATTCAGATCCTGGACAACATGGTCTCCAGGAAGCATTTGCAGATTCGGTTCGATGCGAGTGTGAACAAGTATTATGCCTTCGACATGAAGAGCCGTAACGGCGTCTACGTCAACAATCACAAAATCGAGGCGGAGACTGCCCTGGAGGATGGTGATGTCATCCTCATCGGCCTGACCAGCCTGCTGTTCACGGACAAGGACTTTAAGGACAAGGAGAGCGCCCTGGCACACTATAAGAAGGTTGGTGAGCGCATGCGCGTGACGAGTTACGGGCCGCGCCAGTTCGAGCAGGCCCCCGTCGGGCCCGGCGAGACCGGCCATCCCGTCCCGCGAACCTGACGGCGCAGGACGGGCCTTGTCCGAATTCCCACCGTGTGGCGGGGAACTGCGGCGAGGGGGCGGACCCGCCGTTACGGGGTCCAGGATATCAACAGATTTCAAGCTCAGAGGAGAGTCGTGATGAAGAAAGTTCTCGCGGCTTGGATTTTCGTTTGCCTGCTGGTGGTCGGCGCCTCGCCTGACGACTGTGTTTTGCAGCGCGCGTACGTGCAGCGGACAATTCGCGGCTGGAACGTATTCGTCAATGAGGAGTTGCTGACCGAGCATGGCGCGTTGGCTGTCAAGGTACTTGAGTTGCTGAGATGCCAACTCTATCAAATCGTGCGGGTCATGCCGGACGAAGCATTGAGGGAACTGCAACGCGTTTCCATCTGGGTGGAGTATGAGGCGCCGCGACATCCGTGCATGTGTTATCACCCCAGCAGGAAGTGGCTTCAGGAGAACGACTTCATTCCCGAGAAGGCCGGCAGCGTCGAGATCGCCAATGCCGGGAACTTCCTCACGTGGACTCTCGACCAGCCCTGGATGGTTCTCCACGAGCTGGCCCACGCGTATCATCACAAGGTGATCGGCCATGACCACGCCGAGTTAAAACAGGCATTCGAGCACGCCAGGAGCACCGGGCGCTACGAATCGGTCCTGCACGTTTCCGGCCAGTCCCGGCAGGCTTATGCGCTGGATAACGATCGGGAGTACTTTGCCGAATGCACCGAGGCTTTCTTCGGCACCAACGACTTTTACCCCTTCGTCCGCTCGGAGCTCAAACAGCACGACCTGCAGGCACACGCGCTGATGGAAAGACTCTGGAAGGTGAAATGAGCACCCGAACTCCGGCCCGGTCACGACAACGAGACCTCATCCGACGTTGTGACAATTGCACTGAATATCTGATACGGATTCTGATTACTTCGTGCGCGGTGCTTGTCATCCCTTCGGTTGTGCTCAGGGCCGACTCTGAACGGAGCGCAGCGAGGTGAAGGAACCGGGCCGCGAACGAAAGAAATCTCTCATCCGCTGGTCAGATCCTGCGGCTTCGCCAGAGGATGACGAAGTGGGCGCCGTGCAAGAATCTCTGTACTATTACTTGTTCACATCTTGTTTTCTTGCGCGAGTTTTGGCTGCGGCCGAAGGCCGCGCCGCGTGAATTCGCATGAGTTCAACAAACATGCGCTCTCCGCCCATCCTGCTTTCAACTGCGGCGCATGGCGACAGACAGGCGTGCCGTGAGGAGTCCCCAGGCGGTTCCTACCGCGAAACCGACGGCGTGCACGGTATTGGCAATCGGCCCGACCAGACCCGACAGGCACACAAAGAACCAGATGATCATGAACCTGACGGTCTGCGGCTGGAGCGACAGCTTCGAGGCAGGATCGAACCTGCCCTGCATCCAGACGTAGCCGAGGAGCCCGTAGACGACCCCGGACATACCGCCGAAGGTCGGGCCGCTGACCAGGTATTGCGCCAGATTGGACGTGCCGGCCAGGACCAGCACCAGCAGCAACAACATCCAGGAGCCTTTGCGGGCCTCGACCATGCTCCCGAGGTCCCGCAGCCAGAGCATGTTGAAAAGAATGTGGAGAATACCGAAGTGCAGGAACATGGGGGTGAACAGCCGCCACACCTGCCCGTGACGGACCTCCGGCAGCCCACCGGTCCAATGGACATACTGTCCATCGGATTGGTACTGAGTGATGGAAAGAGGCTGCACGAAGCGGTCGTCTTTGCCCAGGCGCGCGAGCAGGCCGACGGCGACACTGATTCCGATCAGGACTATTGAGAGCGCGCCGAGCGCCACGGGCGGCGTGTCAAAGAGAGTGCGTCCATCGATCGCGCGCACCCGCTTGCCCATCTGCATTTTCTGATCGCTTTGTCTTTTCCTGTCGGCCGCCCGGGATGCTTCGACGTAGCGCGGGTCATCCGGATGCTGGCGGAACTGATCCAGCAGAGCCTGGGCCTTCCCGATGTTTGCATCGTCGAGGACCCAGATTTCCCAGTCCCCTTGCAGGTTCTGGTCCGCCTGATTGTCGATGCCTTGCGCGTAGAGAAAATCACCGAGCCGCCTGGCTTGGGTTTCGTCCTCGAGATGGCCAATCGGCCTCATGAACCTGTAACTCCCTTTCCGTAGTGCGGGCCCGGCCGCAGCTTCTTGCGCTGGTCCAGTCTTTCCACGAATCCAGCGCCGAGGATGGCGGTCAGCAGGGCGCCAGTCGTTTTCACGGGCTGTTGCTCCCGACCGCCTTGTGAAACCGGAGCCAGACACCGTAGTTGACGCCTTCGGGATTGTTCAGTCGGGGCCGAACGACTCGATAATCCTGGATACGCAGAGATTCCATGATTTCCCGGAGCTGCCGCTCGGTCCTATCCGGGTCGTATTTCATGCTCTCGCCCTGGCCGCCGCGGACCGTTTTCGCAATCTCCAGCGGCAGCCTTTGGGGAAATCCCCGGCCGATCCAGGCGACGCCGCCGGGTTTGAGGACCCGATGGATCTCAGAGAGACCTTTCTGCAAGTCCGGCCAGAACTGCAGGGAGCCCCGCGAGACAATCACATCGGCATAGTCATCCCGGAAGGGCAGGGCACAGGCATCAGCCTGTATCGCACTGACTCGACCACCGTAACCCGCCGTCTCCGCCTTGCCGACGAAATATGGGAAGAAGTGCGAGTTGATGTCGGCATTGATCCAATGCAGCTTCGTGTGCTTGCACAACTCGACGATCAGCGTCCCGGGCCCGCTGCCGACGTCAATGCCAACACCTTCCTTGCCTGCCAGATCAAGCCTGTCCGCGATCTCCTCGGCCAGCGGGGCGTACACGGGGGCCAGCTTGCCTTCCGCCGCCCGGATCATCCGTTCGGCATCGGCCTTGGTGTGCTGCTTTTCCGCCCCGCCTTTCGCCGGCAGGTCCGACGCGACAAGGCGTGACGCCGCCACAGGGGTCAATGCAATCAGGACGACCCATCGCAACAGGGAAAGGCCGCCGATGCCACCCTTTTCCGAGTGATTCATAAGTCTTTTTCCATCAATATCCTATGGTGATTCCCGTGTCCCCTGTCAGGAACCCGCAAAAAGTGGCTCATACCTCTCACCTCCAGGACCGGCTGTCAATCTCTCCCGGGCCTTCTGGAGAATGTTCTGCTCCAACGGGCACGACAGGTCGGCGGCACTGACGATGTCGCGGAAACGCGTCTTCTGCGGCTCGTCGAAATCGTCGCCTGCGGCCAAGGTCGTATAGACCTCATACAAAGCCGCGATGTACACGGCCGACAGGCGCACCGCCTGCTCATAATAGGCGACGTACTCGGGTTCCGCAATATACTCTTGGTACATGGCGCCCTGGGCTGCATGTTTCTGGTATTCTTCGTGGGCGTCCTTGTAGGGGCCGTGGATCTTGCATACTCTGAGGATGACCAGCAGGTTATCGACGGAATTCTCGATATCGCCCTCCGGCGGGAATGGGCCATACGTCTCGGCGAATCCGCGCTGCAGGAAGTACCGGAACCAGTCCTGCGTGTTTCGTGTCGTCAGGCCCGGGATGCAATCGACCCACTTTCTGAAGTCCTGTGCGAAGAAGCTGTACTTGGCCCGGGCCTTTCCTTTCGTCCCCTCGCGTTTGCCGCTGTAGACCTCCTCGTAAAGGAAGTAGTCCTGGAAAACCTCACATTGGCGGTGCTTCTTGCGGTTGAGACCGCTGCGGTAGTAAGGTTTCGCAACGCGGTTGACCAGCGGATGGATAATCTGGTCGGCGGCGACGTGACTGAGATGTCCCCCGATGTAGGCCAGCTTGCGCCGGTCGTCGCCAGCAACCAGCCGGTTCGTCGGCCCAGCGAATCCTCAAAATACCTCTGCAGGAACCCGCGCCAGCAGCAGTACGGCGCATAAAGCGATCGATGATCCTTGATCGATGGCTTTTGCTTTGGGAGTCGACAATCGGACTTCTCACATCTCACTTGATCAGCGCGTGCAGGCCCAGCGCCGCGACGCAGAGCAAGCCGAACAAGAGACTCAGTTGGGCCGTGGCGCCGTCCATCGCGGCGAAGGCCTGGGCCTTCTGCGGCTCATGTCGGTGGGAGCCCATCCGGGCCAGCCGGACGGCCAGCGGCACGGCCAGCAGAGTGACCAGGAAGGTCGCCGGCATCCGGGGCGAGATAGCAACCACGTGTGTCAGGAGCACCAAAAGGGTGATGATAGCGAACGGCCCGAAGAGAAGGAATCTCTGATAGGCCTGCGACCCGGCATCGCCGAGACAACTGGCGACGGTGCGAATCCTTCCGTCCGTATCGCTGCCGATGTCGCGCCAGTTGTTCGAGTGAAGAATAGCAATGACCAAGAGCGACATGGGCACAGCCCAGACCGCCGGCACCCACGACAGGTGGCCGGTCTGTACCGTCCAGGCGCCAAGGGCGCCCAGGACGCCGAAGTTGAGAAATACCGCGAGGTCGCCGAAGGCGTGGTACTTGAGCGGCCAGGGTCCCCACGTGTAGAGAATACCGCTGAGGACTCCCACCGCGCCGAGGCACAGGACGGGCAAGCCGACCCGGCTGACAATGTAGAAGCCAATCAGGCAGCCAGCGGTCAGGCAGGCCGCGGCGGCCACCAGCCCTTGTCGCGGCGTGATCCACTGGCGGACCACGGCGCCGCTGGCGGGATTGACCTGCCGGTCGAGGCCGTTGCGATAGTCGTACACGTCATTGAGCATATTGGCCCCGACGTGGAGCAGGGCCATGCCGAACAGCGAGGCTAGAAACAGGGCGAGATCGAAAGGAGCCTCGCCGATGGTGATAGCCAGAACGGTCCCGAAGGCCACGGGCATGGTCGAGGCCGGCAGGGACCAGACACGTCCCGCCATCAGCCAGACCTTAATCCACGGCACAGACTCTCTCTCGTGTGCGTCCGTGCCCGACATCTCACGTGATTCGCTCATGCATACCTCGAAACAGACATGGTGCCCGTTCTGTCGTCATATAGTGGATTTCAGGCCCGCTGTCAAGCAGCCGGCCACCGGCCCATAGGAAGGGGGTGCGTGTCATGTTTGTAGGTAATACAGATATCTTGCCTAGTCTGTCATGTCGAGCGAAGCGTCAGCGCAGTCGAGACATCTGGCCGCGAAGGGAAGGTGCCTCTTGTCCATAG
>CAYFUB010000741.1:0-5841 GCA_964346195.1 uncultured Pirellulales bacterium
CAGCTTGCGGCCGCTGTCCTCAAACCCGTACAGGACACGCGCGGTCTGGGCCGTCAAGCTATTTTCGAGGTCTTCCCGCTCGTGGCGGACCCGCCGGGCGACGGCCCGAGCCTGCAGCTCCGCCGCCTTGTAGCTCTTACGCCAGATCGGCAGATTCATGGTGAACATCAGGATCACCGGGTCCTTGCCGCTGTCCGGCACGCCAGGCATCAACGCCTCGTCCGTATCGATCCAATCTGCCCCGACTCCAATGTCGGGGTAGAACTTCTTCCGGGCTAGATCGATCCGGCTCAGGGCGCCGGACAGCTCGAACTCCTTGGCCTCCAACTGGGGATTCTGACGCTTCAGAAGCTCGAACAGCCCGGCCGGCTGGACATCCACGCGCGGCGTCTCCGGACGCTGCGGCCAGGGCAACGGGGTGCCGGCCGGTCGGTTTAAGACGGCATTCAGCCGTGCCACGATAGGCGCTCTCAACTCCTGCAACTCCTTCAGTTTATCTTCCAGAATGGCCAACTGCACCTGGGCACGAATGATATCCGGGTGTCCGGCGGCCGCGGCGATATACTTGGCGCGCGCCACCTCCTCGAAATGCCGCGTTAACTCCAGATTCTCCTCGGCAATCTGGATTGCGCGGCGCAGATACAGGTACTCGTAGAAAGCATCCTTGACCTGATAGAATAATTGCAGTCTCGCCGCCTCGAAGCGCCGCCCCGCCGCCTTCGCTTCGGCGGCAGCCGCGTCGGTTCGCGCCTCGATGGTGCCGAACCACGGAAAGACCTGCGTGATGCCAACCCGCTGCTGCTGCGGTCCCACCCGGGTTTCCACTTCCTCAATGAAGTACCCATAATTGAATCTTGGGTCGGGCAAGGCTTTGGCCTGCGGGATCTGCTCCAATGCCGCTTTCCACTGCTCGAACGCCGCCCGGAGCGCGGCACTGTGGAGAGCCGCGTACTGGAGATACTCCGGCAACGTTTCGGGTGTGTTTGCATCGACGGCAGGTCTCTCCGCCCCGGCGATGAAGCCGGCCGCGATCCCAAGCACGAGAATCACCAGCACCAACGTTGTCAGCTTGACCATGCGAAATCTCTGAATTCCTGCCATGCTAAAACATGAGGCACGCATCCCGGCAAAGCAATCCAATTTGTCCGGCCTGCACCCGGGAATGCCTGGTGTCGAACATCAGAGCATCAACACGGGTCTGGCCGCCATCTGACCGTCCAAGGCTTTCCAGCACTTACATAACGTCTGTATGGAGAAATGGGTTCCGCCTCGACGTGGAAATCTTACGTGTAGTCCGGTGCGTTGCCGGGCTTCCATTTGATATTGCAGCCCATGCTCGGTCGCTGTTTCTCCGGAACCTGCTCGCCTTCGAGCACCGCATCCAGGGCGGCGCGCAGGTCCGCGCCGGTGATGGGCACATTGTTGCCGGGCCGGCTGTCGTCCATCTGCCCGCGGTACACCAGCTTGCGGTCCTCGTCAAACAGGAAGAAATCCGGCGTGCAGGCGGCGTGATAGCTCTTCGCCACCTCCTGGGCTGCATCGTAGAGGTAGGGGAAGGTAAAACCCTTCTCTTTGGCCACTTTCGCCATCATTTCCGGACGGTCCTCCGGATAACTCTCGACGTCATTGGAGTTGATCCCCGCCACGGCCACTCCTTCCCGCTGATACTCCTTCGCCAACTCGATTAGATGATTGAGGATGTGCTTGACGAAGGGACAATGGTTGCACATGAATACGACAAGAAGTGCCTTGGCATCGTCGAAGTCCGAAAGCGATACGATGTTGCCCCGGGTATCGGGCAGGCTGAAATCGGGTGCCCTCGTCCCGAGCGCCAGCATGGTCGAAGCTGTCATAACCATAGCTCACCCCTTCCAAATCGACTTTCCGTGCCGGACCACTGATTCTATAATGCCGTCACCGCCATTATGTTCGTCACATCTTTCCCGGAATGTCACGGCGCGACGCGCAACACGATCTTCCCGAATTGCTTGTCCATCTCCAGTTCTTCCATGGCATCGCGCACCTTGTCCAGCGGAAACACCTTGTCGACGACGGGCCGGAGATTGTTGTGGTTCACCGCCCTGAGCATCTCACGGAAGTCCTCCGCAGAACCCATCGTCGAGCCCAGAACCGTGAGCAGATTCCAGTAGAGAGCGTGCAGGTCCGTTTCCGCCCTGGCCCCGCTGGTGACGCCGCAAACGACAATCCTCCCCCCTTTTCGCACCGAGGCAAAGTCCAACGGCCAGGTTGCCGCTCCGACTGAGTCGATAGCCACATCCACACCCCGCCCGGAAGTCTCATGTTCGACCCACCGGCCGACGTTCTCCCTGCGATAGTTGACCGTGTGGTCCGCGCCCAGTTCGACGGCACGCGACAACTTGTCGTCGGACGAGGAGGTGACAAAAACCTCGGCGCCCACCAGCCTGGCGAACTGCAGCGCCGCCAAGGCCACGCCGCCGCCAATGCCGTGGATCAGAACGGTCTCGCCGGCCACGATCTGCGCCCGGGTCATGAGCATCCGCCAGGCCGTCACGTACGTCAGTGCGAAGGCGCCTGCTTCCTCGTCGCTCAGATGGGGCGGCCTGGGATGACAGTTGCACGCCGGCACGACCACCTCCTGGGCAAACGTTCCGGGCCGACTGACTCCTACAATCCCGAATGACACACAGAGACTCTGCTCCCCACGGCGGCAAAACTCGCAGACGCCACAATACAGTCCCGGATTGACAATGACTTGCTCGCCAACCTTCGGAGCCTCCACACCCTTGCCTACGTCCATCACGACCCCGACAGCATCCGAACCGAGCACGTGAGGCATCTGCAACTGTGCCCCCCGCCGGCCCTTGCGTACCCAGATGTCCAAATGGTTCAGACCGGTGCAAAGAACCTTCAATACAACTTCACCCGGACCCGGCCGGGGAGCCTCGAAATCCTCCACGCGTAGAACATCCAAGTCGCCGTGCTCGTGAATCACCGCTGCTTTCATGATCGAAACCTCTCGAGCAGGACACATGCGGTACTTTTTGCCGCCACCCGGGTCTACGGAATGACACGTAGCGCATATCAGATCATCGGTCGGTGTGCCCGTACAGGCAGATAAGGAAACTGCCCACTTGAGGAGTCAAAATTGCTGGGTCCCCGGCGGCAGGCCGGGAGTCATGCTTACGCGTACGCAAGCATACTCCGATTCGATAGACAAACAAAAATCGAATAACGGCCGTGTAATTCCTGCATGTCTCATGTGTCCGAGCGGCAGCACCAAGCGCGGCTTGGCGACTCTATCACCGGGCTTTCACGTCGTAGCAGAAGAGCACGTCGGCGTGGCGGAGATAGAGCTTGCCGTCGGAAATCACCGGATGAGCCCAGGCCAGCCCCTTGGCGCCAGGGCGGTCTGGCGGCGTGAACGTGGCCTTGAGGGTATACTTCTCCGGCGTCGCTTCCACCAATGCTACGACGCCGTTCTCATAGCGGAAGTACAGACGCCCGTCCGCGTACAGAACGCAGCCGGAGCCTTTGCCGGGCTGCTCGGCGTGCCACATGACTTTGCCGGTCTTCATCTCGACACACGTGGGCTCGCCCTTGTTGTGATTGTGGCCACCGTAGATATAGTCGCCGACCTTCACGAAGCCGCCGTGATGGTTTTGGAACTGGTCTTTATCGAGCCAGTATACCTCTTGCGCCTGTACGCCGTCGCCATTCGGGGCGAGCCGGAGCAGGGCGGAGCCCGTCTGATAGGCGGTGGAGGTAAAAACCAGGTCGCTGTCGATGACCGGCGTCGGGATATTGGCCACGCGGTTCGCGACACGGTTGTAACCCCACAGGAACTTTCCGTCGGCTGCGACACCGACCACGCCCTCGTTGGTCAATTGCACGTACTGCTTCACACGGGCCGCGTGACTGATCACGATGGAGGAATACCCGGCCTCGTCCTTGCCGTTCGGGCCGATATCAGGCATCGGACACTGCCAGATCACCTCTCCCGTCTTCTTGTCGAGAGCCGCCATGACGGCCTTATGCCCGCCAGGCGTGCATAACAGTCTATCCCCGTCAATCAACGGGGATTCGCTGAACTTCCAGCCGGGATTGGACGCCCCGCCCAGGTCAGTCAGCAGGTTCTTCGTCCAGACCACTTGGCCACTATCGACGGCGATACAAACCACGTCGCCGCTCGTGCCGATGGCGTAGACAAGGTCCCCATCCACGGTCGGGGCACAGCGCGGACCATCATCGTGAGGGCGTCCCACCCTGGCCGCCCACAGTTCCTTTTGCGTGTTCAAGTCGTACGCATATACGAATTGTGCCTTCTCGTCGCCGACCTGCCGGTCGCCCATCGTGTAGAGCCTGCCCTTGGCAATGGACACCGTCGAGTATCCCGGCCCGAGACCCGAGATCTCCCACAGCAGCTTCGGTCCATCCGGCGGCCACTCCTGGAGCAGCCCGGTCTCCGCGCAGACCCCGTCGCGGTTCGGCCCGCGCCACTGCGGCCAATCCGCCGCCGACAGACTGCCGGTGGCAATAGTGAGAACGACAAAGATGATGGCGATCAATCTGAGTACACTCGACATTCTCGACCCCTTTGAAAGAGACATCTGATATCTTGACCCGTCCTCGCGGCGAAGGCCCGAACGGCTCTTGCTCGCAATCGCGCCACATAGCCAGATTACGGGCCCTTGCCGCTCACGCCGAGGCAGACCAGGTCGCCCGTGGCGTTCCGCGCGTAAATCCGCCCATCGGACAACACGGGCACTGTCCAGCACTTTCCTTCGAGGATTTGCGCCGAGGCAAGCTCCGTGTAACCCGAGGGCACGGCGTTCGCAATCAGCAGCCTGCCCTTGTCACTCAAGGCGATGAGCCTGCCCCCGGCCAACGTCACGCTGCCGACGCCCAGGTCCCCGTGTGCCCACTTCACCGCCCCAGTCTGGAAATCGAGGCATTTCAATGCCTTATCCTTGTTGTCCACGCCGTAGATGTGCCCCCGCCAGAGCACGGAGCCGTTCAGCCAGTTCTGAAGCTCCTTGTGGCTCCACAACTCCTTGAGCCCGTCGTCATTCATCTCGAAAAGTGCGGCGCCCGTGCCCAGTCCCGTCGAGATGAACAGCTTGTCACCCGAGATGATCGGGTCGGGGATGTTCTCATCGTGCAGCGTGGTCCACGGGTGCTTCCACAGGACTTTGCCCGAGGCTGTCGCCACCGCGTAGAGTTCTCGGTGTCCGAGAATTGCGGCGCGGCTCTGGCCTTGCCATCGGTACGGCACGGGTGACGCATAACCGGCCGGCCCTTTCTCGTTGGCCCACGCCAGCTCACCATTGGCCTTGCGCAGGGCAAGTCCATAGGCCCCCATGTTGAGCACGATCAGATCGTCCACGAGGATCGGCGAGCCGGAAAAAGCCCACGTCGGCGGTTCAAAGCCGTGCTCCTTGGCCAAATGCGTCTGCCACACGACGGCCCCGTTCTCGGCATCGATGCAGAACACGTGGCCATGCTTGCTCACGATATACGCTCTGCCGGCTTCCACCGTGGGCGTCGCACTCGGGCCACCTTCGTGATTCCGCGACTGCAGGGGCGACAGGTAGGCGTGCTTCCAAATCTCGGCGCCTGTCCCGGCGTCGAGGCACCAGAGGATGTCCTTTTGCTCGTTTTCGTTCCCGTCGCCCTCTTTGCCCGTGTTGCCCATCGCATAGACCCGGCCGCCGCTGACCGCCACGGACGCAAAGCCGTTGCCAATCTGCTTGCGCCAGAGGAATTCGGGACCATCCCTGAGCTTGTTCGGGTCCCAGCCGGTCTCTTGAGAGATGCCGGCGCGATTCGGGCCACGCCAATTGGGCCAATCATCGGCCCGTG
>CAYFUB010000742.1:0-5047 GCA_964346195.1 uncultured Pirellulales bacterium
ATCATGGACGGCGGCTGGAGCCGCTCGCCGCCACTCGTTCCCGAGCCGAGGATGAAGGCTTGCGGCCGGCCGCCGCGGAAGCTGCCACGCAACCCGGGCCACCATCGGGACTGGCTCAACGCCTGCAAGGGCGGGCCCAAGGCCTGCAGCGATTTCAGCTACGGCGCCCGGCTGACCGAGTTTGTCCTGCTCGGTGACGTGGCGATCCGCGCGCAGAAGAAGATTCTCTGGGACGGCCCGAACCTGAAGGCTACCAACGTCCTCGAAGCGCAGGAGTTCGTGCGGGAGCAATACCGTCGGGGCTTCGACCTGGCCGATGCACAGGCGCCGTCGGCTGCGATCGTCAGGCGGGCTCAGCGGGAACGCCAAGAAAGCAGGCCCTGAAAAGCCGGCTCTCTTTATGCGCTGACATGACCTGCAACGGTACAGTTCATAGCTCCGGATGGTAGTGTCAAGGCTACAAGGTTTGTTTGTAATGACGCCGTGAGGTGTTTCTTCGGAAGTGTCAAGTTTGAAGTGCGGAGTTTGAAGACTCGACGCTTGGCTCCCTCTCAGCTTGACACTTGAGACCTCAAACTTGAAACTTCTTCTCATGCCCTTACGGGCACACTACGAACAAGCTGCCGTGCCAGAATCCCGGGCTCCTACACTTTATCGGGTTTCGGACAGACGAACGGCGCGCGATATTCGCGGTGCAGGATCTTGTTGGCCTCGGCGCTGTCGGTGAAGACTTCCTTCTCGGGGTCGAATTGAAGCAGCGGGCCCATCGACATCGGATATTTGTCCAGGTCGACACCGTTGTCTCTGAAGTGCCGGACCGTCCGGTTGAGCGTCTCGATGTTGTGGTCGCGGCTCTTGACTTTCTCGAGGACGGCCTTGGCCTCGCTGACGGAGACCTTGTTGTCCTCGCCCAGGTAGTAGCTGATGTTGGCCAGATGCGCCAGGGCGGCGGACAGATGGCCCTGGAAGGCGTCGGAGTTGAGGGTCTCGGCCTGGCGGCTGCGCACGGCCTGGAGGAAGTTGTCGAAATGGTCCCCGCCGCCCTTGAATTCCTTGACCGTCTGGCCCTTGAGGTCGAACACGACGCAATGCGTGTAGGACTTTTGGACCATGTACCCTTCGGCGCCGTAGAAGATCACCCCGATCCGGTTGCCCTTGACGCTGTCGAACATGGTGTTGATGTGGATGTCCGCCGAGTCGTTGACGGACAGGCCGCGCGTCTCGAAGACCATGCATTTGTCGCCGTAGTCGTAGATGGCCACTTCGGTGTTGGCCGTGTCACCGGCATCGACATAGTTCGGGTCCTTGCGTTCGGCCTGATAGCCCAGCCGGCCGCCATAGGCGATGACGCTGTTCGGGTGGCGGTTGATGCCCAGGCCCCAGCGGGCGATGTCCGTCTGGTGAGGGCCCTGATTGCCTGAGTCGCCGTTGCCGTAGAGCCGCTGCCAGTGCCAATCGTAGTGAAAGCGCGGTCGCGTGAGTTTCGGCGTCGTATATGGAGCCGGACCGCTCCACAGATTGAAATCGACCTCCGCGGGAATCGGGTAGTCGCCCAAAGGCCCGATCGAGCCGCGGCGCTTGTAGCACAGCCCGCGCGAGAAGTTGACCTGTCCGATGCCGCCGTCGGCGAGGAACTTCATCGCCTGCTGGAGGGCGGGGTTCGAGCGGCATTGTGTGCCCACCTGGCACATCCTGCCGTATTTCTTCGCGGCGGCCACGAGTGCGGCCCCTTCAGGAATGTCGTGACTGATGGGCTTCTCCATATACGCGTCCTTGCCCGCCTGCATGGCCCAGACGCCGCACAATGCGTGCCAGTGGTTCGGCGTGGCCGTCGAGATGAAATCGACGGACTTGTCGTCGAACACCTCCCGCATGTCCTTGACCCACTTCGGGCGGCGGCCCGTACGCTTCTCGACCGCGTTACAGCAGTCCTGGCCCACCTTCTCGTCCACGTCCACGATGTACGCGATTTCGCAGTCCTTACGGCGGGAGAACGCGCTGATGTGGCTGCCGCCGCGACCCTTGCAGCCGATCACGGCACAGAGCAGCTTGTCATTCGAGCTCGTGTTTTGCGCCCGGGCGACGCCACTGAACATGGGGGTCACGTACGCCGTCGCGGCGATCAGCATCGAATCCTGCAGGAATTGTCGACGAGTCTGTTTCATCATGGTGCCCACTCCTTAAGAAGCCTGTCAACTCTTAACGATCCGGGGAGCATGATACCACAAGCAGGCTGTATCACGAAAGGGCTTTTCGGGAGGTGGCGGTGACGTATAATGATGACATTTGGAGGCAGCCATGCAGAATTCGATGAAACAGCCGTCCGTCATCGTGGGAATGGTGATTTTCTGGGTGTTTGCCGGCACGCTGGTAATGGTGGCACCGGTGTCCGGCGCGACAGATCGGCCGGTCATCGGCTATGATCGGAGCATTCCGCAACTGACCTTCGCGGCCACCGAGATTCAGAGGGCCGTAGTGGGCAGGGGGGCCGCGGCCGTCGAGCAGGATTTGGATGCGGCCCTGAAGGCTGATAATCGGGTGCGATTTCTTCTGGTCGCGGGACAGGGGGACAAGGCTCAGGAGATTATCAGAGAACTGGGCGTGACGCCGCTCAAGTCGGCGGGCTGGCAGGCGTATTCTATTCGCTGCAAGCGAGACGGCGGTCGGACGACTTACGTCGTGCTGGCTGCCGACCCGCCGGCGGCAATGTATGGGGGACTGGACCTGGCCGAGGCGGTTCGCCTGGGGATCCTGGACAAACTCAAGGACTCCGACCATGCGCCGTACATTGAGCGGCGCGGGCTCAAGTTCAACATCCCGCTGGACCTGCGGACGCCCAGCTACTCCGACAGCAGCGACGCCTTTCAGCAGAATATCCCCGAGATGTGGAGCATGGACTTCTGGCGGGAGTTCCTCGATGAGATGGCCCGCGACCGGTTCAACGTGCTGACGCTGTGGAGCCTGCACCCGTTCCCGTCCATCGTCAAGGTGCCGGAGTTCCCGGAGGTGGCCCTCGATGATGTCTGGCGGACCACGATGAAGCTGGACAACAATTTCAGCCACAGCGGCTCGGACATGGTCAAGCCTGAGATGCTCCGCAGCCACGAGGTCGTCAAGGTAATGACCATCGACGAGAAGATTCAATTCTGGCGCGACGTTATGCAACACGCCCGCGACCGGGGCATCGGAGTGTACTGGTTCACGTGGAATACCTTCGTCTGGGGCACGCAGGGCAAGCAGTACGGCATTACGACGGACCTGGAAAACCAGACGACCATCGACTATTTCCGCGCGAGCGTGCGCGAGACCGTCCTGACTTATCCCTTACTGGCGGGCATGGGCATTACCGCAGGGGAGAACATGAGAAAGCCCTCCAATGATTTCTCCAAGGAGAGATGGCTGTGGCAGACCTACGGCGAGGGCATCCGCGACGCCCTGAAGTTGCAGCCCGGCCGGCAGTTCCGCCTGGTCCATCGGTTCCACATGACCGGCCTGGACGAAATCCTCCGTGAGTGGAAGGACTATCCGGGACCCTTCGACGTCAGTTTCAAATACGCCATCGCGCACATGTACTCGGTACCCAACCCGCCGTACATCAAGACGGCCCTGCCGCACCTGTCGCCGAAACTCCGGACGTGGCTGACCGCACGCAACGACGATATCTATAGTTTTCGCTGGGGCGACCCGGAGTTCGCCCGCGCGTTCATCCGTTGCATGCCGGGACGGGACAAGATGGCCGGGTTCTACATGGGCCCGGACGGCTACTGCTGGGGCCGCGAGTTTCTCAGCACCGAGCCCGAGACGCCTCGGCAACTGGTCATGAAGAAACAGTGGTACAGCTTCATGCTCTGGGGCCGGCTCAGCTACGACCCGAACCTGCCGGATGAGCTGTTCAAGAGAACGCTGGCCGTGCGATTCCCCGAGGTTCCGGTCGAGAAACTCTACACGGCCTGGAGCACGGCCTCGAGAATCTTCCCGCAGATTACCCGTTTTCATTGGGGCGATATCGACGTCCGCTGGTTCCCGGAGGCCTGCAAGCAGAACCCGGACGACCGGGGCTTCTACACCGTCCGCCATTTCATCGAGGGTCGGACCATGCCCGAGAGCGGTATCCTTAACATCCGGCAGTACTGTGAACGAGTTTTGAAGAACCAGCCGACGCCGGAGGTCACGCCGGTCCAGGTGGCCGAGGCGCTCCAGGAATACGCCACGAGCACGCTGAGAATGGTGGCGGAACTGCGACCCCGACAGGGCGACAGCAAGGAACTGCGCTTGACGCTGGGCGATCTGGAGGCCGTGTCGCACCTGGGCAACTACTACAGTGAGAAAATCCTCGGCGCGGTGAACCTGGCCCTGTTCGACAGTACCGGAAAGACTGAACAGAGGAACTCGGCGATCGAGCACCTGGAAGCAGCCTTGGAGCACTGGAGACTATACGCCGGTGCTTACACCCGGCAGAACAAGCAGCCGATCCTTTACAACCGCGTCGGCTGGGTGAACATCCCGAGCCTCGTTAAGAAAGTCGAGGAAGATATGGACATCGCCAGAAACTGGCAGCCCGGCACTCTCAAGGGGCCGGTCGAACACGGGTCGGACACGCCGTTCCGGAAATGACCGCGGGCACGTCAGCCTGGACGCTGTGCCCGATTCCCGGTAAGATTATGGGAACTGTACTTGGGGATATCGGCCGGAGATCTTGGAGGGCATGTGAGAAGTCCATGTCTAAGTAGCATGGGCATCCTGCCCATGAAGGGTCCCCAAAACGCGATTTTCGCGTTTTGGGAGGGGCCCCGCCAACGCGGAATTACGCGTTGGGGACCCCGAGCCCAGTCGCAGGGCCATCCTGGCCCTGCACAACTTGCCTTCCCACGGGCAAGATGCCCTTGCTACTTCTCACATACCCTCTCTTAGAGAAGGAGGCCACAGCAATGGGACAGAATCGAATTCAGACCGGACAGGAAAGCGTATCCGCCACCCCCTTGAGCCGCCGCGAGTTTCTGCACCGGGGCGTTCTGGCCGGCGCCGGGCTGGCGGTGGCGGCCTCGGG
>CAYFUB010000743.1:0-22059 GCA_964346195.1 uncultured Pirellulales bacterium
CTATGGACAAGAGGCACCTTCCCTTCGCGGCCAGATGTCTCGACTGCGCTGACGCTTCGCTCGACATGACAGACTAGGCAAGATATCTGTATTACCTACAAACATGACACGCACCCCCCCTCTGCCGGCGTGCCTGGAATTGGCTTGCAGAGGCCCCCGCCGTGATTATACTGGTGCTACCGTCAGACGGTCGCCTGGGTTTCTCAGGGGACTTGTCGCAGCGAGTCTGGTTTCCCGTTCGGGTGTCCAGAAAGGATGCCGTGATGGCTGAAAGAGACGTTGATATCGAGAGAATAAAAGAGCTTCTCCATATCATGAAGGAAAACGATCTCGTGAAGATCGACATCCAGCATGGCGAGGACCGGATCGCTCTGGAGCGGGCTCAACCGCCGCAGCCGGGGGTCTCCCTGCCCGGGGCGGCCATACCGATCCTGACACCGCAGGCGCAGACGGCATTGGCCGGGCAAGTCCCGGCGGGCTCGAAGGGGGAAGGACTGCTGGAGATCAAGTCGCCCCTGGTCGGCACTTTCTACGAGGCGCCCAGCCCCGATTCCGACCCGTACGTCGAGCCCGGCTCCCACGTGGATTCGCAGACGGTCGTCTGCATTATCGAGGCCATGAAAGTTATGAATGAGATCAAGGCCGAGGTCAGCGGCGCCATCGTAGAGAAGGTCGCCACGAACGGACAGGCCGTCGAATACGGCCAGGTCCTTTTCAGGGTCAGGCCGGACTGAACCGCGATGGCCAGGTCATTTGCCGCACAGGATCGGAACGCGATGGTCCTCAGTTCCAGAGAGAGAAGAGTCACGGGAAATGCTATCAAGAGTCCTTGTCGCCAACCGTGGTGAGATCGCGCTGCGGGTCATTCGGGCCTGCCGGGAGCTGGGGGTCGAGACGGTGGCCGTCTACTCCGAGGCCGACAGGAATGCTCCTTACCTGCGGCTCGCGGATGAGTCGATCTGCATCGGACCGCCCGACTGCGACCAGAGCTATCTCAACATCCCGCGGATTATCAGCGCGGCGGAGATCACCAACGTCGACGCGATCCACCCGGGCTATGGGTTCCTCGCCGAGAACGTCAATTTCGCGGAAATCTGCCGGGATTGCGGCATCATCTTCATCGGCCCGCCGGTCGAGGCCATGAGGCTGTTGGGCGACAAGGTCGAAGCCCGCAAACTCGCACGCAAAGCCAAAGTACCCGTCGTCCCCGGCTCGGAAGGAGTCATCCCGAACGAGACGGAAGCTTTGAAACTCGCCGGCCAGATCGGGTACCCCATCATCATCAAGGCCGTCGCAGGCGGCGGCGGTCGCGGCATGCGCGTCGTGCACAACGACGTCAGCCTCCGCGCGGCATTCAATGCGGCACGCATGGAAGCGGAGGCCGCTTTTGGCGAGAGCAGCGTCTATCTGGAGAAGTTCGTGGTCGAGCCGAGACACGTGGAGGTCCAAGTGCTCGCCGACCAGGAGGGCAATGCGCTGCACTTCTATGAGCGGGACTGTTCCATCCAGAGGCGTCATCAAAAGATGATCGAGGAGTCGCCCTGCCCCGTGCTGGAGGAACGCGACCGGCAGCGCCTCGCCGAGGCGGCGCTGCGCCTGATCCGAGAGGCCAAATACGTGAACGCCGCGACGGTCGAGTTCCTTCTGGACAAGGACAACAAGTTCTACTTCATTGAGGTCAACACCCGTATCCAGGTCGAGCATCCCGTCACCGAGATAGTCACGGGCCACGACCTTATCAAATGGCAGATCAAGATCGCCAGCGGACACGCGATCAAGCTGCGTCAGAAGAACATCCGGCACCAGGGAGTGGCGATTGAGTGCCGGATCAACGCCGAGGATCCGGCGAACAACTTTTCGCCCTGCCCCGGCACCATTACGGAGTACATCGCCCCCGGCGGCCCCGGCGTGCGCGTGGATACGCACGCCTGTCAGGGCTGGACGGTTTCCCCCCATTACGATTCGCTGATCGCCAAACTGATTGTCTATCAGAAAACGCGAGCGGAGGCGATTGCCACGATGCGGCGGGCCCTGCAGGAATTCACCATTCGACCCGTCAAGACGACCATTCCCGCCTGCCTGGAAATCCTCTCTCACAACCTGTTCGTCAAAGGCAAAATCGACACGGGATTCGTCGAGAGAAACCTCTGACGCCGCACCGAATCGTCCTGTCATGAACGCCGGCCTTCATGCCCGCCGTTTCTCCTCTCTCCGGTTCAACGAGGTCAAGACATCGCCCAAGACCCAAATGATACCGACTATGATTAATTCGTGCGTGGTCTGTCATCCTGAACGGAGCGCAGCGGAGTGAAGGGGGTTCCCCAAACGCGAAGGGATGCGTTTGGGGGCCCCAAGGATCTGGACCGGGAGCGAACGAAACCTCCCGTTCGGTGGCCAGATCCTTCGGCTTCGCCTCAGGATGACAGGGCCCACCCCGCAAGAAATCTTCCTAATCCGTATGACTCCGCACAGCCTGCAGGCAGCAAGTCGCTCTGCAAATTCTATTTCCGGGCCGCCACAACGGCGCCTTCGGCTGGCGCAAGGGGACGGCCGGCAGCGCTACTCAGGCAGACTACTTCCCCTTCAAGGGTGGATACGTACAACCGCCCCTTCGCGGCGATGAGGCCGTCGAAGCGCGGCACGAAATCGAGGCGGTAGGCGGTGAGCTTCTTTCCAACGTCTCGCGATACGGCAATCAGCAAAGCGCCCCGCTTTCCTTCGAAGGCCGCCGATTGCTCGGCCAGCGCCTTTTGTGTCTCCGGGCGGGACAATGTCTTGACCGATTCCTCTTCATCCGCTACATCAGGCGGACCAGCGGCAAAGACCGCATCATCCGTCAGTACCATAGAGTTGACCTGCACCGAGACGTTGTCGGACCACTCCGGAACGAACCGCGTCACGGGAGTCGCCCTCGAGCCCACCCGCTTTCCGGCCTTCCTGACCGCTTTCTGCTCCCTCCCCGCGTTGACGATCTCCGGCTGCTTCTTCGCGGCGAAGAGATGAAACTCCAGCGGCGTCGTCCAGCGGTAGTCCTGCCACAGCCGGCCGTAACCGTATACATTCTCATCATCGAACACCAGCGGCCGACCGGCGGGAATCACCCGACCGGCCTGATGGTAGCCGCCGGCGCCGGAAGCCCAGGCGCGACCGTAACCCCAGTACGTCCGATGCCACAGCGAATCGTCCAGGAAGCCCGTCGGGCAGAAGAGGTGAAGGTCGTCGCCCTGTTGCTCCTTGACCGGGACGTAGGCGACGTACTTCCGTTTGCCCTGCAGGTCGAACGGCAGGGACCGCATGTACACGTACCGGCCGTCGCACGATAGAATGTCCGGCAGCGCGACGGGCATGTTCAGACCCTGGATGTGCGACTGGAGGTTCTGCTGCGTGTCGGGGTCCTTGTCATCGAGAACCGTCTCGGAGAGCTTCCGGCCCGTCCTCGGGTCGAGACGCAGCAGCCGAAGACCGCCGTCCAGGAACATCGACCGCCCGGCAACGCAGTAGAGCACGTCGTCCTGCACCAGAACGCTGCCATGTACCGGCCACACCGACTCGACCTGTTCGAGAGCCATCATCCGCTGGTCCTCCGGCGCCGCGCGATACCGCCACATCAACCTGCCATCAGCGGCGTTGAGGCAGTAGACATGGCCGTCGGCAGAGCCAAACAAGGCACGGCCACGCCAGATCGTCGGCGGCGAGTCAATGCGACCACCCGCGGTGAAGCTCCAGAGCTCCTTGCCCGTGGCGGCATCGAGCGCGTTGATGCTATGAGTATGGACGGAGGCGACAAGAAGCTTGCCGTCGGCGACGACCGGCGCGCTGAGCGTGCCGCCCAGCCTCGTGCTCCACGTGCGTTTCAAATCAGCCGGCTGGACCTTCGTTTTCACCGCCCCGCTGCGTGGGGCGTCATGCCGGAATGTCGGCCAATCGGCCAAGGCCGGGGCCGTGGCGGCAGAGCGCAGATCGGCGTCGTAGGCGGAACCCCGAGTGAAGCGCTCGGCGTCAGGCACCTCGCGACGCGGCTGTGCCGTTTGCGATGCCGGGGCCAGGGCCGTGAAACCAGAGAGCTTGGCCTCGATATAACACGCGCATGGGTGCTGCGGTGCGTAGATAAGCCCATTGCAAGGCATGATGCCATAATGGCAAGCGCCCCGAACCCAGTGATGGCAAGTCCAGTGTTCGGCCGCATGGTCGATGAATTCGATGCCGGTGCGCGAGAAGAGCAGGTACTTGTCCGTTGCCTTGGCTCGATAGCAGCGGTGGTGGAACCAGTGAGTCTGGACGTCGGGCGCGAACTCCCTCTTCACTTCGCCCGTGTGCACGTCCCGACCGGTCATCGTGCCCGGGTCAGTACCCTGGGCGACGGCGCCATTCCACACCAGCCCGCCGGCCACCAGGATGTCGTCCGGCGTACCCATGTGCCCACACGGATGGTGCGGCGCCTCCCAGAGCGTCTTGCCGTCCTTGACCGACAAAGCGAACATGCTCGTTTCACGCTGCCCGGACTTCGCCGTGCCAGCCTGTCCGCTGTACAGGACCACATCGTCGTACAGAACCACCGTAGCACCGCCGGAGCTGCGCATGGTTTCTTTCTTCGGCAGCGGTTCCGAGACCCACGCCGGTTGCCCACTATCCCTGTCCAGGCACCGGATTCTCTCGCCATCATGGAAGAGGACACGCCGGTCATCGGCCGCCAATGACAGCGAGACCAGTGTCGATTCCTTCTTCCAGAGTACCCGGCCCGAGTCGGCATCGATCGCCATGATTGTGCGCGGCGCCTGGGTCCACAGCGGATTGGTGGTGTCTTTCTCCATCTCCGTCAGCGAGGCGTAGTGTTTTCCCGGGTCGCTGCGCAGGGGCTGGCCCTCCCCCGCGACCGACAAGATGAGCATCCCATCACAATAGAGTATCTCCTCGGTTGCCTTCGTTCCCTCATAAGTGCGGATTGTCCTGCCCGTCGCCGCATCCAGCACGAACAGCGGCGTGTCGATGCCCAGGGTCACGTACACTCGGTCACCCACCGCGACCAGGCGGCGGGCCAGCAGTTGGGGGCCGCTCTTAAGCCGCCACAGATGCGGATGCCAAAGCGTGATTTCCCGCTGCCAGAGTTCCTTGCCATTGAAAGCGTCCCGTGCAAGCAATCCCCATTTCGGCGGAATGAGGATGGATGCCCGGGGGGCCTCGTCGAAGATGTAGAAGAGCCGTCCATTCGCCGAGACGACCGCGCTGACGCTCGACATGTGATCGTGTTGTCGGGAGTAGCGTGGCCCGGCCAGCCACTGATAGCGGCTGGGGGGCTCGATGACACTATCGTGGGCCACCGCGTTGTTGCCGGGGTCGTGCAGATAATGCGTCCATTCATCGATCTCCCGCGGCCGGGGCTTTACCGCCTTTGTCCAGTGGCCTTCCGATTTGACGTAGGCCACGCCACCGGGGGCCAGAACACGCATGACTTCGGACGGCGACAGGCCGCCGAGGTCTTCGGAGACAACGAGGTTGACCAGGTTGTCGATGTAAGGCAGCCGGTCACCAGACCAGCACTCCGCCGACACGTCGCCGTACCGCCCCAGCGCCTGCATATGCCTGCGTGCCGCAGCGACTTTCGTCGGGTCCCCGTCGAGACCGTGGACGATGTAGCCGTCACCGGCGCGCAACGCCGCCGTAAGCTTGCCATCGCCACAACCTACATGGACAATAAGCCCGCCCTTGACGCCGGCGGCGTCGAGTATCTGCGTGGCCAGCTCCTGAGACGAGCTTGGGGCAGCCGTCACGAAAACGTGGGTCAAGAGCGTGAAGGACAATGCAGCGGTGTGTAGACGTGGCGACACTCTCATGACTCTATCTCCTACGGACAGGACCACTCCAAACGAGGTCAAC
Source organism: uncultured Pirellulales bacterium (assembly GCA_964346195.1). Taxonomy (GTDB): domain Bacteria; phylum Planctomycetota; class Phycisphaerae; order Sedimentisphaerales; family Anaerobacaceae; genus PLanc-01. The sequence goes on from CAYFUB010000743.1 coordinate 5,875, forward strand.
CGGTGTATTGTATCGCCGTCTTATTCCCTTGGCAATAGAAGGGGGTCTGGGAATGGTGGTCCATGAAGTCCCCGGCCGGCGAGCGTCCGGCCTTCCGCACACCACGATGAACGCCCGATCGCTTCGAGATATCCACGCCGCACTCGGTCCAGCGAACGGCTATTACTTCTCCAGAGCCACCAGGTCTTCGTAGGTCTCCCGCCTTCGAATGATCTGGAATCGGTCGCCGGCCACGAGGACTTCCGGGGCACGGGGCCGGGCGTTGTAGTTGCTGCTCATGGTGAATCCGTAGGCGCCCGTCGTGAAGACAGCGACCAGATCCCCCCGCTGCACCGGAGGAATGGGCCGGTCCTTCGCCAGAAAATCGGCGCCCTCACAAATCGGCCCGACGATATCGACGACCTCGCTGCCTTCGACGCGCGGGTCTTTGCTGCGCGTCGAAGGCACAAACCGGGTTTCGACGGTCGCCGGCCAGACGAAGTGGAAGGCGTCATAGAGCGATGGGCGAATGAGATCGTTCATGCCCGCGTCGACAATGACGAACTTCTTGCTCCCCCCCTGCTTGGTGTACAGGACTCGCGTCAGCAGAATGCCCGCGTTGGCACTGATGCTCTTGCCGGGCTCGAGGATGAGCTTGAGATCTCTGCCTTTCAGCAAAGGCACGATCCCGGCCGCGTACTCTTGTGCCGAGGGTACGGTCTGCGTCTCGTAGTCGGCCCCGTATCCGCCGCCCAGGTCCAGGGCCTCGATCACCTGTCCCTTTTCCCGAAGCCGGTCGATGAGCGCCAGGGCCTTCTTCACGGCTTCGACAAACGGGTCAATCGTTTTGCCTCCCGTGCCGAGATGGACGTGAACGGCGCACAATCGGATCGAGGGATAGTTCCCATACTTCTCGAAGACGCGCGCCGCCCGATCGATATCGACGCCGAATTTGGTCTCCCTTTTCCCCGTGGTCAGGAAGGCATGCGTCTGGTAGTCGACATCCGGATTCACGCGCAGCGCGGCCCGGGGCTTTACGCCCCCTTCCGGCACGTGCTCCCGGACCAGACGGATGAAATTTTCCAGTTCCTGCTCCGACTCGATGTTGAAGTATCCGATGGCGGCCCGGAACGCCTCGACGATCTCCCCATCGGTCTTGCCCACGCCGGCATAGACGATTTTTGCCGGGTCACCGCCCGCCTGGAGAACACGATACAGTTCACCGCCGCTGACAATATCGAATCCGCTGCCCCGCTCGGCCATGAGCCTCAGGATATGCACGTTGCCGCAGGCCTTGACCGAGAAGCAGATGGTGGTTTCGAGTTCCCTGTACGCCTGCTGCATCTTGCGAAGATGAGCTTCGAATGTGCCCGCGCTGTAGATATAGACAGGAGTGCCCACCTCCGCGGCGACGCGACTGACATCGACCCCTTCGACGAAGAGCCTGCCGCGACGGTAGTTGAACGCATCCATAGAGAGTCTTTCCTGAAGTCGTGTTTCATCGGCCGCCGCAGAATCCTGCATTCTCCGGCGCTTCGCCTCAGTATAGAGGAATCAGGCTCAATTACAAGGAACCAGGGTGAATTCAGACGCGCTGTGCGCGACCATGTTCTGTGCCGGGCAAGCGCCTTCGGTCATGTTCAGTCGCTGCGCCGCCTCGCGATTGGTGTCAGGAAGATGATAGCACCCTCCGGTGCGTCTTGCTTATAAGTAACGGCATATGCAGTACTTATGGCCATCTGTGCCGCTCCCCGCAAGACCCCTTTTCCTCGAAGCATCTGGCCAGATGCTGGCAGGGGCGAATGATTATTCGCCCCTGCCGTTTTCGACGTGCATGGCTTGCCACGAAACACGCGTGCACACATCAGCGCGGGTGCGGCCGAATCGTACCCGTGAACGTCGCGCGCAAAAAAAGTGGAAGATGCCCCCGTCAGGAGAATCTTCCACTTCCTGAAAGCCTGCTGCAATGCGGATGGTTTTTCGATTCTCGCTCACTCAGGACAACCTGAGTAGAGCCTCAAGAATTGCCGCCTCCGTCGGCCGCAGCCGACGACCGGTAACAGACAGGCTCAACTGACTGTCACTTTACCTCTTTTTTGTCTTCTTCTTGGCTGCCTTCTTGGTCGTCCTCTTCTTTGCTGCTTTCTTCTTCTTTGCTGCTTTCTTCTTCTTGGCCATTACTTTTCTCCTTCAAGTTGACCACTGAATGATTCTTTACTGCATTACCTTCACTGAATACCACTAAAATTGCCGGCCAAGTCATTGTCAACATCATTATCAGATATGATAACAATTCTTATGCTCTTTATCGTCCAAACATTTGCGAATCCTTCATAAAAATTTTTCTGGACCGTCGCGCGCGCCATGTCATCCATGCCGTCGAGAGACACGACGCGCGAACACGGATGCTTTGCTCCGCGATATGTCGCGACATCAGGATTGTGAGCGAAACCCGGCAACGGATGCAAATATTGGCAGTTTGCGCGCACGTCACACACCACGTCGCCGAGCACAGAGCGTCTGTGCCGGTGACCCGGTGATGCCGTGGATCCACGCCGCAGAAAAGAATGAGAAGTCGCTTGACTTTTGCAGTCACACGGTATTCTCTGATTCGTTGTGGCACAGAAGAATCGTTCCGGTTTCCACGTTCAACGACGGAAGAAACGCACAGATTTGCTGTTAATAATCTATGGCGAAAAGAAGAATCGCATTGTTCGGCGGCACGTTCGATCCTATTCATCTGGGCCATACGAGAGTCGCCGGCGCCGCCGTGCAACAGATCGATGCGGAGAAAGTCATCTTCATTCCGGCCAAGATCTCCCCGCTCAAAGGGTTCTTTCCGTCCGCGCGCGATGACGACCGATTGCGAATGATCGAGTTGGCCATCGCAAGCAACGATGCGTTCGTCGTCAGCGATTGCGAGCTGAAGCGGCCCGCCCCGAGTTACACACTCGATACCGTGCGACAGTTCCAACGGGAGTACGGCCCCGGGACGGCAATTCACTGGCTGCTCGGAGCCGACAGCATCGAAGACCTCGTACACTGGCACAACGTCCGGGAACTGATCGATGAATGCAACCTGACAACCATGCAGCGACCCGGTTATGCACCGGACTTCGACCGGTTCACGCCGGTATGGGGAGCCCAGCGCGTGGCCAAGCTGAAGCGCGATGTCATTCAGACGCCGCTTGTCGATATCAGCAGCACGGAAGTACGAAGACGACTGGCGACCGGCGCAGACGTCAGTGGAATGCTTCATCCCGAAGTGCTCAAATACGTTCGCGAGCACCATCTCTACCGCAAAATGCAGCGGTAGCCACGTGTAAACCACCTGTTGCACAGCGCACGGGGTTATCACCGCGATGCACGCACTCGGTCCGTCAGCCAATCATACCAATTCTGCATGCCCGCGCCGGTTTTCGCCGAGACCGGAAATATCTCAATGCTCTTATTAAGCCGTCGCGCGTCGATCCTCACACGGTCAAGGTCAAAGTCAACCTGAGAGCCACCGGCGAGCAGGTCCATCTTATTCACAAGAAGCACCTTCGACTTGGCAAAGATGGCAGGATATTTCGCCGGTTTATCATCTCCCTCGGGAATCGAGAGCACGACAATCTTCCCATTTTCCCCCAATTCGAAGGCCGAAGGACACACAAGATTACCGACATTCTCAATGAAGATGATGTCCACGCCGTCGAGAGGCAGTCCCATCAGGGCGCGGTTCACCTGCTCGGCAGACAGATGGCACGCCCCCTCGGTGTTGATTTGGATAGCTGGGGCATTCGTAGCCCTGATCCTCTGGGCGTCGAGATCCGTCTGAATATCACCTTCGATGACACCTATCCGGATTGAGCCGGCCAGGTCGGTGATGGTCCGTACGAGAATCGTCGTCTTGCCGGAGCCTGGAGAAGAGATGATATTGAAACATCGCTTCTCGTGCGCCGCCAGAAGCTGACTGTTCCTCAGCGCATAGGTTTCGTTGGCGCTCAGTATCTTCCTGCCGATGTCAGCCTTCTCCATCCTCTGTTCCTTCGAACTCGATCTGTTCCAGAATCAACGGGGCGTCGGGCAGCAGCTTGAAATCATTGCCGCCGCACTCAGGGCAAGTCACCGCGGCCAGACTGATGCGGAACGTGCTGCCGCATGTGTCACATTGAGCTTGCAGCGACTTGTGCTCGATTTGCAGTTTCAGCCCTTCACACGGCGTGCCCTGGGCCACCGCGTCGAAGGCGAAAGAAAGCACCTCGTCATTGATCGCATTCAACTCACCACAGCTTATCTTCGCGCGGACCGGCCGGGCGTGGCGCTTCTCGGCCTCCTGCGAGATCACCTCCACCAGACTCTGAGCCACGGCCGTCTCGTGCATCAGCAAATCCTCGGCAACTCGCGCCCGTAGGGCATCTGCACCACCCGCCGGCCCCCGATCTTCGTCCTGAGTTCCACAAGAGGCACATCACGCGTCCGGACGATTTCGCCGATGATGCCGGCGTCCTTGCCCAGAGGATGGCCCCGGCAGATCCGCAGGCACTCGTCCGCCGTATCAGGCGAAACAACAGCGACAAACTTGCCCTCATTCGCGACGTTCAACACGTCAAAGCCGAGCATGTCGGCGGCCGCCTGGACCGACGGGCGGACGGGAATCCTTCTTTCGTCAATCTCTACGCTCAGGCGACTGCCTTCGACGATCTCATTGAGCGTCGCGGCCAATCCCCCGCGCGTGGGGTCCCGCATGAACCGGATGCCCGGCACCGTCCCAAACAGGCGGCACGTCAACTCCGCCAGACCGGCACAGTCGCTCTCCAACTGCGATTCAAAGCTGATTCCCTCCCGTTGAGAGATAATCGTCATGCCGTGGTCGCCGATGGTGCCATTGATAAGAATGACATCCCCAATCTGAATCCTGCCCAGCCCAAGCTCCACTTGGGGCAGCTTGATACCGATGCCGGAGGTATTGATGAAGATACTATCGGCCGAACCACGCTCGACCGTCTTGGTGTCTCCCGTTACGATGCTCACGTTATTATTCTGAGCCGTCTCGCCCGCACTGTGCAGGATCTTCTCCAGCAAAGCGAATTCGAACCCCTCTTCGATAATCAACGACAAAGAGAGGGCAACGGGTTGCGAGCCCGATACTGCCAGGTCGTTCACGGTCCCGCAGACGGCGAGCTTGCCGATATCGCCGCCTTTGAAGAACAACGGCTTGACGACATAGCTGTCGGTCGTGAAACAAATCGCGTCGGAGGATAATCTCAGATCGGCTGAATCACCGAGCTCTGCCAGCGCTTCATTTCTGAACTTCGGCAGAATATGCTCGCGGATGAGCCGGCTGGTGAGCTGGCCGCCGCCGCCGTGAGCAAGCAGGATTCTTTCGGGCTCGATTGCCATCGCGCGCGTCACTTCCTCCGCCCGTACTTGAACCACGCGGCGCAGGTTCCTTCCGAGCTGACCATGCACGGGCCGACCGGCTGTTGCGTGGTGCAGCGCGTGCCGAACAACGGGCATTGAGTCGGCTCGATCAGTCCGCACAGGACCTCACCGCACCGGCATCCGCTGCCGTCCTTGCCCGGCACGTCCTCTACGCCGAACCGCTTGAACGCATCGAATTGACTATATTCCCCCTTGAGGCCCAGCGTACTCTTCTCTATTTTGCCAAGGCCGCGCCAATACCCGCCGACCGGCTCGAAGCACGCCGCAATGACTCGCTGAGCCGCTACATTGCCCTTTTCCGTCACGACCGCGCCATAGACGGATTTCACCTCGGCCTTCCCAACCAGGAGTTGACGGCAGATCTCAGCCAGGCCCTCGATGATCTGCAGCGGCTCAAAGCCCGCCACCACACAGGGCCGACGGTAATCCTCCACAATCTCGGCAAACGCGCCCGAGCCGATGATGACACTGACGTGTCCCGGGCACAGGAAAGCGTCGATACGGTCGTTCCTGCCACTCAGCAGCGCCCGCATTGCGGGAAGAACGAGTTTGTGACCGCTGAGGATGCAAAAATTGCCGATGCCTTCGTGGGCCGCTTCCCGGACAACCACGGCGGTCGCGGGGGCCGTCGTCTCGAATCCGACCGCGATGAAAACGACGGTCTTGCCCGGATTGTCCCGGGCTAACTGCAGCGCGTCCTCGCTGCTCAAGACGACCCTCACGTTCCCCTTCGGCGCACGCGTCTCAAGCGAGCCGTTGTTGCCGGGCACGCGGACCATATCGCCATAGGTGGCAATCAAACAATCGTCACGGTCCGCCAACTGCAGCACGGCGTCGATATACCCCTGATCAGTGACACAAACAGGGCAGCCCGGACCGGACAGCAGCTTGAGCTTCTCGGGCAAGGTCGAGCGAATCCCGCTGCGGAAGATGGACACCGTGTGCGTCCCGCAGACCTCCATGACGGTGATCTCCCGGCCCAGCTTCCCACAGGCCTCTTCGATCGTGTGTTGCGCCTTGGCGATCCTGTCCAGCATCGGCGTTATCCGGAAACCTTGTTCGGCGTGTTCTGGAACCTCTCGATCTCGGCGAAGAGCTCCCACGTCTGTTTGGCCTCCTCCTCATCGACGCGGGCAATGGCAAAACCGGCGTGCACCAGCACGACATCGCCGAGCTTTGCCTCAGGCAAGAGCGTGGTCTTGGCCTTCCAACGGTTGCCCATCGCATCGACAACCGCCCGATCCTCCTCCAACTCAATGATCCGCGCCGGTACCGCCAAACACATGTTTCGTTCGTCCTCTTAAGAACCACTCTTCAACATCTCAGCCGCGACGGCCGCTTGGCCAAGGGCGATCCCGCCGTCGTTGGACGGAACATCGCGGTTCAATAGTACCGTAAATCCTCCCTGCTTCAATCGCATAATCAGGCGGTCCAACAGGTAACGATTGCAGAAGACGCCGCCGCTCAAGGCCGCGGTCTCCAGCCGCGTGCTCGCTCGGGCCGCCTGAGCCAGCGCCAGCAAAGCCTCGGCTAGCGTATTGTGAAACTTCGCGGAGATCACGGCTGGACTGACCTCGCTTCGCACGTCCTCGACGACGCTTCGAACGGTTCTACGCAGGTCCAATTGCGCCGGTTCGTCGTCGGAGCGATGCAGGGCAAACTGGTAATGGCCTTCGATATCATGTGCCGCCACGGATTCGAGGGCCATCGGCAGTTGGGCATCGAAGTGGTTGTAGTTGCCAAGTCCGAGGAGCGCCGCGACCACGTCGAAGACCCTGCCCAGGCTGGAAGTGTTCACGGTGTTGACGCGTTTGTCGATCTGCTCCACAATCAGCCTGACCTTCGTTTCATCCGGCTCGATTCGCGTGAGCAGCCAGAGGAACTCATCAAGCGAGAAATCCCGGCCATAGGCGTCTCGCAGAAGGCTCAGGGCCGGTCGAATCGCTTCTTTGCTCGCCTTATCGCCGCCGGGCAAGGCGTAATAGGCAAGATGCCCAAACCGCTCGAACCCCGTCAGGGACGCGATCATACACTCACAGCCCCAGATCATCCCGTCGGTGCCGTAGCCTGTTCCGTCGCATTCGAGGCCGATCACCGGCCCGGCACGTTCGTGCTCGGCCAGGACGGAGGCAATATGGGCCCAGTGATGCTGGACCTGGATGAGCCGCACGCCGGAAAGCGACCTGGCGTACTGCGTGGACAAATAGCCGGGGTGCAGATCGCACACGACGGCTTTAGGCTCGACCTCGAAGAGCCCGGCCAAGTGTTTGATCGAGCCCACATAATGATGGTAAACCTCGGCGTCCTCGAGATCGCCGATGTGCTCGCTGAGAATAAGCTGGTTGTGCTTTACGAAGCAGAAGGTGTTCTTCATGTCGGCGCCGGTCGCAAGGATGCCCTGCGGCGCGGGCTCTTCCAGGAAGATCGGTGTCGGCACGTATCCCCGCGCCCGCCTGAGCAGAATCCGCTCGCCGGCGGCACAGTGCACAATCGAATCATCGACCTGCCGGTAAATCTCCCGGTCGTGCATCAGGAAGGCGTCCGCCACGTCGCCGAGCTTCTTCAGAGCGATTTCGTTCCTGCAGATCAACGGCTCGTCGGAGAGATTCGCGCTGGTCATCACCAGCACGTCCAGGCCCTCCGCGAAGAGCAGATAGTGCAGCGGGGCATAACACAGCATGAAGCCGAACGTGCCGACACCCTCCGCCACCGACGGGGCAATAGCCGCATCAGGCCTCTTGGGCAGAAGCAGGATGGGGCTTTGCGGACTCTTTAGCGCCTCTTCGGCGGCACCGTCCACAATCGCGTGCTTCCCGACGTCCTCCAACGAACGACCCATCATCGCAAAAGGTTTGTGGTCGCGCCGCTTGCGCCGACGGAGCCTGCGCACCGCGTCGTCGTTCAGGGCATCGCAGGCCAGGTGAAACCCGCCGATTCCCTTGATAGCGACAATTCTTCCCTCCCGCAGGAGTCTCGCTGTCTCCGCAATAGCCTGGTCGCTGTCGGTCTGCAACACCGTGCCGGCGGAATCGATCAGCCGGACCTTCGGCCCGCAGCGCGGGCACGCCACCGGCTGAGCGTGAAACCGCCGATCCGCCACGTCGTGATACTGGGCCGCACACCGCTCGCACATCTTGAAGACGGACATCGTCGTATTGGGCCGATCATAGGGGATCGTCCTGATGATCGAGTAGCGGGGCCCGCAATTCGTGCAGTTGATGAACGGATAGCGATAGCGGAAATCCCGCGGTTCCCGAAGCTCGGACAGGCAAGCGTCACAGGTGGCGATATCGGCGGTAACCTGGGACAAGGGCGTGCCCCGCGCATCGCTGCTCCCGATGGTAAATCCGGTCGCGCCTTCGACAGGCTCGATATCCGTCCGCTCGTACGAGCGAATCTCCGCCAGGGGCGGCTTGTCGGGCCCCCGCCGCAGGCGCTGGAGGAACTCGTCGATGCGTTTCTCGTCGCCTTGGAGCTCGACCGTTACTCCCCGGGTATCATTGAAGACCGTGCCCGCCAGGCCCAGTTCTGCCGCCAATCGGCAGACGGCGGGCCGAAACCCCACTCCCTGCACCCGGCCGGTTATCAATATTCTCTGTCTCGTAGTCAATCTCGACGGACCTCCACGGCTTCCCCCACTCCTAGTAACGCCACAGGGCGTCGGGGGTTCGAGCAGAGCATTATAAATCCGAGCCCGGGGAAAACAAAGGCCGTGGCCCGCCGACGAGAGGAAAGCCGGCCAACTGGCTTGTTTTACACAACGGGTTCTCGCCTCCCGCCCGGCGGGACCGCCGTGCAGAGCGAGGGAATCACGGCACCCCGACAAAACAACACAAGCCATTGTCGAACCCGGATTTACACGAATTGACGGAGATTCGCTCCCAAGCTGGCGCCGGGAGGCCGCAGGTGGGAGGTCCGAACTCAGCATCCCGGCACACGCCGTGGCCCACCAGCGACCGGCGACGCGCGACACGCGCCCCCGCGGTACCACGTTTCACGCGCGATGCTTCGCGCGAAAGACGGCTCTCCAGCCCACTCTTCCTTGCCTATTCGCTACCGGGCCGCGATAATGCCTGATGAAGCTGCGACGAATTAACTCCGGGCGCATGTAGGTCGGAGAGACGTGGTCGGGCCGTGATCTGGAGAGGTCGAAATGAGTGGGATGGCCCCGCAAGCCCGAGAGCCTAGAAAACCAGATAGAACAAGGACAAAAAATAAGTGGCTGTCCCGAATGGCGGTTCCTTAAGCTATGTCTCCGCCTTTTCTCGCGATTATTCAAGGTTTCATGCTTAACCTGACGAAATCACTGGAAATGCGGTTCTTCTTATCTTTCTCGGCAAAGCAGCGTATCCGCCAGTTCAGACGCGTGCGCTCGCCGATACGGTTAAGGTGTGTCGCCAAATTCCTTAAGGAACCGCCATTCGTGGCTGTCCCCGGTTCGAGTCAAGTCCGCGGTTCAAGTCTATTTAGCGCGTAGACTGTGTTGACAACGCCCGAATCTCCTTCGCGCTGCAGACGTGTCGTTTATCTTCGGACGGGCGCCTTCAATTGGCTCTTTATTTCTGTTTTCCTGTTAGGCGAGCCGATCGACAGGTGTCTTTAGAGTGAGATGGCTGCAAATTGGTGCGGCTTCAGCCGCACCGAGAGCCAGGAAGTCGCAAGCACGTAGTCATGAGCAAGAGTGATGAAATCGCTCAGGACGCTGATTTGGCACTGATGTCTCGGCTTCGAAACGGCGACGAGACTGCGATGAACGCCTTGGTTCATAGATTCGGTCCTCGACTGCATCGTCTCATATGCCGCTTGACCGGCTGGAGCGTGGATTCCGACGACATACTTCAGGAGGTGTTCTTGACCGCTTGGCGCAAGGCTGGTGCGTTTCGCGGGGACAGTTCACTGGAAGGCTGGCTTCGGAAACTGGCCGTGAATCGATGCCACAATCATCATCGTGCCAGCGCGGCTTTCACACGAATGCTTGGTCGCGCTGCCTCGCGGTCTAAGACCGCCACGGTAAATCGACCGTCGCAAGAGGAATCGGTTTGGGGCGAATTGCGAACTGCGCTGGCGCAGCTGAAGAGACCGGACAGAGCCGTCTTGGTTCTGTTTTACTTGGAGGAATTGAGTGGGGAGCAGGTCGCGGAAGCGCTGGGAGTACGGCTGGAAACGGTGCACGTTCGCCTCCACCGAGCGCGTCGTCGGCTGCGTGACCTTCTCAAGGCCGGAGACGAATCAAATGAAGCACGATGAAACAGACTTGCTCCGACGCTTGGCGGAAGTCGACCGTCCACTGCCGTTTGATGCGGGCGCTTTTGCCACACGAGTGATTGTGGAGCGCGCTCGCCGTCGTTATCGACGTCGCGTGGCAGTGGCCTGCGGCGTTGTAGCGTTGACTCTGGTTTGCCTGGCGTCGAGTGTGTTCTTTGACAGAACGCCGGAGGCGTATGTAAAGGAAACGTTGCCGGAAAGCGATGATTCTCCCGTTGGCCCCGATTCATCCGAACAACGCTCTGGTGTGATGCTCCATTCGACGTTGGCCGAGTCTGACAAACGTGAACAGCAAATGAATAGACTGCTAGATCACATTGGGAACGCCAAAGCAATGATGACTGCGCTCCGGAACGAACAAGACCGTCACATGTTAACCCTGTATCGCGCCCGACTTAGCGGCCATATCGCGGTCCCTGACCCTGATCAACTGTACGGTGGCTCTGTCGGCCCTCCGCCAGTTGAGCCACCTACGCCTTAAGAAAGGAGTACGTCCATGTGCAGTAGCAAAACCAGGCAAGTTAGTCTCGCGTTCATGCCTGCGGTTCTATTCCTATGCACATTACTGCAGGCGCACGTCGGTGCACAGGAAGATGATCCGCTTGAGACACTGCGCCGCGTCCCGCCGAACTCGAAGGTACTCAAGGTCGATGAATATACAATTGCGTTGGGCAAGGAAATGTTAGAGTGGCAGATTCGACGCGGTACCAGGAATCTGCAACGCCTGGATACCGAGATTCAAGAGCTTGAGCGGCAAATCGTAGAGAGGGAAGCAGCCTCTGTGTCGCTCGCGGAGAAGTCGCAACTCGGGGAATTGGCATTTGCGACGGATGCCGTCCATGATCAGTTGCTTGGTCGCGTGCTCGGCAGGCTGCTCGAAGCACGGGTGGACATAGCCGCGAACGAAGCGATGGCACAGCATCTCGAGGACCAATTGAAGAACGCTTCGTCTAACGAAGGTGCACAAGAGTGGTACAAAGCTCAGCGGGATGCGCTGGAGAAGAAGCTCGCGCTGTTATCCGCCAGCGCTAACCGGATGAAATCGTATTATGAAGGAACGGGAGGTCCCTCGATTGAGAGCAATATACTCGAGTCACAGATCGAGGTTCTAAACGTCGAGGCCGAGCTTGCCAAACTGGCAGCGGACGAGGAAGCGAGCGAGCGCCGTCGAGCCGCGGAAATAGCATCGTCTCTGGCAGACGTTCGCGTCGAACTGCACCAATTGCGAGCGCGCGAGGGGATGTCGGAACTGCAGTTGAAGAAGCTCGCAACCGCCGCTGACGTCGCGCGCGGGCGCCGGCGGATTCAACGGGAAGTCGACGCGCTGTTTGAGCGTTTGGATATTCGCAGGCGGCGATACGAGAAGATTTCGATGGAAGTGGAGGAGGCGAAGTTGCTGCTCCGAGAGATCGTTGCCGCGGCCGCCGACCGTGACTAACAACCGAGGTCTGACAATCCGACAGACTAAGTAGGTAGCCACAAATTCGCACAGGAATGGTTCTTCGCTCGTATTGTGGCTCATGCGAAGAGCGAAAAATCCTACCGAACGTGGTTTCGATCCATATGATAGAGGCCGGCTTAGCCGTGCCCTTCATGACGTGCAGGATGTCCGAACCTACCGGCGCATCCAAGCCGTTTTGCTGGTGGCGCAGGACCGAACGGTTCAGGACGCGGCCGAGATTGCCGGCGTCAGGCCGTGGGCGGTCTATGCTTGGATCAGAACCTACCTACAAGCCCATGACCCCGACCGTCTCCAGGATGCCCCGCGATCCGGACGCCCACGGGCCGCACCGGCGATCACAGAGAGACGCATCGAGCAGGAGTTCCGTCGCGATCCTGTGCGTCTGGGCTATAACAGCACCGGCTGGACGGTTGCGTTGCTGGCAGACCACCTGCATCAGAAGTACGGTAGTTGCCTCTCGGTTCGCACGCTACGCCGGCGGATGCACGACCTGGGGCTGTGCTGGAAGCGTCCACGGTATACCTATGCCAACAAGGACCCGAACCGGGCCCAGAAAAAGGGGGCCTTGTCCGCCGCATAAGACGCATGCCGGACAAGGCGGTGCTGCTGGTGGTCGATGCAACGATCCTGCGGTGGTTCCCGCCGTTGCGATACGCCTGGGCGTTTCGCGGCGAGCAGACCCAGGTCAAGATCACCGGCGAAAACGCCCGGCGAGTGCTGTTCGGCGCCATCAACCCACGTACCGGGCACCGACTGGTCTTGCGTCGGTTCCGCCAACGGCAAGGCGATTTTCAGGTGTTCTTGCGGCACCTGCGTCGACACTATGGCGGCCGGCCTCTTTGGCTGTTGCTGGACCAGGCCTCCATTCATCAGGCGGCCGCCAGCCAGCGGTTGGCCGCTCGCTTGCGGGTGAATCTATTGTGGTTGCCCAAGCAATGTCCTGAGTTGAATCCGCAAGATCATCTATGGAAAGAGCTGAAGCGTCTGATCGTCCCCAACCGTCAATTCAAGACCATTGATGATGAGGCGTCCCATGCCGAACACTGGCTGCTGAGCCTGCCGCCAACCACAGTCCTGCGCAAGGCGGGCATCCTGTCCGACGACTTCTGGCTTAAGGATGTCCTGTGAAAACTTGTGGCTACCTACTTAGGCCGAGGCATCGGCGCATTCGAGGCGCGAAGTGGCATCACATCGGTTTGTCCGTCGAAATCCGAAACAGAGCCAAAATGCAAAGACCGAAACGCTGTCGCCGGCCCCGACCTCTTTCGAATTCGGGATTTCTGTACTTCGTGTTTGCTTCGGATTTCGGCACTCGAATGTCTCATTCCACACAACAACAGAGCTTTGCAGGGGTGAAGATGTGCGTTCCTCTGGACATGAAGGCCTGTGGCGGCTAAGATAGGGACAGACTCGGAACCGCATGAATCGTGGAGGAGCAATGATGGCACGAACCCTGCTACTATGCCTCGGATTATGTCTTGTCCCCCTACGCATGGAGGCGGCGGAGCTTTACGTGGACCCGGTGCATGGCAGTCCTGCGGGTGACGGCAGTGCGGATCGGCCGTGGCGGACGATCCAGGAGGTACTTGACGCCGGGCTGGTCGAGTCGCAGCAGTGGGACAAGCTGCCCTATAGCGAGCAAAGCAGACTCGTGGTCAGGAACGCCGGGGCCCCGGTGCGCGCGGGGGACACGATTTGGCTGCGGTCGGGGTTCCACGGCGAGCTGTTGATCGACAGGCACTACAATTTTGGCCATATCACAGTGGCGGCTGAGGAGGGGCATACGCCGTGTCTGTCGGCATTGCACATCCGGTCCAGCTCCCACTGGACGATCCGCGGGCTGAGCGTCAGCGCCGAGTTCGGCGAAACCTATCAGCGACGCACCCTCGTCCACCTCGAAAGCCACAGTTGGCGCGGGCCCGTCCATGACATCGTAGTGGAGGATTGTGCGATCCGTTCCGTGGCGGATACCTCTGCCTGGACGGCCGACGACTGGAATCGCCTGGCCTGCAACGGCTTGCAGGTGGACGGCGCGCGGATGACGATCCGCGACAATCGCCTGCTCAACGTCAACTTCGGGATTTCCGTGACGGCCAGTGACTCGCTCATCGCCGGCAATCTGGTGGAGGACTTTGCGGGTGACGGTCTGCGCGGGCTCGGCAACCACTGCACCTTCGAGTACAACGTCGTGAAGAACTGCTACAAGGTCAACACGAATCACGACGACGGTTTCCAGTCCTGGTCCACCGGCCCCGGCGGCGTGGGCAGCGGCGAGGTTGTGGGCGTGGTGCTGCGGGGCAACACCATCATCAATTATGACGACCCAAACCAGCCCCATCGCGGGACCCTGCAAGGCATCGGCTGTTTCGACGGCACGTTCGTGGACTGGATCGTTGAAAACAATGTGGTTATCACCGATCACTGGCACGGCATCACCCTGTTAGGGGCACGCAACTGTCTGGTGGTCAATAATACCGTGCTGGATCGCAACGACACGCGGCCAGGCCCGCCCTGGATTCGGGTCGCCAACCATAAGAACGGCACGGCGCCGGTGGACTGCGTGGTGCGCAACAACCTGGCCACGGCTTTCAGCAATGCGGCGGCGGTACTGCTGGAGAACAACCTGAGAATCGAAGACCCTGCCACCCTCTTTGTCGATGCGGATCACTTCGACCTGCACCTGTTGCCCGGCGCGCCGGCCATCGACGCCGGCAGCAGCCTCGACGCGCCCAAACTCGACCGCGACCGCATCCCTCGCCCCCAGGGCAACGGCATCGACATCGGCGCCTACGAGTGGCACCCCGATGACGTACTGCCGGTCGAAGAGAACAGCGGCGATTCCTGAGCGTTTCTTGCCTTTCTGAGTCTCTATATGAAGAGCTGACGAGCGGACGGATGCCGGGCGTGCGGCGGGTCGCGGAGCTGCAAAATCGCATGAAGTGAACGGACCTGATCCGCCGTCTGGCTGAAGTGAGCTTGCACGACAGACAAAGGAGCAGTGGCGGCTACTTGATTTCCCCGCCGGTACACGGTAGAATGAACACATGAAGATTGTCACAGGTAAAGTGGTTGCCGGCAGGATCGTGATCGAAGGTGAGCCCTTGGAAGAGGGCAGCACCGTCACCGTGCTTGCGCCGGAGCGGGATGAGACGTTCCTGCTCGATTCGGATACCGAAGCATCGCTGCTCGCCGCGCTGGCCGAGGATGACCGTGGCGAAGCAATTAGCGGCGAACAACTAATGGACAGGCTGCGAGGGTGAGTTGTCCGCCCGAGTCAATCATCAATAATCAATCGTAAATCATCGATTCTAAGAGCATCCCATGGAGTTGCCGCAGTTGAAGCATTTGTAGCAGGTGCCGTTGCGGACGGTGATGGCGCCGCAGATGTCGCAGGCGGGGGCGTCGTCGCCGAAATGCTCGAACTGGGCGATGAACTTCTGCATAACCACCGCCTCTGCCTGCAAGGTCTCGTCGCTGGCGTGGGCTGGGACGCCCACGAGTGCTATCCGGCCGGCGCGCGAGCCGGGGCGGTCCGCGGAGGATGTGTCTGTTGGCTTGAGCACAGGGGCGGTTTCGTGGGATTTCGCGTTGTCCGATTTGCCTGATTTCTTGCCGTTGTTGCCGGCGCCCTTGGCCTCGGCGAGCTTTTGGGCGAGGTCCTTGGTCTGCTCGACCAGCTCGCGGGCGGTGGCGGCGGTCTTGTCCTGGGCGGGGCCGATCAGGCCGGTGCGATTCGGCACGTTTCGGTCGGCGTAGCCCGGGATGAACTGGCAGCCGAGCCAGCAGAAGATATAGTCGATCAGGCTCTTGGCGAACGGGATGTCCCGGTTCGAGGTCATGCCGGACGGCTCGAACCGGGCGTGACGGAACTTGTCCACCAGCGTAATCAATGGCACGCCATATTGCAGGGCCATCGACGTGCAGGTCCCGATGACGTCCATGAGGCCCCCGACGGTGCTGCCCTCCTTGGCCATAGTGATAAACATTTCACCAGGCTGTCCATCCTCGTATAGCCCCACCGTCAGGTAGCCCTCATGGCCTGCCACCGAAAA
>CAYFUB010000744.1:0-4215 GCA_964346195.1 uncultured Pirellulales bacterium
GTCAGTGCCCTGGCCGGCCGGTAAGGACGCACGACCCCGCGTCTCCACGAGAACCCGGGGTTGACGACGGCATGAAAAACCGAGGCCCGCGCCCCCAAGCGCGGGCCTCGGCATTTGTCCCCTGCCGACGGGAATACAGACGCTCTGTCACCAGGCCCTTGTACTGCTGCGATACGGATTACGATTGAGGATTTCCTGTCTCCGTGTGCCATCGTCAAGGGGTCCCCCAACGCGATATATCGCGTCGGGGAGCCCCATGCGCAGCCTGGCGATAGCGTCGCCCGCATGCGCAGAACCATCGCCAAGGCCTACCCTGAGCGAAGTCGAATGGAACCTTCGGTCTTGACGACGCCACCTGATCTCCACGCCTTGCTACCGTAACCGGCATGAGTTCTCACCGTTGGGCGACATGCGGGCGGCGAGGACGAGGCCAAGAGGAGACAAAAATCGGGGTCCGTGCCATGTCGGCACGGGCCCCGGCTTTCGATGCGGTTCAGGCACCGAATACGCGCCGCTCAGACGCGAGACTCTGCGTCCGGGCCACGAACTCTGAATACGGGCGAATAGGCCCCTACGGGCCGACCGGCTCGGCCGGCTCGGGTTTGGTCACACGGATGTCGTCGATGTAGATCCGGCCGGTGCCGTCCGGATTCTTGTCGCCGATACCGATGTACAACCTCTTGACCTTGGTCATACTCACGCCAGCAAAGCTGCTCAGCGGGGTCTTCCACTCGGTCCAGGCAGTGACGTTCGCCGCGCCCGGGTCCGGATTCATCACGGTAGCCTTCTTGCCCGTGCTGTCCTCAACCGTCACGTACAGCGGCTGCGGGCTGTTGGCGAGTTGCGGATCGTCGCCGATCTCCGCCACCTGCCATGCGCCGCTCACGCCGCCCGTGGCCGTCTGCCCGGAGAACTCGACCGTGGTAGTCGCCGCCGCGTTGTGGCTCGTGACGCACAGACCGATATAAACGCTGCCGGCCATGGCGATGGTGGTTGAAGCGACGGTGCCATCAGCGTTCTCGATGTCCGTCCACGTCTGGCCGTCGGCCGAGTACTGGCCCGTAAAGACATCGCCCGTACGGGTCAGTTTGACCCACTGGGCGGTGGGCAGACCCGCCTGGGTGGCGCTACTGCACGTGCCAGCGATGGATGGACGCCAGCCGAAGGAGACGCCCTGGGCCGGGGTGGAGACCACGTAGGCGAACTTGGAGCTGGGGTCCAGGGTCTCGCGGATCATGACGCCGCCCTTGGCCCAGGCGTTCGTGTTGACCACGCTCTCGACCTTGACCGTGATGGAGCCGTTGCCGTTGAGACGCTTCCAGGCGAAGCGGAAGTCGTCGGCATCGTCCCAGATGTCGTGGCCGGCGCCGCTGATGGTGAAAGCCCCGCCGCCCTTGTCCACGAAGCTGACCGGATTGCCGCGCAGCCACAGGACCAGGTCGGTCACGCCCTTGACCGTCCAGTTCTGCACCGGCGCGAACTCGCGATAGGCTTCGCTGTAGAACGGCGCGTTGGTGTTGTTGTAGTCTATCGGCATCGACTGCCGGCCGCCGTGGACGATGACCTGCTCGGCGAACGGCGGGTCCCAGTTCCCGACGGTCGCGCCGTTCTTGACGGCTGCGGTCCAGCCGTCGAACCAGGTCTCGTAGATACGGGTGTTTGTGCCTTCCTCGTCGTTGTAGCTCTCGAAGTCATCCACGACGATGAAATCGGCCGTGGTGAAGCTCCAGACGCTGCCCTTCCACGGGCTGTCGGCCTCGGCGTTATTGACCTCATCGACTCTCCAGTAGTAGGTCTTGCCCCACTCCAGAGTACCGGGATCGAAGGTCGTCACGGCCGCTGCCTGGTTGCTGCCCCCGCTGGTGGCGTCGGCGACCGCATCGGCGTCATCGCCGAAATACACGACATGCTGCTCGGCTTTTTCGCCGGCGTTCCAGGTGAGCATCGACGTTTGCGGGACGTTGACCGCCCCGTTGCCCGGGACCGGGCTGCTGGCCCGCAAAGGCGGAGAGAACGCCGCCTGCGGGATCAGGTCCTTGGCAATGGACGGGCTTTCCCAGCGCAGCTCCGCGATGGCCGTGCCGTCGAAGCTGTAGAATTCCATAACGATGGGATAGCGCCGGCCGCCCGCGAGCTCGATGGACGCCTTGGCCTCGGTGGCCGCGCGGCGGTTGGTCCACAGGTCCAGGAGCTGCACGTCGTTGACCCACAGGCGGACGCCGTCGTCGGTCGTCGGATAGAACGTATAGGTCTCGGAGAACGGCACGTCCAGCTCGCCAACCCAGCGAACGGAGAAGTTGTTGGCGGTCAATCCCACTGGCACAGTGGCCCAGTTGAAATTGATCTGCGGATCAATCTGGTTGATGACCGGCAGCCCGTCCAGCGTCCTGTTGCCGAAATACAGACCTCGAATGCCGCCACCGGGAGCCAGAGTGGTGAAGCTCCAGACGTTGCCCGCGCGCTTGGTCTTGTCGAAAAGGACTTCATCGACGCGCCAGAAGTACGTCGTGTCCGCCGTCAAGGGGCCCGGGTCAAAGGTCGGTGCGACCACGTTGCCTTTGGAGGTTCCGCCGGTGCCGTCGGTGACCGCCTGCTTGTCCGTGCCGAAATAGACATCGTGCGAGATGGCGTTCTGGCCGGGCTGCCACAGGAGCGTGACCGCGTCCGGATCGATCCACTTGGCGCCATTGAGCGGCTGGGGACTGAAGGCGACCAGGGAGGGCGTCGTGAACGACCAGACGTCGCCCGTGTGGGTCGTCCCGTCGAGCTCGACCTCATCAATGCGCCAGTAATACTTGGTGCCCGGCAGCAGGGCGAAGGGGGGATAGTATATGGCCATCGGGTTCCGAGGGGAGACGAGGTCGGCCGCCGTCAGATCGGGAGTAGTGCCCAGGTAGACGTCATGCGCCACGGCCGTTTCGCCTTTGGCCCAGCGCAGCAGCGGCATCTGGACATTGGTGGTGCCATCTGCCGGGTTCGGCTGCCAGGCCTTGACCCATGGCTCGCGGACGAGGTTGCCGAGCATGTACTCGATGGCATTGGCGAGCAGCTTCTTGCCCTCGTCGTTGAGGTTGAACTCCCCGCGGCCGAAGCCGGACCCTTCCCGCGTGCCCCCGCAGAAGATCATGCGTTTGCCCGCCGGGGTCTGGGCGCCGCCCGCATAGAACGGCTTGCCGGCCGCCCATTCGGCGATGATGGTCCTCGTCCCCGAAATGGCCTGGGCCAACAAGGTGCCGTTGCCCTGGTCGAGAACGCCGGGGAATGAGACCGTCCCGGAACCGACAGCCTGGTCGTAAATATCCACCTCATTCTTGGAGTTGAGGTTGACCCCGTTGAAGATCGGATGGTGCGGATCGACCGCGACGAGCGTTGGGGTACCGCCGTCCTCCGACAGCGTGGCGTTGTTGTACCAGATCCAGCGGCTGTTTCTGCTGATATATGGCGTCATCAGAATGAGAGGCGCCGTGATGCCGTTCCACTGGGCGATTTCATCGGCATCATCGTAATTGCCGCTGTCGCTGTTGCGACTGACGATGACCAGGTCGGCGGCGTTCAGGGCCGCGATCTTGGCGGCGTCCAGCGTCCGCCAGTACCCGTTTCCGAAAGAGGCCCCCCTCTGGTAGTCCACGGTATGCCCCAGCGAGGCAATGAAATCCGCACCGGCCTGGTCGTCCGGGATGCCGTCCGCCCTCTCATCGTAGGCATCGGAAACCCAGATGATGTTGGCGGCCTGGACCGCCGGCGCCAGGCACAATCCCAGCGCCATACAAAGGAAAATAAGCTTCTTCGACATGACTGTCCTCCTTCCAAAGGTAGCTCTTGTCAATAAGTGCTTGCCCAATGCGCGTCTGAGAGACCCGTCGTGACCTTCTTCCTGAAACGGCCGATCGCGGGCAAGTGAATTGAGATTCGCACGCCTGACAGGGATTCCCTGCTTGCCGGCCTTGGAACATACACCAAGCGCTCCTCCCGAATTTATGCTCTTCCGAACTTGCCTGCCTTCCCGGCCCCGCTCCGGGATCAGCCTTTAGGAACGAACAACCACAAGCAGTTATACCTTTATTTATACCAGATGACGGGGCGACATTTCAAGAAAATACTTGCCGGCCGGGCAACCGGGGGTGCACGTCATGTTTGTAGGTAGATTCGGCGAAGACCCTCTGGAACTGTCATTTCGACCGGAGGCCGAAGGCCGGAGCGGAGAAATCTGGCTAT
>CAYFUB010000745.1:0-2018 GCA_964346195.1 uncultured Pirellulales bacterium
CTATGGACAAGAGGCACCTTCCCTTCGCGGCCAGATGTCTCGACTGCGCTGACGCTTCGCTCGACATGACAGACTAGGCAAGATATCTGTATTACCTACAAACATGACACGCACCCCACGATAGCTGACGGGGAACAGAGGCAAAACCGACGTTCAGAGTGCTGCGACAGGCGCTGTGTGCTCGGATGGGCGACAGTCAGGGCGCTGCCGCTTCCGCTTGTGTTGGGTTGTCTCCTCCTGCACCCGGTCGACCCTGATTCTACAGGCTGAACGCGGAGGGCGCTATATAGAAATGGACGCATCATCTGGGAAATCCCGGCTGAGAGTGTAAGGAATTGAGACGCCTTCATGGGGCAATTCTCCCATTCGGCGCATCCGCCACAAGGGCTGACACTTCGTAGACCGACTGTCGAAGTGTGTTGCGACGGGAGGACGGATGTGTCGCGTCGATCCCACCTAAGCGCGCTGGTGATGCTGATGTGTGTGGCGGAGCTACAAGCGCCCGACCGTCGCGCCGGGGGATGAGTCACATCAGCGCTGGGAGCGTGATCTCCGCAGCGACGCCGATGCCGCCATGGCTCGTCTGCAGGAAGCGGCCGCGACCCGCGATGCGACAGTGACCACCAAGGCGGCCCACGAGGTGGATGCCGTGGCCCTCAGCCTCTTCCAATTCCACGAGACCGCCGTGACCCAGAACATCGGCGCCCCGCCCCTTCATGAGTAGCTCGCCGCGGAGTGTCTTCAGCGCAGCTTGATGGTGGCCAGGGCGAGGGCGGCGAAGGCGGCGGCCAGGAGCCAGAAGCGGACCACGACCTGGGGCTCGCTCCAGCCGGCGAGGTGGAAATGGTGGTGCAGGGGGGCGCAGCGGAGCAGGCGCTTGCCGCCGGTGTATTTGAAGTAGCCGACCTGCAGGACGACGCTCAGCAGCTCGATGACGAAGACGCCGCCGATAATCAGCAGGAGCAGCTCGTTGCGCGTGACGAGGGCCCCGTAGCCCATGGCGGCGCCGAGGGGCAGCGAGCCGGTGTCGCCCATGAAGGTCTGGGCCGGGTAGCAGTTGAACCAGAGAAAGCCCAGGACCGCCCCGAGGATGGAGGCGTAGAAGATGCTCAGCTCGCCGGCCTGGGGGATGCGCGGCAGCAGCAGGTAGCTAGCCCAGGTCACCGGGGTCGTGCGGGACATCATCTCGGAGGCCACGTAGCACAGGATGACCAGGACCAGGCTGACCACGGCGAGGCACCCGCCCGCCAGGCCGTCCATGCCGTCGGCGAGGTTCACCGCGTTGCTCGTCGCGGAGATGTAGAAGATGGCGATGAGGATGAACGTCCAGTTGGCCAGCGGCAGGCCGTTCTTATAGAACGGCAGCCAGAACAGCTTGCCGTCGGCGATCTCGGCGAAATCGAAGAACAGAAACGACGCGATGAGCACCGCCCCGGCGATCTGAAATATGAGCTTTTCCCAGGCGAACAGCCCGTTGCGTCCCCGCTGGCGCGAGGCGGCGGTCAGCTTGAGCCAGTCGTCCACCCCGCCCAGGATGCCGAACCACAAGAGAACGAAAATAGCCTTCTGGACGAAGGGGTTATTGAGCTTGGCCCACAGCAGCGTCGTGAGGACGGCTGAGAAAAGGATGATCAGGCCGCCCATCGTCGGGGTATTGGCCTTTTCCTTCGTCAGCTCGTTGAGGGCGGCGTGGTGGAACTCGGGCCGGTCCCCGATCTTCATGCGCATCAGCCAACGGATGATCCGCGGCCCGATCAAAAGCGAGATGGCCAGACTGGTCAGAATCGCCACGACCGAGCGGAACAGCACGTGTTGATACGCATAGAAATGGCACGTATCGGATATGAAATTGCGGAAATACCAAAGTAGGTGGTAGATCATCCTGCTACAACGCAACTCGATGCCGGAAAGTCCATTACTCTCTCGAAATTCAAAGCACGAAACACGAAATCCGAAACAAATCCAAAATACGAAATCCCAATGACCGAAACGCTGTCGCAATGCGACAAGCCTGCTTT
>CAYFUB010000746.1:0-4412 GCA_964346195.1 uncultured Pirellulales bacterium
GGCCTCGCCGGTCGGGCTGCCCATCGTGAACGCGCCGCCCGGGATGAGCACCATGTCGAGAGTAAGCTGTGCGCCGTCTTTTGTCGTGATGGTCTCGGTGTACTTCTTCGGGAGTTTGCCGTCCTGCGCGCCCGGAGCCACGCCCACTGTTACGATGCCGCCACAAACCACGAGCAGAACGATACATACGAGCATGCTGCGACTGGTCACTACTGGTCTCCTCAAGATGAACTTGTCGGGTGTGCTTTGCACACCTGACCAAACTTCAATCCATGGGCGGGACGCCCATGCTACTTCAATCCATGGGCGGGACGCCCAGGCTACTTCAACTCATGGGCAGGATGCCCATGCTACCTCAATTCATGGGCAGGATGCCCATGCTACTATATCATCCTCGTGCGGCCGGGCAGGGGCACCGGGTAACTGCCGTTGGCCTCGGTCTTCACCGGCGGCTCCATGCCGTCGTGACAATCTTCCGGCCTGGGCGGATAGAAGTAATCCGATTGCTTGATCTGCTCCAGGGTGACTTCTTTTCCGGTGTAGCAGGAGATCTGTCCCATCACGGTGATCAGGGTACTGGGCACCATGTAATCGCCGTTATTGACGGGCTCGCCCGAACGGATGGCTTTGAACAGGACGTCATGCTCAATCTGATAGGGATCGCATCGGCCGGTCCAGCGCCAATTGGTCTCGCCCCAGATCCGACAGCCCGTCACACTGGCTTTGCCTTTACTGCCCAGTATCGTGCTGGACGAATCGCCGTAGCACCCGGTTGTGGTGCGGCAGAACGCGTAGATGAGCACACCGTTGGCGAATTCGTACACCACCGAATGGTGATCGAACACATCACCGTAGATCGGTTCGGTCATGGAGGAGCGCCCGCCCAGACCGTGGCATTTCACCGGGTTCTGGTCGTGCATGACCCACCGGGAGCGGTCCAGGTTGTGCACCAGGGACTGCGGCACGTCGTCACCGGAGAGCCAGCGGAAGTGGTACTGCGTGCTGCACTGCCACTGGACTTCGGAGAGCCCCGGCTTGCGGTCGATGACGCCGTACGGGCCGCGGAGGAAATTCTCTTCAATCGCGATCACGTCGCCGATCTGGCCGTCATAAATCCGCTGCACGGTCTCGGCGTAGCCCGTATGGTATCGGCTCTGCAGTCCGGAGACGAGGCACAGTCCTTTCTGTTTCGCCAGCTCGGCGGCTTGCTGCATGGTCTTCATTCCGGCCGGGTCGATGCCATGTGGCTTCTCCACGAATACATGTTTGCCGGCCTTGATGGCCGACAGGGCATGGAGCGGGTGAAACTTGGCCGCGTTGGCGATAACCACCACGTCCGACGCCTCGATCACGTGCTTGTAGCCGTCGAACCCGGCAAAACAGTGATCGTCGTCCGCCCCGACTTGCTCTCCCTTTCTTTCCCTGAGAACCCTGCGCACCGCTTTGACGCGATCCATGAAGATGTCGCACATGGCCACGAGCCGAGCACCCTTGTCGGCGGTGAGCGCTTGCGCGGCTGCGCCGCTATTGCGTCCGCCGCAGCCGATCATACCTACGCGGATGGTGTCACTGCCACCGGCATACGCCGCGACCTTCAGCGCGCCCAATGCCGCGGCCGAAGCCACGCCGGTGGACGCCTTCAGAAAATCACGCCGCGTCGTCCCCACGCTTTTGCCCCTTGCGTTCGACTGTGCCATATTGCCTCCTTCTTGCCAAGCTTCCGAACTACCTCAGCCGCAGCGCCTGTTCCCCACGCCGGCCCGCTGCACAACACACCCATAGTACCCGTCCGGCTCTTGTGATTCAAGTTGCATCTGATGAATCAGACGCTTGGGAAATCCTTGAAATTGCGGGAAACAGTGGTATGGTGTCTCTCGTCGGGCGGCATACGTGAGTATCTGTAAATGCTGGAGACCTGCACATGAACCGCGATTACCTATCTACCCTGTGGACGTCGTCATTGTTGATTGCCTGTCTTCTGGTCGGTGCCGCGCGAGCAGGGAGCGATGATTCCCAGACCCTGGCGAAGCAGATTTTTGACACCAGCGAAGTACGGGGAGGCATAATCGTCCACCTCGGCTGCGGAGACGGTAGGCTGACGGCGGCGCTTCGCGTCAGTGACCGCTACACAGTTCACGGACTCGAAGCCGATTCGGCCCAGGTTGCCAGAGCGAGAGATTACATCAAGGGCACTGGTCTTTACGGCCCCGTCTCGGTCGAGCAGTTCGCCGGAACAAAGCTCCCCTACACGGACAATCTCATCAATCTGGTTGTCACAGAGAACCTCGGCAAAGTCAGCACGGAGGAGGTCATGCGGGTCCTGGCACCCGGCGGCGCGGTCTGTGTACGGCGTGACGGGCAATGGTTGGCCACGAAAAAGCCCTGGCCCGGCAACATCGACCAATGGGGTCATTTCCTGCACGATGCGAGCAACAACGCCGTCGCGGAGGATTCCGTCGTCGGGCCGCCGCGGCGCGTCCAGTGGCTGGCCCCGCCGCTGTGGCTGCGCAGCCATGAGACGCCATCCGGGATTCAGGCATGTGTCTCGGCCGGCGGGCGGCTCTTCTATCTCTTCGACGAAGGACTGATCGGCATCACGGACGAGCGTCTGCCGGACCGCTGGTCGCTCATCTGCCGGGATGCGTTCAACGGCAAGCTGCTCTGGAAACGCCCGATCGAACCCTGGGGCTGGCGGCAATGGAACCCGAAGCGCTATCAGGGCAAGGATTGGACCACCCTGGGCGGGACGCGGACCGATGTGCCCAATGAAAACCAGCGGCGGATCGTCGCCGACGGCGACCGGCTTTACCTGACGCTCGGCTATCAGGCCCCCATGTCCATCCTCGACGCGCCCACAGGTAACGTCATCACGACCATAGAGGCTACGCGGGGCACCCGGGAAATCCTCGTCAGTGTGGGTATCGCTGTCGCCTATACGCGCCCGGAAGACGGGGACGCGTCGTTGGTCGCGGTGGATGGCCGCGCGGGAAAAGTGCTGTGGCAGAAGGCCGTCGGTAAGACTCGTGTCGAGGGCGTCCCGCCCTCGAAGCGCGGGCAGGATGCCCGCGACACGGCCGCGGCGCAGATTCGGCCGCTGTCGTGGGCCATCGATAACGGCCGGATCGTCTATCTGAGCAGCAGAAACCTCGCGGCGCTTGAGCTGAAGACCGGCAAAGACCTGTGGACGGTCAAATCCGCTCTGGCCGCACCGAAGACGCTGGTTATGGTCAATGATGTCATCGTCATGCAGGGAGGCAGGTTCGTCGCGGCTCATGATGCGGCAGACGGCAGGCAACTCTGGGAGAAAGCCGTGCCGCCCATCAGGGGGGCCGAAGGGGACGACCTGTTCGTCGTTGACGGCCTGGTGTGGCGCGGGATTCTCTGCGTGGACGAGCAGGGGCAGCCCGTGAATAAGAGCGCGAACGCACTGGCCATCGGCTGGGACCTTCACTCCGGGGCCGAGAAGAAACGCATCCTTGTCAACAACCTGCGCAGCCCGGAGCATCACCATCGCTGCTATCGCAACAAGGCCACCACCCGGTATCTGATCAGCTCCTACGAGGGCGCGGAGTTTCTCGATTTCCAGGCGGACAATCACGGCCAGAACAACTGGATTCGGGGGGCGTGCCGGTACGGCATGATGCCCTGCAACGGCCTGCTGTATGTCCCGCCCGACCAGTGCTTCTGCCAGCCCGGGGCGAAGCTGCTCGGTTACGCGGCGTTGAAGGCGGAGCAGTCGCTCGTCGCTGGTCGCTCGTCGCTCGAAGAACATCTCGAAAAAGGTCCGGCCTACCGGAAAGCCGTCAGCCGTCAGTCTTCCGGCGACGGTGACTGGCCGACCTATCGTCATGATCCCGCGCGCAGCGGCACGACGCGGGCCGCCGTAGCTTCCAACGTGAAGGCCGATTGGAGAGTCAAGCTGGGTGGACCGCTGACCGCTCCGGTCGCCGCGGGAGGCAAGGTATTCGTCGCGAGACCTGATGCCCACACTCTGTACGCACTGGATATATCGAGCGGCAAGACGCTGTGGGAGTTCCCGGCGGACGGGCGGATTGACTCGCCGCCGACGATTCACCGAGGGCTCGTGCTGTTCGGGTCGAAGGACGGCCGCGTCTATTGCCTGGGGGCATCGGACGGGCAACTCGTCTGGCGGTTCCTCGCCGCACCGACCGACCGACGGATTGCCGCGTTCGACCAGATCGAATCCGCCTGGCCGGTCCACGGCAGCATCCTTGTGGACAACGATGTGGCGTACTTCACCGCGGGACGCTCCACGTATCTCGACGGCGGCAGCCGCGTCTACGGTTTGGAACCCGCGACCGGTAAGGTTCTTCACCAGACGGTACTGGAGGGGCCGCGCCGGAGCGTCGAAGGGGAAAGGGACCTTGCCTTCTTCGTCGCCGGGGCCAACT
>CAYFUB010000747.1:0-9054 GCA_964346195.1 uncultured Pirellulales bacterium
GCGGGCGTCGTGGCGGAGCGTCTCCAGAGCCCGGTGCAGCCGGGATTTGACGGTGCCCAGCGGCACTTTCAATGCCCCGGCGATGTCCTCCAGGCTCATGTCGTCGAGGAACCGCATGAGGACGACCTCCCGCTGGTCGTGGGGCAGCTTCGCCAGGGCCGCGGCGAGGTCCGCACGCGAGGCCTGCGGACCCGCGGGGTCGGGGATGGCGAGCAGGATTTCCTCATCGGCCGTCGCGCGGCGCCGGCGGCGGACGTTCAGGGACAGGTGCTTGACGACAGGATAAAGGAAAGTCGTCATGGACGCCGTCAGGTGCAAGCCGGGGAGCTTCTTGAGCAGGTAGATGAAGGTCTCCTGCAAAACATCGAGCGCATCGGCCTCGTTGCCCGTGAAGCGCCAGGCCAGCCGATAGGCCCAATCGCGGTGGCGATGATAGAGCGCCTCGAAGGCCCCCGCGTCCCCCCTGTTCGCCCGTTCGATCAGTTCTGCATCTGGTACCACGTTGGCTCCGCGCACTGCGATGGCACTCGCCTCAAGCCGGCCTTCGGCCTCGAACCAGCGGCCATTGCAGCGACGCACGGCGTCTCTAGCCAGTCCGTCGGTCAAATGGGATCTAAAGGGGTATGCGAGGACCGCTTTCCTCGTAGCATGGGCATGGGACCCCAAACGCGAAACATCGCGTTTTGGGAGGGGCCCCCCAACGCGGAATTATGCGTTGGGGCCTTGAGCCCAGTCGCAGGGCCATCTTGGCCCTGCAGATGATTGATTTTCCACGGGCGGGACGCCCGTGAGACTCACGGGCAAGATGCCCGTGCTACTTCACCGAGGGACCTAAAGGGGCGGGCGGCGAGGCAGCCGTTTCCTGCTTGCAAATTGGGCGCGCGGATGGCAGGATTCTGGGAACGGTCGATTGTGAAGGGATTCGATGCATGATGCTCCGTCGGGAGAAGAGTGCCGCACGTTCGGTGCAGAGGTTTGCGAGCGGCTTCTTGCCGGGTTTGCTGTTGCTGTGGGCCTCCTGTGTGCCCGTGGGAGCGGACCGGCAGTACGCCGGGCCGCAGGAGATGTCCTGCGCGATGAAATCCTACTACAGCTATCCGACGCGGCCGATCGAAGCGAAGGTCGAGGTCAAAAAGCGAAGGAAGAAATACGACGTCCTGCGGGTCGAGTTTGCCTCAGCCCTCAACGTATTCGGGGACGAGAACGTCAAGGTAGACTACTACGTCTACAAGGGGACCCCCAACGCGAAATACGGCGTTGGGGACCCCAGGGAGCCGGGCCGGCATCCGACGGTGCTCATGCTGCCCATCTCCGGCGGCGTGGATTTCTCCGTCGAGAGCTTCGCCTGGTGCTTCGCGCCGCGCGGGATCAATTGCGCGCTGGTGCACAACCGCAAGGTCCGGATCGAAGAGACGCAGAGCGCCGAGCAGGTCGAGGCGTACTTTCGCCAGACGGTCCTCGATAACCGGCAGGTGCTCGATTATCTCGTGACGCGGGCGGAAGTCGATCCGAACCGGCTCGGCTGCCTGGGCCTGAGCCTGGGCGGCATCAAGGCCGCCCTCGTCGCGGCGGCGGACGAGCGGATCAAGTGCGCCGTGCTCGGACTGGCGGGCGGGAGTATGGCCGATATCGCGCTGCACTCGACGGAGGACGGTCTGGAGGACTACGTCAAGGAAATCCAGCAGAAGGGCGTCAGCGGCGAGACCATCTACACCGAGCTGCTCGAGAAGATCCGGACCGACCCGCTGCGGCTGGGCCCCTACCTCGACGCGCGGAATACGCTGCTGTTCATCGCCGCGTTCGACCACGTCGTGCCCACGTGGGCCGGCGAGCAGTTGCGCCAGGCCATCGGCAGGCCCAAGACCATTTACCTGCTCGCGGGCCACTATACGTCGTTTCTCTACCTGCCCTACGCGCAGTGGGAGTCGCTGTCTTTCGTCAAGAATAGACTTAATATGGACTGAGTATGTACGAGTTACTATTGAGAATCGAGACGTTGTTTCTGGGCCTTAAGGCGATCGCGCTGCTGGGCATAGGCGTTCCCGCGCTGGTCGTCGGCCTGATCCTGTGGCTGGGCGGCACGCGGTACAGCGCGGCGATCACGGGCGTGCTGGGCGCGGTGGTCGGGGCCGCTGTTGGCCTGCTGGTCGGCCAGTGGCTGAATCTGCATCCGTGGCTGAGCCTGCCGGTCGGAGCGGCCGTGCTGGCGGGCCTGTCCATTCTGCTCAGGAACATCCTGATCCTCGTGCTGGCGGTGCTGGTCTTCTCGGCGGTCAGCGGCGCGGGGTACCTGGCCGTGGTCCTGGACCGGGCCGTCCCGCAGGCCAGGCCCACGACCCGGGGCGAGCAGAAGATGACCGTGCAATACTTCACCGGTATGGACAGCACCGAGCGAATGGACTACATGAATGACATCAGCCAGGAGGACGCGACCTTCGGCGACCGGCTCACCGCCCTGCTCGACGACACGTGGGAGGCGATCCGCCCCTACGGTTGGATGGCAATCCTGGCCATCGTCCTCGGCGCGGTCGTGGGTTCGTTGCTGGTCTGGTTCATCGCCAAAATCGTCATCGCGCTGGCCTACAGCATCGTCGGCACGGCCGTGATCTTCCTGGGCGCGCAGGCCGCCCTGCTCGGCGCGGGTTTCGCCGCCGTGTCCGCGCTCGAACACCGTCGTCTGCTGCTGCCGGGGATTTTTCTGACGATGATTGTCATCGGCTGGGTCTGGCAGCTCTTCTGCGCCGCCCGCAAGCCCGCGAGAGCAGCGCATAAGGAGCCCGAAGAATCCGAGTAATCGTACCTGACCTTATTCAGCATGACAGTAGCACGGGCATCCTGCCCGTGAGTCTCACGGGCGTCTCGCCCGTGAAAAGTCAGCCGCAGGCGGGGCCAAGATGGCCCTGCGACTGGGCTCGGGGTCCCCAACGCATAATTCCGCGTTGGGGGGCCCCTCCCAAAACGCGAAGATCGCGTTTTGGGGACTCTTCATGGGCAGGATGCCCATGCTACTGAAAGCGGAGTCTTCACACATCCTGCCGTAGCGCTTTCGACGCCCTTGTCAACGACGTGGTCTACGGCTATAGTCGTGCTCAGACGTACAGAGGTCCTGTTTGATGATGGGATTTTCTCCATGAGCAACGGTGCGGAAAAGATCATCTATTCGATGATGCGTGTCAGCAAGACGTATCAGAGCAAAGTCGTGCTGAAGGATATTTCTCTTTCCTATTTCTACGGCGCGAAGATCGGCGTCCTGGGCCTCAACGGCGCGGGCAAGAGCACGCTGCTGCGTATCATGGCGGGCGTGGACCGGGACTTCAGCGGCGCGGCCGTACTGGCACCGGGTTATACGCTGGGCTTTCTCGAGCAGGAGCCCCGGCTCGACCCGGACAAGACGGTCAAGACGGTCGTCGAGGAAGGCTTGCAGGCCGTGGTGGACCTGGTCCGGGAATACAACGAGATCAGCGACAAGTTCGCCGAGCCGATGTCCGACGACCAGATGAATCAGCTTCTGGAACGCCAAGGCGTGCTGCAGGAGCAAATCGAACATCTGGATGCCTGGGACATCGAGTCGCGTCTGGAGATGGCGATGGATGCCCTGCGCTGCCCGCCGGGCGATACGCCGGTGCGCGTCCTCTCCGGCGGCGAGAAGAGGCGCGTGGGCCTGTGTCGGCTCCTGCTGCAGAAGCCCGATATCCTGCTGCTGGACGAGCCGACCAATCATCTCGACGCCGAAACGGTCGCGTGGCTGGAGCGGCATCTCCAGCAATACGCCGGCACGGTGATCGCCGTGACGCACGACCGCTATTTCCTCGACCACGTCGCCGGCTGGATTCTCGAGCTGGACCGCGGCTACGGCATCCCCTGGAAGGGCAACTACTCGTCCTGGCTCGAACAGAAACAGAGACGCCTGCAACAGCAGGAAAAGACCCAGACCGAGCGGCAGAAGACCCTGCAGCGCGAGCTGGAGTGGATTCACATGTCGCCCAGGGGCCGGCAGGCCAAGGGCAAGGCCCGCATCAACGCCTACGAGGCGCTCCTGAGCCAGGACAGCGAGAAACAGGACAAGGACCTGGAAATCTACATCCCGCCGGGGCCGCGCCTTGGGAATCTGGTCATCAAGGCACAGAACGTCTCCAAGGCTTACGGCGACCGCCTCCTTTTCGAGAACATGACATTCGACCTGCCCGCCGGCGGCATCATCGGCATCATCGGCCCCAACGGCGCGGGCAAAACCACGCTCTTTGAGATGATCACCGGCCAGGAGAAGCCGGATGCCGGCGCGATTACCATAGGTGACACGGTCCAGCTTGCCTACGTGGACCAGGAGCGCGACACCCTCGATCCCGACAAGACCCTGTGGGAAGTGATTTCCGGCGGCAGGGACACGATCCGGCTCGGGCGGCTCGACGTGAACTCCCGCGCCTACGTCGCGCGCTTCAACTTCTCAGGTACGGACCAGCAGAAGAAGGTCATCGCCCTCTCCGGCGGCGAGCGCAATCGCGTCCATCTTGCCTGCCTGCTCAAGGAAGGCGCCAACGTCCTGCTGCTCGACGAGCCCACGAACGACCTCGACGTCAACACGATGCGCGCCCTCGAAGAGGCCCTGGAGCGTTTCGGCGGCTGTGCCGTGGTGATCAGCCACGACCGCTGGTTCCTCGACCGCATCGCGACGCACATCCTCGCCTTCGAGGGCGACAGCACCGTCCGCTGGTTCGAAGGCAACTACTCCGATTACGAGGCCGACCGCAAGCGCCGGCTCGGCAAAGCCGCCGACGAGCCCCATCGCATCAAATACCGCCACCTGGTGCGCAAGTAAGCCGCGGACCGCCGCTTCGTGCCACAGAAAGGATAAAGGATATGAGAACATGGATACTGGTAGCAGCGTTGGTGGTGTTCCTCTTCGGAATATCCGGATGTAAGTGAGGGGCCAGGCAGTCCCGTGCGCATGTTGCGCACCCCACAATCACGGCCCAGAGATAAACGACGACAGGACCCCGGAACCCGCCGTCCAGAGTGTTATTCCATCTGTCCTTGCGGCTGCTTGGACTTCCGGCCCTTCTTCCTGGGACCGTACTCGAGCACCTCCCAGTAATCGCCAGGCGTGTTTATCTTTCCGACCGTTCCCTCAGGGTCCAACCCCTGAAGCTCCGACGGTATTTCGAGGTCATGGCAGTACACCTCTTTCAGGATTTCGGGGATCCCCTCGTAGCTCTTTGCGTCAATCCAATCCAGGCCCAACTTCGCGGCCTCGTCTTCGTTCATGCTATCGCTCCTGGGCGCGATCACGAAGTGCCGGGTTCGAGAGGCACCACCATTCTTATGATTGATCAGGCTGTCGCGCAGCGGCTGGTCTGTGAAAGAGGTTCCCAGGAAGATCAAGTGGTATTTTTCGATTGCCTCCGTCAGTATCCGACGGGCGAAGGCGTTATGTTCATATGCCTCATCGTACTCCTCACTCGTCAGGACGAGTTCGCTGCACGGCGGCTTGATATATTCCGGGAAAGTGGCCTGGAGGAGAAAGCGGCTGAGGAGCATGACTCGCTTATGATATCCCGGGTCCCGCCCGTCCTGAGGTGTCCGTCCCCAGCCCTCCTCCAGGAGCAGCTTCCTCAAGCACACCAGATACGTGTCGACAAGACAATCGTTGATGATGACCGCATCCAGGACATTCTTTACTGCACGCATCAGACCTTTCGCGGCCGTCGCGCTACATGAACAACCGGCACGCCTGTATTTGTCCTCCAGGATTTTCAACTGCTCTGAGCAGGCTCTTTCCCTGACGAGGCTTGGGATTGGGTCAGCGGACAACAGCAATTCTTTTGCCAGTTCAGGTGCATTCGGGAGGTCCTCCGGGCGTAACAGGGCGAAGTGGCGGTAGGGAATATACCCATGCAGGTAGTAAATCGCTCCTTCCTCTATCGATTCG
Organism: uncultured Pirellulales bacterium; assembly: GCA_964346195.1. GTDB lineage: Bacteria > Planctomycetota > Phycisphaerae > Sedimentisphaerales > Anaerobacaceae > PLanc-01. Next base: position 5,927 of record CAYFUB010000747.1, read on the forward strand.
TTCGCACGATGACTGGCGGATGTCACCGCATGCCATGGGAAACACTGGTATGAGGTCCAGCCGGCGCCAAAGAAGAAATCGTAGTTCGGCGTAATCACGACCGCGAGGGCCGGATTCCGCTCGAAGCCCCAGGACCCCTTGATTTTGGCGTTCTCCACTCTATGAATGGCCGCGGAGAAGCAAATGGCGGCGTGGAGCGTAGGTGCTTGACTGAGGAACGAGCGAGGCAAACGGCGGTCCTTATCACCTCGGGAAAAGCCCTCATAAAACAACTCGTCAATGAGTTGTTTCCTGTCCGGCAACTCCACTCCCTGACAGATCTTGGCGGCCAGTCCAGGCCAGTCGCTGCCGTACTTCTTGGCGAGCTCGTCAAAAGACACATCCGGGCGTCTCGTTTGCAGGGCCCCTCGTCTTCGCTGGCTGGACCTCAGGCGTGTATGCATCTCCTCCAGCAGTTGGGTCCAGCAGTACGTCCGCACGGGTGTGTACTCTGCCAGTTCCGGGATCGGGGCAAGGTTCACTCCGGCCCCCAGATACAGTCCAAACAGACCTGGACCGTTGTTCTTGGCGTTGATTCCGGCTTCGCGGTAGAGTCGTTTCAAGTCACCCAGAGGCATTTCTGATCTCTCCTTTCACCCCCGGCGACCCGGGGTCTACGGGGAATCGAAGCTACGCTAAGATGACCGACGTACCAGGCGCGTCGCTCCGCGCTTGGACGAGTCATATTCTCGTCATCAGGGCATGGGAAAACAAGGGCCATCCTGCTGCTTCCTTCGTGGTGGGCCGCGGGAGGCGAAGTGCACCTGGTTGGAGGTGTTTTTGTGGATTTTGGGGACGGGGCGTGTAACATGGCAAGGTGCCGCGCAACTGAAACCGTGCAATGGTCGCGATTATGGCAAAACCGGTTGAGCAAACGGCTTACGATGACTTGGTGGTTCTGGCGAAGAGCCAGGCCCAGGCGCTGGGCAGGCTCTACGAGTTGTACTACGACCGGATCTTCCGGTTTTGCGTGCACCGGCTGTTCAACAAGACCACGGCTGAGGACATCACCTCGGCGGTGTTCCTGACGGTCGCCCGGACCATGCGCCAGTTCAAGGGCTGCACCGAGCAGGATTTCCGGAGCTGGATCTATACCATCGCGGCCAACCAGGCCAACGCCCATATTCGCAAGAGCGTGCGGCGAAAGCGACTGATGGAAAATGTCGTGGCTCAGCGGCGTGCGGACGAGCAGAATTCGGGTGACCCGGCGGAATGGTCGAGCCTCGATTGGCCGACGCTGTACGCGGCGATTCAGCAGCTCAAGCCGGAACACCAGACCATCCTGACGCTGCGGTTCTTTGAGAATATGGATTATGATGAAATCGCACGGGTCGTGAATACCCGGCCCGCGACGATTCGGGTGACGCTGCACCGGACGCTTCGCAGACTGCAAGAGGTCCTGCGGGGCGACGTGGAGCAGTAGCATGGCCATCCTGGCCATGTCGTCATGGGCTGAAAGGGCCCCCAAACGTGGCATTCTGCGTTTGGCAATCCAAGCCCATGCGACTTGGAGAAGTGAAAATGTTCGAGAATGAAGATGAATTCCGAAAATTTGTCGGCGGGTTGAGGATCGACGCCCAGCCGGACCCGGCCCATCGCGCGCGACTGCGACGGCAGATGTTGGCGACATTCGAACAGACCGGGAACCGAGAACAGAGGACAGAGGACGGAAGACAGGGTCGCGAGGTGGTCCGTCCTCCGTTGTCCGTCCTCCGTCTTCCGTTCTTGCGGCTGGCGCTGGCGGCGGTGGTCCTGATTGCCGCGACGGCGGCAGTCTGGAACTGGCTCGGGGCCGGTCGTGGTCCGTTGTCCCTCCGGCAGGTCCGGCTGGCCACGACGAAGATGCCCTGGCTGCACGTGGTCGTCAGCCGGTATGAGAACGGCACGGTCCGCACCGAGAAGCACTGGTACAACTTCGCGGCGGAGAAAGCCTACGTGATGATGGAGGACGGGGTGGTGCTCGGCTGGGAGTACGGGGCCGGGCGCAAGAAACTCGCCTACAGTCCGCGCCTCAAGATCCTGACGATTTCCGAGCTCTCGGGGCCGGGGCTCCTCGGCGCCGATGCGCCGCACAACCTTGTGGAGGCGTTTGCGGTCTTTGCCGCCCGGGATGACGTGCGGGGCTCGACCGTGGAACATGAGGGCGAGATGGTCCGGGCTTTTGAGATCGAAGGAGCCGAGCCGGGCCTGAGCGCAGGTGCCGGGACGGCGCGCCTGCTCAAGATGACGATGATGGCCGAGCCGCGGTCGAAGCGCCTTGTTGCCGGCGAGGCGGAGTATCGGGTCGCCGGCGGGAATATCCGGGCCCGCGAAGAATGGGTGATCAGCTACCCGGGATCGGGACCCGCGAGCGTCTTCGACCTCGGCGTGCCCGCGTCCGTGACGATCATCGACCGCACGCGCAAACCCATCGGCACGCCGGGCGCTGAGCCGCTGCCGGTCCCGACGCCGGCCCCGACGGGCGGCTTTCGCCTGGTGCCGCTGGAGATCGAGTTGCCCAAGCCGATGTTCATCGGCACGCCGCAGGACCGGAGCGTGCCGAACCTGGAGAAGCCGCGCCAGGGCCCGCGGCCGCCGTTCCTCGCCCCGGCCGGAACGACGAACGTCGCCTTCGGCAAGCCGGTCTCGTCGAGCGATATTGAGCCGGTCATCGGCAGCCTCGGCGTCATCACCGACGGCGACAAGCAGGTGATCGACGGCAGCTTCGTCGAGTTGGGTCCGTGGGCCCAGTACGTGACCATCGATCTGCGCGAACCTTGTGAAATCTACGCCGTCGTCGTCTGGCATCATCACCGCTGGCCGCGCGTCTACTTCGACGTGGTCGTGCAGGTCTCGGACGACCGGGCGTTCAAGACCGGCGTCAGGACGCTTTTCAACAACGACCGCGACAACTCGCTCGGCCTCGGCGCCGGTCGGGACCTGAACTATACCGAGACCCACGAGGGCAAGCTCATCGACGGCAAGGCCGTCCAGGGCCGTTACGTACGACTCTACAGCAACGGCAACACGAATGACGAACTCAACCACTACATCGAGGTCGAGGTCTACGGCCGGCCGTTGCATTGATTGGGGATGATTGATAATTGATG
>CAYFUB010000748.1:0-12574 GCA_964346195.1 uncultured Pirellulales bacterium
GCCGAGCCGGCACTCCTGGCCCTCGGCGAAACCGACGACGGCTTTCGTGCCGGGCGTGTCAATCGTGAAATAGCCGCCGAGCTTCGCGTCGGAGCCTTCCCTCCAACGAAGCTGGCTCGTGGAAGACGTGAGGAAGCCCGCCTTCTCGTACGGCGTGAGGTCGAAGGCGGGGGTGTCGCGGTATGCGTCGGTAAATTGGACGGCGCAGCGCGCGACAGCCAGGGCGCGGGCGGGGACCTTATCGGTGTCGAAGCTCTTGACGTCGTACTTCTGCACGGTGCGGTCGATAAAGCCGATCCTCGTGGCGAGGGCATCTTGCCCTTGTTCGGACGCCACGAGTGTTCCGTCGTCCGGAGGAACGAGGCCAGGATGGCCTCGGGACGCAAGGGCGGGACGCCCTCGCCACGACGGGACATGCACGTACAGCGGCGCTGACAGCTCGGATTCCTTAACATCGCCGCGCAGGACTTGTCTGGCGACAGCGGGGAAGATGCCCAGTACCTGCGGGGCCGTCGCGTCCCACTGGTCGCGGCCGATCCGGTCGCTGAAGCCGCCGTTGTCGCGGTTCTGGAACATGTAGGAGACGTCCCAGCCCTGCAGGCCGTAGCCGTACGCGCCGAGAATGGCCGGGCCTTCCACGCCCCACTCGTTCGGGAAGACGTGAATCCACTCGGACAGCATGAATGGGCGGTCAGCCGCCTGCTGGAGACCGACGCTCAGCGTGCCGGAGCCGGCGGCGCGCAGCATGGTCGCGTTGTTGAATTTCTCCCCGGGCCTGGCCCTGCCGCCGCCGAAGTAATTGTGCCGGTCGATGGTCCCGACGCGCCAGTCCGAGTGCAGATTATAAAAGTGGCTCAGCGCCCGGCCCGCCTGCCAGTTCGAGCCGAGAACCTCGCCTGTGTAGCCTGCCTCGCGCAGCGCCTGCACGTAGCGGTCGTAGAATCCGCATTGCAGCTCGTAAAGGAATACGAGCGTATCGAGCAGACGCTGCCGGCGATACGCCTGCGAGCCGTTCAGTTGCTCTGGGTCCCAGTACCACGGATTGCCGAGCGGCAGAATGTTGCGCTGGTCCAGGTGCTCGCCGGCGGGGAAGCCGTCACCCTCGAAGCCGTTGAAAGCTTTTTCACCCCAGGCGTCCCGGAGTTTCTCGTGGCTTCCATATTTGCCGCGCAGCCAGTCGGAAAAGCGCCCGGCCACCTGCCGCCGCAACGTAGGGCTGGTCTTCAGCGGATTCATGGACGTGAAGAAGAGGATGCTCTGCTCGTTGATGACCTCGATGAACGCGACCGCCGGGTCCTCGGCGTAGGTCAGGCCCGTATAGGGGTTCTTGTGTCGCAGCAGATTGACCGTCTGGCGAATCTGCACGTCCTGTAGCTCCGGCGAGTAGTGAATGGCGCTGTGCGGCGTCGTGACGCGGTTCCTGTTGCCGTCGAATTTCCCGAACTCCTCCAGGTATGGGACATACTGCCTGTCGGCGGGACCGAGCTTCAGTGCCCCGAAGTGGGCGGAGAGCAGCACATAGATGCCCGCCTCCTTGAACCTGGCGACCTGATAATCCATGCGGTCCAGGCCCTCGGGGTCGCACTCGACGCAACTATCCGGCGCCTGGATTCCCGCCCAGCCCGGACCATCGACGTACTTGTGCAGGCGCACGGAGTTTATGCCGTACTTCGTGTAGAACGCCGCGCGTTTCTCGGCCAACGACTTCTCCGGCGCACAGGCACTGTAACACAGGTTGATGCCCCAGAGCTTGATGGACTTGCCATTGTAATAGAGCTTATCCTGCCGGCGGGTAATACGTCCATGCTTGCCCGCCGGGCTCTCGATCCAGTCCTGCATGCCGATCTCGCCCGGCTCGGTGGTGTTACGCGGCTCGAATGCATACCACGACGACGTACCGGTGGCACCGGCGGTCAGACCCGCGGTGAATGCCGCCAATATGCAGCAGGCTCCCAGATACGCACGATGTTCCATCATCAGCTCCTTATCTTCTTAGCGTCTAAGGCCGAATGACTATGGGCCCGCGCACGCGGGCTCCGCCGCCACGACTCTGTCGTTCCCGCGCAGGCGGGAATCCAGACATCCTACACCTCGGAAGGGCCTCAATCACCGGCACATTCGCAGTTCGCACACCGACTGGACCCCTGCCTGCGCGGCGCGGCCTCCGGCCGCAACCGAAAATGCTTGCTAGAAAAACAAGATGTTGCGCCTTTGCAGTGCAGGGGTGACAAACCCCCGCTGATTATTGCAGCGGCAGCTTACTCAAAGTGACAGGAGGTACTCGACTAATGCGTCGATCTCGACCTCGCTCAGATGTGAGGTCTTGCCGTGCTGGTCGTCGGGATTCATTGTCGTCAGCATTTCTTTGAGGGTAGTCGCGCTGCCGTCGTGCAGGTACGGGCCCGTGCGCCACAGCTCGACGCAGGTCGGCGTGTCAAAGCGTGACTCTCGGTCGAGCTCATGTCGGGTGCCGACGTCGTGCGTCTGGAGCGATGTGTACAGAGGGGCCGGATGACAGCCGGCACAGCCGACCTTCGGGTCTTCGAAGATTCGCTTGCCCTGCAGCGCTTTCTCCGGGAGCCGGCCATTGACGAGGTGCGGGCTGGCTTCAGGCTCCATCGAGCGCAGGTACGCGTGCACGGCGTTCAGATCGCCCTCTTCGACCTCCCGGAACTGGATGAGCTGGAAACCTTTCTGGGCGGCCTGCTCCATGTTCTCCCGGACGCCGAGCGACATCATGGGCGGCGTCCGGTGCGACCAGAGCAACGAGCGCGCGTTCTTCGGGTTGCCGATGCCGTCGTTGAGCAGGTCCCAGTTCAGGCCGTCGGCCCGGCCGTCGGGATGGCACGTCGAGCAACTGAGCCAATGCTGGAAGCTGTGCCGGCCGTTGTGGAAGACGAATTCGCCGCGTCGCGCTTCGTCCGGCTCGGGCTGAGAGCCGAGGCTGATTCTCCTGACGACCTGACAGCGGTCCGGGCTCAGCAGGAGCACCTCGCCGGAATAATAGCTCGCCACGACCAACTGCCTGCCATCCGGCGACAAGGCAATCCCCCGGGGGCATTGTGCGGGGATGGAGATACGCGACATCAGTCCGGCGGCGTATAGCGCGCTCAACTGATAGGACAACTGGCAGCGTTGGCCGGGGTCCTCTTGGATCTGCTGCCAGATGGCGGCCGGGCCGGAATAATCGCCCTGGAGGCCCAGGCTCTTGATATCGCCACGGCCGGCCAGAAACTCATGGAGGCTGCCGAGCTCGATCCGCGCGATCTCCTGCGCGCCGGTAACACTGATCCAGGCGGTCTTGCCATCCGCCGACAGCGCGATGCCCCAGGGGTCGGCCGCGCCTTCCATGATCGTGTCAAGCAGAACCGTCGTGTAGAGTGTCTTCTCCGCCAGGTCGATAACGCTCAGCGCGTTGGTGTTGACCCAGCCCCGGTCCAACTGCGTCGTCGGCAACGTGGTCCGGCCGCGAGTATGCACCACGTAGGCCCAGCGGCCACCGGGTGAGACCTTTACCTGGCGAACGCTGGAAGAGCCGTCCGGCAGTGTGATATCCGCCACCTTCCTGCCGCGGTCCAGATCGATCAGGCTCACGACGGCGGCCGAGGCGGGATTGGTCGCCGGACCGGCGGGAATGAGATTGCCGACAATCGCCAACCGCTCGTCCGGCGTGACCGCCACAAAATAGGGGTGTTTGCCGGCGGGAACCCGCGTGCGCTCGCGGCCCGTCTTGAGGTCAAGGATGAGGACCACGTGCAAACCATAGTCGCAGACGACGAGCAGGTCTTTCTTCGGAGCTACCGCCACCCCGACCGGCTTCGGCCCGACGCTGAGACGTCGCGTAACCTGGCCCGCTTCAGCGTCGATTTCCGCGACCGTGCCGGCGTCATATTCGGATACGAGGATTTTGCCGTTCTGTGTCCAGGCCACCGTCATCGGCCTGCCCCGGAGTTCTACCGCCTTCCTGACAGCGCCGCCTTCTACCTCGATGGTGTATAACAGCCCGGCCGTCCGATCCGACACCGCCAGCGTGCCACCGTCGGGTGAGAAAGCCACATCGAAAGGCGAGCGGTACGTTGACTCTCGGTGCGGTTGCCCAGGTACAGACTGGGCGCGGTTCCTGCCGCCGTCCTCCTTCGCAAACAGGACCGGCTCGTGAATACCTGCGCCGTGCCCGGTGAGAATAGCTGCGGCCCATATGAAGGTTGCAATTGTTCCGACAAGAATCAGTGCCGTATGGCTCCTCACGGGTGATACTCCTGTTCAATCGAGTTGGCGGTGGGCCAGTCCCATTCTACCTGTTTTCGCTGCCGCGGTCATGGATGTCTTGATGAAACTGTGGCGATTGACGGGCTCCGCCATGATTGTCACCCGGAGACACGAAGTTCTCAATCGTAACCGGCATTATACCATCACTCGCCCGGGTGACCAACCCGAAAACCACGACCTTCATGCACTTGCCTGCTTCCCGGGAGCAACTTCGAGCTGCCGGACCCACGCCGTCAGGGCTTGGGCGGAATCGACCAGGCTTCGCAGGCCACCGGTGCGGAGGAACTGGTCCGGGGGGACTTCGAGAATGACCCGGCCGTCGAAGCCGTGAGCGCTCAGGCGGGCAAGGAACTCCCGCCACGGAACGGCATCGTAGACAAGCGGCTGATGGTCTTCGCCCCGCGCCACGTCGTGGCAATGCACGTGGCCGATGCGTTCGAGCAGGGCGTCGCGGGGATGGAGCGGCCAGCCGTAGCGGTGTGTGTTCCAATAGGCGTGCCCGAAATCCCAGCACGCGGCGATGCCGCTGCGCGTTGCGACCTCCAGCAGTTCGTCATAGCTGTCTCCGACCCGCTGTCGCGGCTCGTCGGCATTCGGGCTGATCTGCAATTCCACCGCGACACTCACATCCGGTGCGTTCCGGCGGCACCACGCGCCGGCCCAGGTGAAAAACGCGATGGACCGGTCGATCAGGTGCTGGCGACAGTCGGCCATCGTGCCGGCTGCCCCGTGGATGCTGACGACGGTTGGGAACTGCTGCCGCTGGACCGTTTCGGCGGCCAGGGAGAAGAAACGCTCGTGCAACTGGCGGCAGGGATTGTCCGCCGCGGGTGTGAAGTACAGGGGATTGAAGATGCTGCCCTCGGAATACGGATGCAGGGAGACTTTCAGGCCGGCCCCAACGCAGCGGGCGATGTGGTCCCTGATGACCTGCGTCCGGGTCTCCGGCCCCACGGGTGCTTCCATTACTTCGAAGCCCAGTTCCCGCAGATAGGGAAGAATATCACGTTCGCCGTAAAGCCGGCGGTAGGTTTGGTCTTCGGAAAAGCCGATGTCGAGTTTCAATCCGAGGAGCATGGTTCCAAGTGTGCCTTACTTCCAGGGAATCTAACCCCAATACAAAAGCCCGCAGGCTACCGCGACCGTGCGAACGAATCAAGTGGAAAAGAGCCCCGTACGCGGTGGCGGATGCACGACAGAGTTGTGGCATGTCAAAAACCATCGTCGGCTGGAATACCAGTCTGCCATGATTGGCGGCCTTTCCTTGTCATTTCGACCAAGCCGGAGGCCGCGCGGAGAAATCTGCCTGCGGACGAGAGGTGCCTTCCAATCGTTGCCAGATGTCTCGACTACGCTGGCGCTTCGCTCGACATGACAATGTGCGCGATATGCTCACTCTACCTGCAGACATGACGTGCGCCCTGTGGTGATGCTGGAGCAGAGAGCGAACTTTTGCGTTGCCCGTGGGCCGGTCTTGCAGTATGAGTATGCTCACATGACGATCGGGAAAACTCGATTCAGTGGTTTGGAGTCCTGAACGATGGCAGATACGTTGCGAGTCGCCTCGAAGTACTTCGCCTGGCTCTCCCTTCTCCTTGCCGCCGTGGCAATGGTGATGCTCCTGATGGGCTACCGGTCCGAGGCGGGGCCGCCGGTCGTGGGAGCATTCGCGTGCTTTGCCCTGTTCTGCATGGGGCACCCGTTTCTGAAGAGCTTCGCGTTTACGGTGTGGGTGTTTGCGTTCGTGGCGGCCTCGATGTTCTACCCCGGCGCCTTCATGACGTGGGCCGGCTTCGAATTGAAACTGCTGATCGTCCCGCTGATCCAGGTCATCATGTTCGGCATGGGCACGACGCTGAGCGTGGCGGACTTCGGCCGCGTGTTCAAAATGCCCTGGCCGGTGTTCGTCGGCCTGGTATTGCAGTTTTCCGTCATGCCTCTGGTCGGCTTCACGGTGGCAAGCCTGTTCGGCTTTCCCCCGGAGATTGCCGCCGGTATCATTCTCGTCGGCTCCTGTCCGGGCGGCGTGGCCTCCAACCTGATGACCTATCTGGCCAACGGCGATGTGGCGCTGTCCGTGACGATGACCTCCTGCTCAACCCTGATGTCGCCGGTGATGACGCCGTTCATGATGAAGTTGCTGGCCGGCCGGCTCGTGGAGGTCAAGTTCATGCAGTGGGCGCTGTCGATCGTGAATATGATCATCGTGCCGGTCATGGCGGGCCTGGTGGCCAATCGCATCCTCTACAGCCGGAGTAAATGGGCGAACCGGCGGGGACCACTGGCGCTCATCGCCGTCCTGGGGATCGGACTGGCCGTACTGATGGTTGTCTTTCGCGACTACCTGCCCGGCCCGATTCGCACCTTTAGGGACGGTATTATCATCGGCGCCGCCCTGATCGGCGTGGTGGCGCTGGCCAAACTCATGGTGAGCATCGTCCTCGGGTATTCGGGAAACTGGATGGACCGGGTGCTGCCGATTGTCTCCATGGCCGGCATCTGTTTCATCATCGCCATTATCACGGCGCGGTCACGGGAGAACCTCCTCTCCGTCGGCGCGCTGCTTATCGCCGCCGTGGTCATTCACAACTTCATCGGCTATACGCTGGGTTACTGGCTCTCGCGGCTGGTGCGGCTCAATGAGCGGGTCTGCCGGACCGTGGCAATCGAGGTGGGTCTGCAAAACGGCGGGATGGCCTCCGCGCTGGCGATGAACGTGCTCAAGAGCGCTGAGGCGGCGCTGGCCCCCGCCATCTTTGGACCGTGGATGAACATCTCCGGCTCCGTCCTGGCGACCTGGTGGCATGGGAGGCCGGTCCGGGAGACGAGGGCGATGGCGGACTTGCGGTTGCAGACTGCGGATTAGCGCCGCGACTTGAAACCGCAAGGCGAAGTTGCAGGGTGGGGCTTGCCCCATCGATAAGGAGGATTACATGAACCGACGCGATATGGTGAAGGGGTTTGGACTCGGGGCCGGCGCCGGCCTGCTGGGTCTCCTGCAGCCGATGGAGAGCGCCACCGCCGAAACGTATGCGCAGGCGACGAAGGGCCTGCCTGCTCTGAAGATTAAGAAGGTCCGGGCGATTCTCACGGCGCCGGAGCGAATCCGGCTTTGCGTTGTGAAAGTCGAGACGAGCGAGCCGGGGCTCTACGGCCTGGGATGCGCCACGTTCAACCAGCGGCCTCTGGCCGTGGCGACCGCTGTGAACGAGTACCTGGACCCATTCGCGAAGGGCCGGGACGCCGACGGCATCGAGGATATGTGGCAGAACGCCTATACCAGTTCCTATTGGCGCAACGGCCCGGTGCTGAACAACGGTCTGAGTGGCCTGGACCAGGCACTTTGGGACATCAAAGGAAAACGGGCCAACATGCCGGTCTACCAACTGCTCGGGGGCAAGTGCCGTTTCGCGGTGGATTGCTATATGCACTGCGGCGGCAGCGACCTCAAGCAGATTGAGGAAAGCGTCAAGAGAGCGATGGAGCGGGGCTTTCGACATATCCGTATCCAGCGGGGCAGCTATGGCTCGCCGCACCTGTCGAAGAAGGCGGATTTCAAAGAAGCCGGATTCGGGTTGCCTGTCGATTCAAACATGGCGGTCCGGCCGTACGTGAAGGGGACAGTCGAGATGTTCGAGCGCATCCGTAGCACGTGCGGGGACGAAGTCGAGCTGCTCCACGATATCCACGAACGCATCCCGCCCATCGAGGCAATCAACCTCTGCAAACAACTGGAGAAGTACCGCCCGTTCTTCATCGAGGATCCGTTCTCACCCGAGGACATCGGCTACTTCAGGATGCTCCGCCGGCAGACCTGTGTGCCCATCGCGATGGGCGAGCTGTTCAACAGCCCGCACGAATGGGTCGGCCTGATCTCCGAGCGGCTGATCGACTTCATCCGCGTGCACATCTCGCAGGTAGGCGGCCTGAGCGTCGCCCGCAAGATCGCGGCCCTGGGCGAGTGGTTCAACGTCCGCAGCGCCTGGCACGGTCCGGGCGACGTTTCGCCGGTCGGCCACGCCGCCAACGCCCATCTCGACCTGGCCATCTGGAACTTCGGCATCCAGGAGGCGGCGCGTATTGGCGACAGGACGCGCGAGGTCTTCCCCGGCTGTCCCACGGTGGAGAACGGCTACATGCACGTCAACGAGGCCCCCGGCTTCGGCGTGGACATCAACGAAGAGCTGGCCGCCAAGCACCCGCTGCCCGAGCGGCCCGGCTACTGGGAACCCGTCCGCCGACCCGACGGCACCGCCGTGCGACCTTGACGAATAGGAGAGGGTAATACGGATTCCGATTGATTCACGCGCGGCGCTTGTCATCCTGAACGAAGCGCAGCGCAGTGAAGGATCTGGCCTGGGGACAGGAGAAACGTCTCATCCGGGGCCAGATCCTTCGGCTTCGTCTCAGGATGACAGAGCCCGCCGCGCAAGAATTCTTCCTAATCCGTATAGGATCCGCCTCCTGGTGTCTCACGTTCCTATATCCTTACCTTCTTATGTTCCTGCCTTCGCATTCTCAGAGCTGTCCTCATCACCGACCGGCTCGCGGGTGAAGACGCCGTGAGAGTAGGTGAATCGGTCCTCGTCGTTGGTGCTCTGGGCCTGGTAGAGCCAGACCGTCCAGACGGCTTCGAGTTCTTCGTCGGTCAACGACTGCAGGTCCAGGTCCTCCTCGCTCAGAAACTCATCGCCCAATTCGCTCGTGGTCATCCCCCCTACCATAGGTCTTTTCGGTCGGCGGGTTTCGTCAGGCCGGCGGCGAGGGCTTTCTGGCGGAGTTCCTCGCCGAGAGGCGTCGGCGCATGGTGGAAGATGGCCTGCACCACATTTTCGTGACTGCTCAGAGCGGCCAGAGCGCTCGACCATGGCTGCGGTTTCTCCCTGCGGACAGGATCGGCCAGGTCGAGGCAGATGGCGTAGTAAGCGGCGCGGGCCAGTTGCTGCTTCGAGGTCGAATGCGCCACCGCACTACTGATTTCGTCTTGCAGCCTCCCTCTCAGAGCCGCCGTCTGCTCGGCGGGGCTCTCCAGGCGTTGAATGCACGTCGGCTCTTGCGCGTTGATTCGATAGACGATTGCGCCGTTCGTCGTGATTCTCTGGCCGCCTTGCTCGATGATGACCTTCTCGGCCAGATCGATGAGCCGGTCGGCGAAGCTCGTGATGGTCTCGTCGTCCGGCATATTCTCGCGCGTAGTGTTCCGGTAACGGTCCACGATGGGCCAGCCCTGGGCGAGCATCCAGCGGTAGCCTTTCATCACGCCGAGGACCGTGCCGGCCGTGGCGGCGTTGTTGTCCGCGTCCCAGCCGAAGTTGAACGCGGTGATGAGTGTCCGAACGAAGTCGCCCCCGCCGTAGAGCAGGGCCGCGATGGTCGAGCCCGTGTTCAGCTCATAGCCGTTTCGGTCTCGCATGGCACCGTTGTGCTTGCTGTATTTTTCCTTCAGAAGCCGGCGGGGCGTCCGCCAATCGTCCGGATGCTGCCTGTGCCAGTCGCGCATGTCCTTGACGATCTGGGAGATCGTGCTGTCGGGGTCGATGGCAGAAAGGCCGCCGTCGAGAATAGCGTCGATGTCATCTTCGATGAAGGCCAGGGCGATCATGCCGGTGAAGAGCTGCGTGGTCTGGGCGGGCTCGCCGTCGATGGTCACACGCGTGTAGTTCAGGCCGATGCGGGCGGCCATCTGTGGCATCGCCGGCGCGATCAGGCCGAACGTCTCACAGATGAACTGGCCGGAGATGTTGAAATCCGCCCACGGGTTGAAGACGCTCATCCCCGTCAGCGGCGGCTCGATGCCCAGGTCCATCAACTGCCGGGCGTACTGGTTCGAGCACCAGATGCGCTGGTTGATGCGTTCGCGCCAGAGCCGGCTGATGCGCTCCGGCGGCAACAGCAGACAATCTTCATCCTGCATGACTTTGATGTAAACCCATTCGAAGTCCGTGTCATCATCGGTCCAGGCCCCGTGCGGCAATGCCGGCGTGTACTCGGTGACGTTGCCCGGCTCGGCGATGTATTTCATCTCGTGCGGCAGCCCGTTGAGGTTGCCGAGCATCTGGCCCAGCAGGCCCCCGCGAATCTTGTCCCGCAGCGTCTCGGCCGAGAGGTCGGTCGTCCCGGCGAATGCGGGGCCAACGGTCAGCACCAGTTGCAGGATTAGAAGCTGTCGAGGTCGCATAACAGTCTCCTCACGATGTCTGCGTCAGCGGGACAAGGTCTTCAGCTTGCGGCAGAACAACTCGAATGTCCGGTCCCTGTCGATATCGTAGCATCTCAGAATGGACCCTTTCGTGCCGTTGAATTCGTAGGCGAGGTCCCAGTCCACGTCGGGGCACTGCACGACCTCCCAGGAGGCCAGGTCCGGATCGACCAGGGCGGCGATGTCGCCCAGATCGTAAAAGCCCTTGTTGGGGCTTTGATACCAGGCGGCTTCGTAACGGTACTGGTGCAGGTACTTCCCGAGTTCGCCGCAGGAGGCGAATTCCTGCGACTCGCTCATCGGGCAGTACAGGTGCGTCCCGGTGTCGAAAAGGACGAAGGACAAATCCGAGTGGAATACGATACGGGCGGCCCGGACGTCGCCGATGACGTTGAAATTCCAGCACTTCTCCGGCCACCGGGTGCGGAAGTGCCAGAAGACGATCACGCGCTCGGCGATGCGCGGCTCCTTCAGGTAGGCGGAGGCGATGTCGGTCGAGGCGCCCAGTCCGATGATCCAGAGAGGATCTTCCGGCGTCGAGGCCAGCGCTTTTTCGATGATGAAGTCCACGCCCTCTGATTCGGACGGCTCGTACTGGTAGCGCAGGGGGGGCGAGCCGCGCCGTACCGGGTATCGTCCCGCCATCCCGGCCTTTTGCAGAATGGCCTCGATCTCCTTGCGGGAGGCCTCGATGCTGTCGAGTCCGCCTTCCGGACGGCTGTTGTCGAAGTTCGCCGCGACGAAACCCTCGATCCGGAATCGTTCCGGCGACAGAACGGCCAGCGCAATCGCCCATATGTCGTCGATCTCGTTCTTGGTGTCCGAGTCGATGATGACGCGCAGCGGCTTGCCTTGCGGGGGAATGGCGGGCACCTTCCTGGCCTTCGGGTCCCGTTTCAGGATGTTCTCCCTGCGCTGGCGGTAACTGCGGGCTTTGGCATCGGCCGCCGACAAGCCGGCGGTCCTGCGCATGCGTTGGTTGGCCTCAGCAATGGCCCGGAGTTGATAGCCGCGAGTTGCATCGGCAGTCACGTCCCACTGCGCCTGACTCTGGAAATCGAATACCCACAGGGCCGCCAGCGGCACTTTCGTCTCCTCGATCCGATGTAGGAGAGATTCGAATTGCTTCCCGGCGTCGGGCCCGTCACCCGGCACGCCGAACTCGCCGACAAACAGGGGCTTGCGGCAGTCCTTGGCTGCCTCCAAGGCCTGCGCCAGCCTGTCCGCGGCGGCCCCATAGATATGCACGCTGATCGTGTCGACCGGGTTGGGATTGTCGTCGGCCAGCATCCGGGCGAACTGCTCGGGCGCGTCCTTCGTCCACGTGCCCTCGTGCATCTGATGCCAGGCCGAGGGGCGCGGGATCGAGTTGCCCGTGATGATGATGCGCGTCGGGTCGTGCCGGCGGACTTCCTTCGCGAACTCGCGAAAGGCCGTGCGGATCATCTCATGCGTAAGCATATCGCGCTCGCTGCGCGAGGGCGGCGTCCCGAATTGCGGCACAGTGTGCGGCAGATGTTGTTTCGCGTTCGGCAGGTCCGCGGCCAGATTGTACTCGTTGCCGAACTCCCAGCCCCAGATGGCGGGCGAATCCTGGTACCGCGTCACGACCTCGCGCGTGTAGGTTCGCATGAACTTGTGTGTCGCACTGTCCGGATTGCCCCACTGGTCGCAGGGCTCGTGCACGAGGTCGGGCACGGTCGCCATATGCCAGAACAGGCTCGGGATCAGGCCGATGCCGTGTTTCTCCGCCGAGCGGATCACGCCATCGAGCAGCTCGAAATACGTCGCCCTGTTCTCCACGTACAGCTTCATATCTGCGGGCCAAAACCCCGTACACATGAGACGGGCAAAGGGAATCCCGTGGTCCGCGAGGGTGCGGAAGCCAGTGTCATACGAGGTGTCATTATGATCTTTGAGCGTCCGCGCGAATGCATTGAAATAGTTGACCCCGATACCGCGATAGGGAATCCCCCCTTTGAGCAGCACTCCGCCGTCATCAACACTCAGATCGGGCGCAGGCAGTGCCCCCGATGGTCCGTTGATGATAGCTGCGGTGGCCAGAATACCGCACCACAGTAACGCTGGCATATCTACGAATCTCCT
>CAYFUB010000749.1:0-1917 GCA_964346195.1 uncultured Pirellulales bacterium
GCGGCGGCTCGAACTTATAGCCGATCTCCCGGATGGTGTGAATGTAGACCGGGTTGCGCGGGTCGGGCTCGATTTTGTTGCGCAGCGTGGTGACGAAGCGGTCGATGCTGCGCGAGCCAACGAAAGAACTGTAGCCCCAGACGAGATTGAGAATCTCATCGCGCGTCAAGGCCCGGCCGGGACGCTTCACGAACAATTCCAACAGACGGAACTCCTTCGGCGACAGGGCGACCTCTTCGTCCCTGCGGGTCAGCTTGCGGGCCGGGATGTCCAGCCGGCAGTCGCCGAACTCGTACGTTTCCGGCTCCGCCTGGCGCGTGCGGCGCAGCAGCGCCTCGGCCCGCGCCAGCAGCTCCTTGATGCTGAACGGCTTGGTGACGTAATCATCGGCCCCGAGGTTCAGGCCCAGCACGATGTCCGATTCCTCGCCCTTGGCCGTGAGCATCACGATGGGCATGGCGAGTTTCTCACGCCGGATGAGCCGGCAAACTTCGTAGCCGTTGATTTTCGGCAGCATGATATCGAGCACGATGAGGTCGGGCCGGGCGTCCAGCGCCTTGTTGAGCCCGTCCTCGCCGTCCTCGGCGGTGAGCACGCGATAGCCGTGGAACTCGAAGTTGTCCTTCAAGCCCCGCAACATCGTCGGGTCGTCTTCAACTATGAGTACTGTTTCCATCAGTTTGCGGCGGCGCGGCGTCCCCAACGCGATCATTGGCGTTGAGGGGCCCCTCGAATTTGTAGCCGATATTCGGGATGACGTGGATCAACTGCGGGCGGCCGGCATCGGGCTCGACCTTGCTGCGCAGGCTGTCGACGGCCTTGTCAACGTCCCGCACGGAGATGAACCGCGAGTAACCCCAGACAGTGCTGCGAATCTCGTCCTGGGTCAGGGGACAGCCGGCCTTGCGCAGAAACAGGTGCAGCATCTTGAACTCGCCCGGCGTGAGCCTGACCTCCTGCCCGCCACGTTTGAACGTGCGGGCCGGCACGTCGAGCCGGCAATCCGCGAACTCGTAGACGGCCGGCTCGGATTCTCTGCGACGCCGCATGAAGGCCTCCGCCCGCGCCATCAGCTCTTTGATGCTGAACGGCTTGGTCACGTAGTCGTCGGCCCCGAGATTCAGCCCGAGGACGATGTCCGCTTCCTGGTCCTTCGCAGTCAACATGATAATCGGCATGTCGAGCCCGTGCTCGCGGACGTGCGAGCAGACCTCGTAGCCGTTGATCTCGGGCAACATGATGTCCAGAAGGACCAGGTCCGGCTTTTCCTTCAGCGCCGTCTCCAGGCCCCGCCTGCCGTCGCCGGCGGTCAGGACGTAATAGCCCTTCATTTTGAAATTATCTTCGAGCCCGCGCAGCATCGCGGGGTCGTCTTCGACGATCAAAACCGTTCTCACGGACCACTTACTCCACTTGTTCCACCTTGACCTGCCGGCCGTCGGCCGTGGCAACGGTATAAGATACCCACAAAGCGCCACGCGCGTCAAATACGGCCGAGCAGTAACGGGGGCTACCCTTGTCGATAAGGCTCTGTGCCTCGGACCACCGGCCCCGCTCGTCCGCGTCCGACCTCCACAATTCCCAATCCCCGCCGCGTTTCTTCTGGCACCACACCAGCACGGCCTGTCCTTTCGGTCCGACGGCAAAGCACGGGCTGCACAGGTGTTGCAGGTCCGTCGCGATGGAAACAGGTTTCTCAACGCAGCCCGTCGCATCGACGCGGCGGACGAACAGAGTCTTGCTGTACCGAACGCCCTTTCTCGCAAGGCTGTCCCAGGCGCACCAGGCCGTCTGGCCCTGAGCGGCCAGCACGGGGACCATATCGATGGCTCTGGCACTGGCGTGGAACGGCTTTGCAGCCTTGAGATTCGCGTCCAGGGCGCAGAGGAAGACGCTGGGCGACTCGGGTTCCCGCGT
>CAYFUB010000750.1:0-32326 GCA_964346195.1 uncultured Pirellulales bacterium
TTCAGTCAAATCGAGCCCAAGTGGCAGAAGTTCTGGCAAGAGAACAAGACCTTCAAGGCGACGGACTGCGACGCATCCAGACCGAAGTACTACGTTCTGGACATGTTTCCCTATCCGAGCGGCCAGGGCCTGCACGTGGGCCATCCTGAGGGATACACCGCCAGCGACATCGTGGCCCGGTACAAGCGGATGCAGGGCTTCAACGTGCTGCACCCGTTCGGATGGGATGCCTTCGGCCTGCCGGCGGAGCAGAACGCTATCAAGACGGGCACGGACCCCGCCGAGACGACCTTCCGCAATATCGTCAACATGCGACGCCAGACCAAATCGCTGGGGTTCAGCTACGACTGGGACCGCGAGATCGCGACGACTGACCCGGAGTACTATAAGTGGACCCAGTGGATTTTCCTGAAGCTCTTCAACAGCTATTTCGATGAGCGCCAACAGAGGGCAAGACCGATCGAGCAACTGCCCGTCCCGGAAGGCATCAGCGAAGACGAAAAACGCCGGTTTATCGACGAGCACCGGCTGGCCTACCAGGCGGATGTGCCGGTGAACTGGTGTCCGGCGTTGGGGACGGTTCTGGCCAACGAGGAGGTGGTCGGGGGCGTCAGCGAGCGGGGCGGACACCCCGTCGTGCGTAAGCCCATGCGGCAGTGGATGTTACGTATCACGAAGTATGCCGAACGGTTGCTCGATGACCTGGACGAGGTGGATTGGCCCGAATCCATCAAGAAGCTGCAAATCGATTGGATCGGCAAGAGCATCGGAGCAGAGGTCCGTTTTCCGATCGACGCGCATGACGCCGATATCTGGGTCTTCACGACCCGGCCGGATACGCTCTTCGGAGCGACGTACATGGTCATGGCCCCCGAGCATGCCCTCGTCGAGGTAATTACAGCCACCGAGCAGAAGAGGGCGGTCAGGGAGTATTGCGAGGCCGCCGCCCGCAAGAGCGACCTGGACCGGACCGACCTGGCCAAGGAGAAGACGGGTGTCTTCACGGGGGCGTACGCCATCAATCCCGTCAACAACGAGAAAATCCCCATCTGGGTAAGCGACTACGTCCTGATCAGCTACGGCACCGGGGCAATCATGGCGGTGCCGGCCCATGACGAGCGGGACTTCGAATTCGCCCGGAAGTTCGGCCTGCCGGTTATCCCGGTGGTGGAGCCGCCGGATGCGCAGGATGCGGAGCGGGTCAGGCAAGGCGAGCGTTGTTTCATCGGCGATGGCAAGGCGATTAACAGCGGCCCATTCAACGGTTTGTCCACGCCGGAGTTCAAGGAGAGGATAACGGCCTGGCTGGCCCAGCACGGGCAGGGCAGGAAGGCGATTAACTACAAGTTGCGCGACTGGCTCTTCAGCCGGCAGCGCTATTGGGGGGAGCCGTTTCCGATTCTGCATACGGAGGATGGCCGGGTGATCGGTCTGTCGGAAGATGAGCTGCCGCTGAGGCTGCCGGAGGTCGAGGATTACCGGCCGCCGGGAACGGGCGAATCGCCGCTGGCGAAGGCCACCGACTGGCTCAACGTGACGCTGCCGGACGGGACCAGGGCCAAACGCGAGACGAATACGATGCCGCAGTGGGCGGGCAGTTGCTGGTACTACCTTCGCTACCTCGACCCGAGGAACACGCAGCGGGCCTGGGACCCGGCGAAGGAGAAGTGCTGGATGCCGGTCGATCTGTATATCGGCGGCGCCGAGCACGCGGTGCTGCACCTGCTGTACTCGCGGTTCTGGCACAAATTCCTCTATGACCTCGGCTACGTGAGCACGAAAGAGCCGTTTCGCAAGCTGATCAACCAGGGCATGATCCTCGGCGAGGACGGCCAGAAGATGAGCAAGTCGCGCGGCAACGTGGTGAACCCGGACCACGTCATCGCAGATTACGGGGCGGACTCCATGCGTCTTTACGAGATGTTCATGGGCCCGCTGGAGGCGATGAAGCCGTGGAGCATGCAGGGTGTGCAGGGCGTCTTCCGCTTCCTGCAAAAGACGTGGCGGCTGGTCGTGGACGAGGACACGGGTGAGTTGGCCGATGCTGTCCAGGAGGTCCAGCCCGATGAGCAAACGCTGCGTCTGCTTCATCAGACAATCCGCAAAGTCGGCAGCGACATCGAGACGTTCGCCTTCAACACCGCGATCAGCGCGATGATGATCTTCATCAACCACCTGGGCCGACTGGAGGTCAGGCCGCGCTCCGTGGTGGAGCCGTTTCTGCTCGTCCTGGCGCCGTTCGCCCCGCACATCGCCGAAGAGCTGTGGGCGCGGCTCGGCCACGCGGAGAGTCTCGCCTACGAGCCCTGGCCGGAGTACGACGAGGAACTGGCCCGGGAAAAGCAACTGGAGCTGGCGGTCCAGGTCAACGGCAAAGTCAGGGACCGTATCGTGGTCCCGGCCGAGGCGGATGAAGAGCAGATCAAAGAAAAGGCGCTGGGCAGCGAGAAGGTTGTTGCCGCCATGGCCGGCAAGCCGCCGCGGAAAGTTATCGTCATCAAAGCCCGGCTGGTCAATATCGTGGTCTGATATGCGCACGGAGATCGAGGCCAAACTGAAAGTGGATTCGCTGGAGCCGGTCGAGCGGCGGCTCACTGACGGCGGTGCCTTGTTTGTGCGCGAGACCGTGCAGGTGGATTACTACTTCGATACGACCGACGGGGCACTGACGCGAGCCGACAAGTGCCTGCGTCTGCGCCGCGAGAGGGTTGACGAACAGGAGCGCCTCATCCTCGCGTATAAAGGCGCGAAGGAGCAAAGCGATTACAAGAAGCGGACGGAGGTGGAACTCGCGGTGAATGACGCCGGTGCGGTCGAATTACTGCTCCGGGAGTTGGGATACCACGAAGCACTGGCCTTCGACAAGAGGCGTCGCCTGTGGAACCTGCACGACTGCGAAGTGGCGCTGGACGAGTTGCCGCTCCTGGGGACATTCGTCGAAATCGAGGGCCCGGACTCCGACACGATCTCCCGCGTCCAGGAGATGCTGGGTCTGTCGCATGTGTGCCACGTGGTGGACAGCTACGCCTGCCTGATGGACAAAGAGCTGCGTCGTTTTGGGCAGGAGCGCCGCCAGGTCTACCTTGAGGACAGAAAGTGAGCCGTGGACCGTGATGACTCGGACCGATTTCAGAATTGGCAACGTTGTCGTGGGATTGGATGCACCCCTGTTTTTCATGGCGGGCCCGTGTGTCATTGAAAGTGAGGACGGCTGCCTGCAGATTGCCGAACGGCTGGTGCAAATCTCCAAGCGGACCGGCGCCGCAATCATCTTCAAGGCCAGCTTCGACAAGGCGAATCGCAGCAGCATTTCAAGCTACCGGGGTCCGGGTCTGGCGAAGGGCATGGAGATTCTCGCCGAGGTCCGCGCCGCCAGCGGCCTGCCCGTCATGACGGACGTGCATGAGCCGGGACAGGCGGCCGAGGCGGCCCAGACGGTGGACTGCCTCCAAATCCCCGCCTTTCTCTGCCGGCAGACGGACTTGCTCTGTGCTTGTGCCGAGACCGGCAGGCCCGTCAGCATCAAGAAAGGGCAGTTCCTCTCGCCCGCCGAGATGCAGAATGTGGTCCAGAAAATCCGTGCGTGCAAGAACGACAAGGTGCTCCTCACCGAGCGAGGCACGTTCTTTGGCTACAACCGGCTGGTGAACGATATGACGGGCATCGCCGTCATGCAGCAGTTAGGCTGCCCGGTGGTTTTCGACGCCACGCACAGCGCGCAGCAACCGGGCGGGCTCGGGGCTGCCAGCGGGGGGCGGCGCGAGATGGCGCCGCTTCTGGCGCGGGCGGCGGTGGCGGCAGGCGCCAACGGCCTGTTCCTGGAAGTCCACCCGGAGCCTGACAGGGCTCTCTCCGATGCCGCGTCGATGCTCCCGTTGGACGAGCTGGAAGACCTGGTGCGAGTCTGCCAAGGGATCTTTGGAGTCGTTCATGGCTGTTGACCAGGAAAGACGCGGTTCGTACACTTACGGCCCTGTGCCGTCACGGCGGCTCGGCTTGAGCCTGGGGGTCGATATCGTGCCCCCGAAAATATGCACGCTCGACTGCATCTACTGCCAACTCGGCCGAACGACCGAGAAGAGCACGGTCCGGCGGGATTTCGTGGACCTTGATGCGCTGCTGTCCGAGGTGAGAGAAAGGCTCAAGGGCGGCGTCCGGGCCGACTATATCACGATCGGCGGGTCGGGCGAACCCACCCTGAACGTGCGATTGGGAGACCTCATCGACGGGATCCGGGCTATCACGAATATCCCCATAGCCGTGCTGACCAATGGGACCCTGTTTTACCGTGATGATGTCCGAGCCGAATGCGCCAAAGCCGATGTTGTCCTCCCATCCCTCGACGCAGGAGATGCCGCTACTTTCGCCGCGATCAATCGGCCGGCCCGCGATATCACTATTGAAAAGCTGGTTTCCGGCCTGGAACAGTTCCGGCGGGAGTTCGGCGGCGAGATCTGGCTGGAAGTTTTTCTCGTTGCCGGCGTCAATACCGATCCGGCGCAGGTCGAAAAGATGAAGGCCCTCATTGAGCGGATTCGGCCGGACAAGATTCACCTCAACACAGCGGTCCGGCCGCCGGCCGAGCCGCACGTCGAAGCCGTTCCACGTGAGACGCTGGAGGCCATCGCACGACAGATCGGAGACAACTGCGAGGCGATCGGCGCGCCGCCTTCCGGCTTCAGGGAACGTCATGACAAACGGGCGGAGGCAGACGTGGTATCAGTGCTGAAAAGGCGCCCCTGCTCCGTCGAGGACATCTGCACCGGGCTCAAGATGCAGCGTAACGAAGCAGTAAAATGCCTGGCTCATCTTCAGGATCTGGGGGTTGTCACGTCTGAGCGGCGGGGGAATATCGTCTACTTCCGGATTCGTCCCGGCGCGGCCGGTTGAGTGACCGTCGCCACGTGCCGGGGCGAGGACCGGCCGTCACAAACTGTCCCATGGTCCATATCGACGTCCATATTTTGTAAAGCCGCACGTCCCATTGGCCGATAAAAGCGTTGAGGCATTTCGTTGAGCCCACGTTCAACCTCGCCGCCCGATACAGCGGTCGGCGAACCGGCCCGAAACGCCCGTGATAAGGAACTGACGTGAAGAGATTGCAACGGCAACTCGTACTCAACAAGGGAGCGGAGAAGTTCATATTCCGCTACGAGCAAGGTCGGGAGGACGAGCTTCTCGATGCGATCATCGACCAGGTCAAGGGCAAGCGGACCGATTTCGATTGGTTCGATGCGGCCGTCCTGAGCTTCAAGCTGACGCAGGGCCTGATCGGCCGGGCCGAGCGGCTCCTGGAGGAGGACGCTGATACGAGGACTATATTGTGACCCGGGCGCTGTGTCTTTCGCGAACTCGGGTCTTGTGGAACGGACGCCGGATGGGAACGAAAAGGTGATCGATGATGCCGATACAAGAAACAGGCAGGTGGACTATGGAAGAAGGCAGCGCGACAATCGAACAGTTCTTGCACTATCTGAAATTCGAGAAGCGGTTCTCGGAGCACACGGCCAAATGCTACGGCGCCGACCTGATGCAGTTCGGTGAGTTTCTCCGGAACGGCTCCGGTGCCGCGCCTTCACACGGCGTCGGCCTGGCTCATCACGACACCGGGGCGGCGACGGCCGTCGCGACGCGGACGGAGCAGGAGATTGATCAGCGGCTGCTGGCGGCCGACGTGAATGAGGCGCGGTCGTACCTCGCGCATTTGAGCGAGAAAGGGTATTCGAAGGCGACGATCGCGCGCAAACTGGCCACGCTGCGCAGCTTTTATAAGTATCTGGTGAAAACGAACCGATGCAGCGCGAACCCGCTCACTGCGATCCGCACCCCCAAGCAGGACAAGAAGCTGCCGCGGTTCCTGGAGTACGAGGAAATCAAGCGTCTGCTGGAGACACCGCCGACCGATTCGTGGCTGGGAGCCAGGGATCGCGCCATCCTGGAGACGCTCTACAGCACGGGCGTACGGGTGAGCGAGCTCGTCTCGCTGAACATGGATGACATCGACTTCCTCAGCGAGGTGATTCACATTCGGGGCAAAGGCAAGAAGGAGCGGATCACGCCGATCAGCTCGTCCGCGCTGCAGGCAATCCAGCACTACATGGAGTTCCGGACGAAGCGGGCGCAGCACAACGGTCATTTCGACTCGAAGGTGCTCTTTGTCAACAAACACGGTCATCGATTGAGCACGCGCAGTGTGCGTCGCAAGATGGACAAGTATCTGAAGGCGGCCGGCCTGGACCCGGCGATCAGCCCTCATACCCTGCGGCACAGCTTCGCCACCCACATGCTCAACAACGGCGCCGATCTGCGGAGCGTTCAGGAATTGCTGGGACATCAGTCCCTGTCAACCACGCAGGTCTATACACATCTGACCACCAAGAGACTGAAGGACGTGTATGAGAGCGCTCATCCGCGCGAGAACATGGAGTCGGACTATTACGAGCCCGACGGCTCAGCCGAGGGCAATGGTCACTTTTAGAACACCGCCGTTTCCTCTTGCCTGCTGCAGTTTGCGATCAATGAGCCGCCCACACGGGCGGCTTTCTTTTGCGCGTCCGAGACGACCTGATACCGATTACGCTTGAGAATTTCGTATCCCCGGGTGGCAGCGTCAAGGGGTCCCCAACGCGATACATCGCGTTGGGGGGCCCCCCATGCGCAGCTTGGCGATGGTCTTCCTTGCGACAAAGGAGCCATCCGCAAGGTCTTCGACCCATTCGACTTCGCTCAGGGCAGGCTCTTGAGGCTGCCACCCGGTGCTCATGCCACACTACGATAAATTCATTCGCAACCGGTATTAACCATAGTCCGTATAGTACGGCTTGTGAAGGATTCTGGCACGATGGGATTCTGTCATCCGGAGCCAGGCGGGTCAGCATCCGACGTGATCGTTGACCATGTACTCAGGCACCAACTCTTTGATCTTGCGAGCCAGTTCGCGCCGGTCCTGTCGCCTTGCGATATCCAATACCTCGGCGATGCCGGCGCAAAGCCTCGTGCGGTCCATGGGAATGTTTTTCGAGATGCTGATTTTGGGGTGGCCCGTGCGCTGCATATCTTCGCCTTCGATCCGTAGCTCTTCGAATAACTTCTCACCGGGGCGCGGGCCGGTGAAGACGACCTCCATGTCGTCGCCGGGGCGAAAGCCGCTGAGCGTGATGAGTTCCATCGCCAGGTCGACGATCTTCACCGGTTCGCCCATGTCCAGAACAAAGATCTCGCCGCCCCTGCCCATGGAGGCGGCCTGCAGCACGAGTTGGCTGGCCTCCGGAATGGTCATAAAGTAGCGTTTCATCTCCGGATGCGTCACCGTGACGGGCCCGCCCTCGGCGATCTGCTTCTTGAAGAGAGGAACCACGGAGCCCTCTGAACCGAGCACGTTGCCGAAGCGCACGGTGACGAACTGGGTCTTGCTGGTCCGGCCGAGATCCTGGATATACATCTCCGCGAGCCGTTTCGAGGCGCCCATGATGCTCGTGGGGTTGACGGCCTTGTCGGTGCTAATCATGACGAAGTTGGTCGCCCCGTGTCTTTCGGCCGCATCAGCGACGACCCGGGTGCCCATCACGTTGTTCTTGACGGCTTCGCACGGATTGAGTTCCATCAGGGGAACGTGTTTGTGGGCCGCCGCATGAATGATCACCTCAGGCTTGTACCGGCGGAAGATCCCGTCCACCCGTTCGCGGTCGGTGATATTGCAGATCATCGGCATCAACCGGATACCGGCGAACTGCCGGCGCAGCTCCCGCTCGATGTAAAAGAGAGGGTTCTCGGCCTGCTCGACGAGCAGCAGCCGCCCGGGCCCGAACTGGCAGATCTGGCGGCACATCTCCGAGCCGATGGAGCCGCCGGCACCAGTGACGAGGATGGTCTTGTTGCGGGCGAAGGCCTCGATAAGCTCGAGGTCGAGCCGGACGACCTCCCGCCCGAGCAGGTCGTTGATGTCGACGTCCCGAATCTGCGAAACGCGCAGCTTGCCGGAGGCGATGTCCGTGATGGACGGGACGGTGCGGAACCGGATTTTCGCCCCCTGGCACACCTGGATCACGCGGCGAAGCTGCTGTCGCGTGGCCGACGGCATGGCGATCGCAATCTCTTCGATATGGCGCGCCTCGCAAATCCCCGGCAGTTCCTGTACCGTTCCGAGAACCGGTATGCCGTGGATGTTGATGCCGCGCTTGATCGGGTCGTCATCAATGAATCCGACGACGTCATATTGGGCGACGGCCATCCGATGGATTTCCCTCAGGAGTGCCTCCCCGGCATTGCCGGCGCCGACGATGAGGAAGCGCTTGAGCCGGTGACCCTCGATGGTGCGGAACTCCTCATGGTACAGGCGCGTGATCATGCGCAGGCCGGCCGGCAGGAGGATTGTGCCGAACAAGTCCGCCATGAAGACGCCCTGGCTGATGGTCGCGATGCCCGGCGGCAGCGCCTGCCGGACCGCTGGAATTTGCAGCATCACAGCGAACCAAACCGCCACGACGATCAGGGTGCTGACCAGCGAGGCCCGCACAATGCCAAGGAGGTCGGAGATGCTGACATAGCGCCACCAGCCGCGGTACTGCTTGAACAGCCCGAATACCGGCAGTTTGATCGCCAGGAAGAACAGCAGCAGGAAGGGGTACTGCTCGACCAACCACTCCCGCCGGAACTGCATGTTGTTCGCAACCAGAAAAGAGAACATCAGGGACGCCGCGAAGGCAAGGATATGCGCGAGGATAATCAGCGGCTTGCGAAAGGTCAGCGCGAAGCCGGCGGGCGGCCCCGGGGAAGGCGGGTACGGGCCGGGCGTGCCCGGTGTATCGGTCTCAGTGTGTCGTTCGGACATATTCCCCCAGCATCGTCTTGGGCTCTCTTATGCGACGCACCGTCAGTATAGACGCACGTTGGCCACCGTCAAGCGACCACCTGCAAATCATCGGCACAAGGTGCGATGCAGTTGAGCATGCCGCGCCGTCGTCCGTGCGATTATTCGGACGTGCCACGCCTCTGCGCGGAATCGCCTGCGACCTGGGCCTCCGATTCTGAGTCTGCCGGTGCGCCGGCGGTCGGGGGGGACGGCTCACCCACGGGCTCAGCCGAAGGGACGTACACCTCCTCGAGTGGCGTCTTATCCACGCGGTGGCGCATCAGGGCGTAGATGATAGTATTGGCGGAGAAATAGAAACTGATAAGGAAAGAGACCACCAGTCCGAGGGCCGCGAGGACCCAGATGCGAACCAGCAGCGCCCCCAGCCACATCGACCACGTATCAGGCGCCGTGGCGGTCGTTCCGAGAAAGTCACCGAACGTCGGTCCCGACCAAAGCGCGCGGAGCTTCTCATTATGATGCCAGAAGCCGGCCTGCAGGAAGCGGTACGTGATCCACAGCAGCAGAAAAGCAAAGAAGCGGACAAAGACGTAGCAGATGGCCCCGTAGATGACGGCGATAACCGTATAGAACCCCATGCGCCAAGGCCTGGCATAAACATAGCTGAAGGACCGGCAGATGGCCTCAAAGCAGTCCGAGTCCTCGTAGGCCACCGCGGGAGCCATCAGGTTGAGTCCTGCGATGGTCCCGATAAGAATCACGGCAGTGAGCATGGCGACCAGCAGCATCACCGGAAGGAACAAGCCGACCATCAACTCCCCGGCGACGGGAATATTGCCCGCGAGGCCGAGAAGAATGATGAGCAGTCCGATGGCCAGAATCATGACGAGTGGCGTGAGCGGGGCGGTGAACAGGCCGGCGAATCTGCCGGCGCTGAACCGCACAACTTGCCCCAGACCCGGCCTTTGGCCTTGAGCGAACTGCAACGCGGCGAGCCGGGAGATGGCGCCGCCGGCCAAAGACAGAGCGGCAAGCGCCAGGGCGAAGAAAATGACGCTGTAGACCGGATGATATCTGAATGCCCAGATCAGGGCTTTGATGCAATCAGCGCCGTTATGGACAACGCCGGGAATATCCAGGGCGAAAAGTGAATAAAGCGCCCCGTGAAACCGCTCGCTGCCGAAGGTCCACAGGACGTGGAATACGCCCGTACGGCCGCCTTCGACCCGGGCCGCATCCTTGAAGTCAGCCAGGGACGCGCCGGGCCAGATGTAGATGTCAAGCTCGGTGGGGCGTTCGAGTGTGACCGGCATGCCCTCCGTGCCCGTGACCGTGTAGCGATCTGCCACGACGACGGATTGGCTGCGGTCCATGACCCAGCCGGCCAGACAGATCGCGGCAAGGGCCAACAGCGCCAGCGCGAGCTTCGCCGGCTGAATCGAGAGACGAAACGCTTGAGATATCCTGGGGAAAAGAAAGCTGCCGAGCGGCAGCACAGGTTCACTTTGGTCCACCATGCCGGCTCCTTTCCAACGCGCGGCTCCGCATCATCATCCTGAATGGCCGCCAGAACGACGGCATGTTACTCCACGGCGGGCGCTTAGTCCACAGGATTTCGTGAGGCGGGGTCATTTCTCTGCATGCCCCTTGTCGGCAGAGGGGTATTCGGATTCGTCATCCGGCTTGCCGGGTATCCGGTATTCGGTATCCAGCCACGCCCCCAGGTCGATCAGCTTGCAGCGCTCGGAACAGAAGGGGAAGAACCTGGGCAGTTCTGAGGAGGGGCACGGGAACGCGGTCACGCGGCGCTTACAGACCGGACAGGTGAAACGTCGCGGATCCTTCAACTTGTTCGCGCTGACACGATTTCGATCTCCCAATGAAATACCCCCGTCGTATCCTGCCGTTGGCCGCGGCCCTGGAGTGCGAGATGCCATGCTACACCGGCACATGCTCCCGCACTACAATATTCCCGCCCGGATCTCGGGCAATCGGGCCGCGAAGCATGATTTATCCGGGTCGAGACTGACCCCGCGAGCGTGCGGAATTCTCATGATCGTTCTGCGATCATTCGCTTTCCCGCACGAGACCTTGCTCCAACATCCTTGCATATTCAATGGAATATCGCGCCCAAGGCTGAGCCTCGAGTCGTGCTTTGGTTATAGGCTTACCTGTACCTTCGCAGATTCCGTAGGTTCCGTTCGCAATCCGGTTCAGTGCGTCATCGATCTCCACCAGGAGCCTCCGCTCGCTGTCCATCAGTTCCAGGGAAAACTCCTGCTGGAAGTTGTCCGTTCCGAGGTCGGCCATATGGATGGGCATGCTCGACAGATCGCCGCTGGCATCCAGTCTGGACTTTCTCAGCGTCTCGCCCTCGATCTCGAAGACATTCTGCAAAAGCTCTCTGCGTTTCTTGAGCAGTAGTCCCTTGAAATGCTCGACATCGGCAGGGCTGAGCCGTGCCTTTGACGCCCGTACCCGATTAGTCCTTTTCGACGTTTTCTTTCGTTTCTCTGCCACGACCGTATTTACCTCTCATGCGTTGATTATATGACTGTACCTATAGAATTATTAATTATATCATGAACCACGTCCAAACCATAGCCTAATCGCGCGGCAAAAACCGGGAAAATTCAAAAAAGGCGCGCGTGCACGGTCGCGGTCAAGCGGGCCCTGAACCTGCGTAAACGCTTATCGCAGATGGGTTTATGGCTACTGACGACCGGGACTGTCATGTCGTGCCGGGGCAAGGTTCGAGTCCTTGGCTCGTGTCCCCAGAGGCATCAGGAACCTCGCGCTGCCGGCGCTGCCGGCGCATACGCGGACATCGAACGCACGTTCGATCTCCTCAGGTGCGAAGACCTCAGAAGTCTTCCCAAGGCGGTACCGGGGCCGTTTCGGCGGGCGGCCACCGGGAGGATAGAGTAGTAGGGCCTGGTCGCAGTACTGCATGGCCAGATTGATGTCGTGAGTGACCGCGACGATTGTTGCGTGCCGCTCCAGTTGGATGGATTTGAGCAAATCGTAAATCCCGACCTGATGTTTCAGGTCCAGGAAGGACGTCGGCTCATCCAGCAGGAGGATAGGCGTGTCCTGGGCCAAAGCCCTGGCAATGAATACTCGCTGTCGCTCGCCCGCGCTGAGACTGCCCAGCGGCCGGGAAGCGAACCGGGTCGTATCCGTGAGTTCAAGCGCCCGCGCCGCAAGCTCCCGGTCCGCCTTGCTCTCGAAGCCCGACGGGCCGAAATAGGGCGTTCGCGCCATCAGCACTGTCTCGGCGACCGAGAACCCGAAGACCGGGATGAACTCCTGCCGGACAACGGCGATTCTTCGAGCGATGTCTTGTACCCTGCAAGCCCGAAGGTTCACACCTTCCAGCAGGACTTCGCCTGACCGGGGCTTCAAGAGACCGGCCAGGATGTTCAGGAGGGTGCTCTTGCCGGCTCCGTTCGGACCGGCGACGGCCAGAAAAGTCCCGGCCCGGACGGGAAAACTGATGTCCTGCAGCACCGGCCTAGCCGGGCCGTAGCCGAAGGTGACGTGCTCTACCTCAATCACGGGGGTCATGTCAGCCAGTACACCTTTCTGCTGTACTTGATCAGCAGGATGAGGAAGAAGGGACCGCCCACCATGGCGGTGATGATGCCGACCGGCAACTGGGCCGGTGCCACAATCATGCGGGCGAGGGTATCCGCCACCACCAGGAACATCGCGCCGGCGAGACTGCTCAGCGGCAGCAACTGGCGATGGTCGGGCCCGAACATGAGCCGGATGGCGTGCGGGACGACAAGGCCCACGAAACCGATAAGACCGCTCAGGCTCACCGCGACGGCCGTGATGAACGCCGCCAGCGCAAAGGCGGCAAACTCAATCCTCTCGACCGGGATGCCGATGCTCCGGGCATCCTGGGAACCGACGCTGATGATGTTAAGCTGAGGACTGAGAAGAAAAAGGGCGATCAGGCCGGCTGTGATGCCGCCACCACCGATCCAGAGAACGAAGAAGTCCTCCTCCATCATATTGCCCATGAGCCAGAATACCGTGGCGTAGAACTGCTGGCTCCTGGCGATGGAAGCCAGGAACATGATCACCGCCGAGAAAAAGGCATTCACGACGACTCCGGCCAGGAGCAGGCCGGTCACGTGATACTTGCCGGTGATGCGACCGATTCCCCAGACCAGCCACACGGTTCCAAGAGCCCCCATGAAAGCGAACACGGCGATGGGTGAGCGTCCCCAGAGGGTCCAGCCGAAGCCGCTGAGAACCGCAAGTATCGCGCCCAGACCCGCGCCGCTGGAGATGCCAAGGATGTACGGATCGGCCAGCGGATTACGCAGCATGGCCTGGAAGATCACACCCGAGCCGGCCAGGGCCGCTCCCACCAAAGCCGCCAGGATGATCCGTGGGACGCGGACGCGGACGAAGATCTCATAATCGGGATTCGGGGCCGCCATTCCTGCCGGACCGTCTATCACGGCCTTCAGAGAGACGGCCTGGGGACCGACCAGCGAGCAGAGAAACATGACGAAAACGAGGAGCACGGTCGCCATGGCGGTCCTGACGAACAGCGTTCGAGGCGCGAGGGTATGAGGCACGATCTCACTCTCCAAACAACTCCGGCCGCAGACATTCTGCGATGGCTCGAACGCCCTCGGGCAGCCGCGGGCCGAGCCGGGAGACAACGTCGCCGTCGATCACGTAAATCCGCTCACCGGCGACGGCCGGGACGTTCGCGTATCTGCGCCAGTACGAGACCGCCTGCCGACGCTGCTGATCAAGCACGCTCTGCACCATCGCAGGCTCGATGATAACCTCCGGACCGGACGCAATGACCTGTTCGGCCCCGATAGACGGGTACTTGTGAAGCCCTGGACCGACGGCATTTTCGCCGCCCGCCAACTCAATCATCTCGTTGATGAACGTGTCTCTGCCCGCCGCCCGCAGGGGCTCTCTCTGGACCACCCAGAGGACTTTCACCTTTGGCAAACCTGCCGTCATGGCCCGGAACCGACGTATCTCGGTCTTGATACGGTCGCATAGTTCGCCGGCCTGCCTGTCTGCTCCTGCGGCATTACCGACCGCGACAATGGCGGCGAAGAGATCATCGATCGTTTCGATATTAACCGTCAGGCAGTCGTAACCCATACGCCTGAGCCTACGGGCGAAGTCCTTCTGTTGCTCAAAGTTTAATGTTACCACCAGATCGGGTCTGGTGGCAATGACAGCCTCGATACTCGGCTGCCAGAAGGTCCCCATCTTCGGCTTGTCGCCGGCGGCAGGCGGGCAATCGCTGTCCGTGGTTACGCCGACCACTCGCTGGCCCAGCCCGAGGGCGAAGAGAATCTCGGTAAGATTCGGCGCCATCGAGACGATGCGCACGGGCCTCTGCGAGCGGTCCACGTCGGGACCGGCGTCCGTCTGCTGCGACTCGAGCATCGCGTATCCCGCAGCGAGCCATAGCACCAGTGCCGCCGGTATAACCCACCACTTGCTCATCAGGTCCTCTTGAACTGCTTCTCCAACTCACTGATCGAAAACTTGATGGTCGTGGGTCGTCCGTGCGGACACCGGCTGGTCGATTCGAAGCGACCGCGCTCGGCGAGCAACTCCCGTATCTCGCTGTCACCCAGTTTTTGCCCGGCTTTGATGGCCGCCTTGCACGCCGCCAGGCTCACGACGTCGTTGAAGAGGTCCTTTTGCGCTACGGCATCGCCGCGCTCGACGAGCAGGTCCACGAGGTCCTGGACGAACTCGACCGGCGCGACATCGGCCAGCAGCGTCGGGAAAGTCTGCACAGCGTAGACGCGTGGACCGAACGGCGTCAGCTCGATGCCGAGTTGCGTCAGCAAGTCCGCGTGGGCCTGGATGGCTGCCGCCTGCGCATCGGTGACTTCGAAGCTCTCCGGCAGGAGGAGCCGTTGCGATTCGAGATTCTCACGCTGCAACCGCCGCTGCAGGGTCTCATAGAGCATGCGCTCATGCAGCGCGTGCTGGTCGATGATGACAAACCCGTCTTCGGTCTGCTCGACGATGTAGCTGTCATGGATCTGGATGTACTGGTTATCCTGCATCTGTGGCGATACGGCAGGGCCAGGCCGGCCGGGAACAGGTCTCTCACGGCCGGAACCGCGACGCTCGTGGATGCTCTCCGCCCGCAACTCGAAATGCTGTTGCTGAGCAGGGCGGTGCTTCCTGAAAAACTCCGCCATGGCATCGGCGACTTGCTGCCTCCTCACCTGTCGGCCGGCGGTTTCCTCCTGTGCCCGAAGCAATTCCTTCGCCGGCAGCCGGGCGGGAATGTTGAGGTCCGTCCCCAGCAACTGCTCGCGCAGGACGCCCAGAACCTGTGAGTGGACCAGATTCGCGTTACAGAAGCGCACCTCGACCTTTGTCGGATGCACGTTCACGTCGTATTCACTGCAGGGCATCTCCATGAACAGGAAGACCACCGGGAACCGGTTAGCCTCCAGCAAGCCCCGGTAGGCTTCCTTGATGGCATGCGAGATGAACTTGTCGCGGATGAACCGGCCGTTCAGAAACGTGTACTGGAATTCGCTGCTCGTTCGTGAAACATTCGGACGGCCGAGCAACGCGCGGATACGAATGCCCTTTTCATCGCTCGCCGTCTCGATCAAGTCGCCGGGGTCGGACGTCAGCATCGGGAAGAGTTGGCCGATCCGCTGCTGGAGGCGGTCCGTTTTGGGCAGCCGGTGCAATTCCTTGCCGTTGTGGAGCAGCGTCAGGTCCAGGCGCCCCTGCGGCAGGGCGATTCGCGCAAACTGTCCGCTGATATGGCCCATCTCCGTGTTCGCGGTCCGCAGGAACTTGCGACGGGCGGGTGTCCGGTAGAAGATCTCCCGGACCTGAATGGTCGTGCCGAAATCGCCGCTGCACGGACGGACGGGCCCCTTGCCGCCGCAGTCGATTTCGAGGCAGTGCGCCTGGTCGGAATCCCGCGTCCGGCTGACCGCACGGACGCGCGCGACCGACGCAATACTGGCCAGCGCCTCACCCCGAAATCCGAGCGTGCGGATGTTGTGGAGGTCGGCGGCCTCTTTGATCTTGCTCGTCGTATGGGATTCGAAGGCCGTCCCGAGGTCCGTCGCATCCATGCCGCAACCGTTGTCGGTGATGGAAATGAGCTTGCGGCCCCCATCCTCGATGGCGATGGTGATCTGCGTCGCCCCGGCATCGATGCTGTTCTCCACCAGTTCCTTGACTACGCTCGCCGGGCGCTCAATGACTTCGCCCGCGGCGATCAGGTTTACCATATTCCGGTCAAGGAGGAGTATCCGACCCATACATTCAACATCTTACTCGTGGAGCAGACTTCGGCCGGTCATCTCCGCGGGCTGCGACAAACCCATGATTTCGAGCATCGTGGGACCGATGTCGGCCAGTGTGCCCCCGTCGCGCAACTTTCTACCTTTATACTCGTCGTCGAAGACTACCAGCGGCACGTCGCCTACCGTATGAGCAGTGTGCGGGTTATCCGGCGCGCCGTCGATCATCTTCTCGAAGTTCCCGTGATCGGCGGTGACGATGGCCGCTCCCCCCATGCTCTCGACCTTGGTGAGGATCTTCCCCACACACTCATCCACCGTTTCTGCCGCCTTGATGGCCGCCGCGAGGTCCCCGGTATGGCCCACCATATCGGGATTGGCGAAATTGATGACCATCACGTCGTACTTGTCGGAATCGAGCCGCTCGAGCACGACGTTCGCCACCTCGTAAGCGCTCATTTCCGGTCTCAAATCATACGTCCGGACCTTCGGCGATGGGACGATTTGCCGGTCCTCACCCTTGAAAGGCTTCTCCGTGTAGTCGTTGAAGAAGAACGTCACATGGGCGTACTTCTCCGTCTCGGCACAGCGGAACTGCTTGAGACCCGGAGCGCTCCAGTACGCGGCCAGGATATTTTTCATCTTCGGCGGCTTGGTGAAGGCCGCCGGTGCGGGGATCGTCGCGTCGTACTCCGTCATGCAGACGAAATAGACGTCGGGCCTGGTCGTCCTGGGGAACTCCTTGAAGGCCGGGTCCACGAAAGCGCGCGTCAACTCGCGCGGCCGGTCGCCCCGGAAATTGAAGAATACGACCCCGTCTCCGTCGGCGATGGTGGCGATAGGCTCGTTGTTCCCGTTCACAATGGCGGTCGGTTCGATGAACTCATCCGTCACGTCTCTGTTGTAGCTGTTCCTGATCGCCTCGGTAGCACTGGCGGCTTTGAGGCCCTTGCCGAATCTCAGGCACTCGTACGCCTTTTGCACGCGGTCCCAGCGGCTGTCCCGGTCCATCGCGTAGAACCGGCCCATGACTGTGGCGATTCGACCCACGCCGATCTGGGCGGCCTCTTTCTCGATGTCGGTAATGTATCCGAGCCCGCTGTCGGGAGGCGAGTCACGCCCGTCCGTGAAGGCGTGAATGAATACGTCCTTCAGGTCGTTACGCCTGGCAAATTCGAGCAGCCCGTACAGGTGCCCCAGGAGCGAGTGCACGCCGATATCGCTGCACAACCCCATGAAGTGGACCTTGCCCTTATGCTCCTTGACGAACTCGGCGAGCTTGAGAAACTCCTCGTTCTTGAAGAACGAGCCGTCGCGTATGGCATAGGTGAGCCGGACCGATTCCTGCGGTACAATCCGTCCGGCCCCGATGTTCTGATGGCCTACCTCACTGTTGCCCATGGTTCCCTCGGGCAAACCGACGTACTCGCCGTATGCGTGGATCAGGCAGTGCGGATATTCGGCCATCAACATGTCGTCCACAGGCGTGTGGGCCCGTTTGATGGCGTTATAGGGGTCTTCGTTCGGGTCCGGATTGTGACCCCATCCGTCGCGTATGATCAGGACGCACGGCCTTTTCTTCAGTGCGATCTTCTCTTTCGCCATGTAGAGCGTGCCTTTCAAACCGGTATTACAGAGGCGAGGCGCAGGTCGGTCCTGCCAGATGGCCTAAGGGTTCAGTATAATATAGGTAGGCATGAGGCATGTCAAATCTTTGCGGACCGGCCACAATATCCAGCCCATGCGGCTTTAAGGGCTTTTACCGGGCCTAAAGGGCTGGTATAATCCCACGGTCGGCAAGAGGCACGACGGCGGGCGTTCACGCTGGCCCGGCATTGCCGCAGGCCGGAAAGGTAGTCTATTGGTGTCTGAGCGCAGGAAAAGGGTTATTGCAGTCTGGTTGGCGGTCCCGCTGATGGGATTGTGCTCGCTGCTCGGATGCTCCCGGCAGGAGTCTGTGATGGACCTGTACCTGGACGCCGTGGCGCTGCGCGAGCTGGGCCAGGAGGAGCTGGCCATCAAGAAGCTGGACGCCGTGGTGGCGGCCGATCCCGAGTTTGCTCTGGCGTACCTGGAGTTGGGCAAGGCCTGCCAGGCTCGGGGAGAGCACGAGAAGGCCCTGGCCGCCTTCCAGAACGTGGTGAGACTCGATGCCTGGTCTTTCGAGGGCCATGTGAATCTGGCCAGGACGTATCAGAAGCTCGGCCGGTACGCGGAGGCAGCGGATGTCTATGCCAGGGCCGTCGAGCTGGATGCGAACGACTTCGAGGCGATCATGGGCGCCGCCGACGGGTATCTGAAGGCGGGGCAGTACCTCAAGTCGCTGGCATACTGCGAGCGGGCCGAGCAGGTGGACCGGCCGCGAGAGGTCCTGCCGGTGCTGGCGCAGGTGTATGAAGGTCAGAAGGACTACGAACGGGCGATTGTCGTCTACCGGCGCCTGTTGACGGTGAACGGCGAGGACCCGAACGTGCTGCTGCCGTTGGGCGTAGCCTATGCAAAGGCAGAGCAGTATGACCAGGCCAGCCGGGTGCTGCTGGCGGTGACGCAGATGAGGCCGGAGAACGGGGTCGCATTTCGCCACCTTGGCTACTGTTTTATCAAGCTCGGGGACATCGATCAGGCTGCACAAATGTATGAGCGTTCGATCGATTTGGACAGCAGTGACTGGGAGGCACATCGCGGTCTGGGTGTCGCCTATATGCTGAAGGCCCGTCAGACGGCGGACCCCCGCTGGGAGACCAAGGCGCTGGAGCACTGGCGCCGGTCGCTGGCCATTCGACCCGATCAGCCGAAACGTGAAGTCCTGGAGAAGTTGATCCGCGAGCATTTGCGATCGCAAGATCCTCTGCCGGGACTGAGTTATTGAAGCCATGGATATAGGCAGAGAAGAGAGAGCCGATCAGATTACTTCGAACTGTCGCACGGCGGGCCGCGGCAGAGCGGAATTGCCCGATACGTGGGCACATCTGATCTTCTGGTCCATCCTGCTGGCGGGCCTGGTGCTGGACCTGTGGACCAAGCAGGCCGTGTTCGCCTGGCTGGAGAATAAGCCGGAGCACGGCGCCGAAATCCTCGATGGCTTTCTGACGTTCCAGAGGGCCCTGAATACGGGCGCCGCCTTTGGAATCGCCGCCGACCGAAAGGTCTTTCTCATTGGCGTCTCGGTCGTTGCCCTCACTGTCATTCTCGGTATCTTCTTCTTCGGCAGGGCCCGGCAGCGCGTAGTTCAGGTGGCACTGGGATTTTTTGCGGCGGGCGTGAGCGGCAACCTGTGGGACCGAATCTTCAACGAAGGACGGGTCCGCGATTTCATCGATGTGGTCTACTGGCCCGGCCGGCATTGGCACACGTTCAACGTGGCCGACACGATGCTCTGCGTCGCGGTCGGACTGCTGGTGATTGCCACGTTTTTTACTCGTTCGTCAGATCGAATACGTGCTCAGCCACAAAAATAGGGGCGTCTATCGCCGCACACAAGGCAATCGCGTCGGAGGGCCGGGAGTCCACCTGGATTGCACGCCCGTCGAGGCTGAGATGAATCTTCGCGAAGAAGGTATGATTGCGGAGGTCGTCGATCACGATGCGATCGACTTTGGCCCCGAGGCTTTCGATGACGCTGGCCAGCAGGTCGTGGGTCATGGGCCGCGGCGGCTTGATCCCCTTGAGCCGGCGGTCGATGGCGAAAATCTCCACGATGCCGATCACGATGGGAAATCCCCGTGTGCCGCCGCGCTCCTTCAGGACAATGATCTGCTGGTCGGAAGCCTCATTGATGATGATTCGCGACAGCTCAACTTCCACTTCCATCTCGGTCTCCCTTTTGTATCAACCCCCGACCTCGGCGAGGTGCCGCTCGACGGCCTGTAATTGTTCCTGAAGCTGCTGGAGCCTTTCCCGCGCCTGCGCGACTACTTCAGGCTTGGCCCTCGTCACGAAATTCTCGTTGGCCAACTTGTTCTCGACCGCCTTCTTCGCCTGCTCGATTTCCTGCTTCTGCTTCGCCAGGCGAGCCCGTTCGGCCTCAGGATCGATGACATTATGTACGTACACTTGAGTTTCTTCTACTATGGCCGCCGCGGCATTGTTCGGCTTCGGCAGATTTTCCGCCGCGTGGAAGCTGTCCAGCCCCGCGAGCTGACAGACAAGCCCACGGTTCATGCTGAGGTTGTCGGCGATGGCTTTGGGCGCGCCGGCCGAGGCCGCCAGCTTGTCTGCCGGCGGGATGTTGTACTTGCTTCTGATGTCGCGAATAGCCCTGACTGTTTCCTGAACGATCCGTATCTGCTCCTCGACCCGCGGGTCTTCCAGATGCTCCAGGCCCGGGGGCCACGGCGCGACGGCCAATACCCGTGCGCCGCCCGCCGAGGCGAGTCCCCTGAGCTCGCGCGTGGAGGCCAGCTCATTGAGCTTCTGATAAATCCCTTCCGTGATGAACGGCACGAAGGGGTGCAGCAGCCGCAGCGTGCCATCGAGAACGAACGCCAGGACATTCTGGGCCACGTCCCTGCTCTCCTGCTCCCTCATGCGCGGCTTGATCCATTCGAGATACCAGTCGCAGAAGTCGTTCCAGAAGAAGCGGTACAACTGTGCCAGGGGCTCGCTGAACTTGAATGCATTCAGTGACGCCGTGACTTCGTCGCGGGTCGTTGCCAGGCGCGACAGGATCCACCGGTCGGTAATGTCCATTCTGTCGGCGTCAAAGCCGACCGGATCGAGACCCTCCAGATTCATCATGGCGAACCGGGACGCGTTCCAGAGCTTGTTGCAGAAGTTGCGCCCGGTGTCGAACTTCGGCGACGTATTGACCTGGCGCCCGTCCGGCAGGGCCATGGCGACCACGGGCATGCGGATGTCCTGCGTGTCCGTCGTCATGCTCGCCAGCGTGAAGCGCATCGCATCGGCGCCGTGGCTGTCGATCGCGACGAGCGGGTCGATGCCGTTACCCAGGCTCTTGGACATCTTGCGCCCCTCGCCGTCCTGGATCATGGCATGGATATAGACATCGCCGAACGGAATATCACCGACACAATATTGTCCCATCATCACCATGCGCGAAACCCACAGGGTAATGATCTCGCGCGCCGTACACAGAACATCACCCGGATAGAAGCTCTTGAGTTCCGCCGTATCCTCCGGCCACCCCAGCGTGCTGAACGGCCACAACGCCGACGAAAACCAGGTATCCAGCACGTCCTCGTCGTGGGTGATTTCATCAACAACATATCTCTCCAGAAAAGCTAGGGCCTTCTCTCCGGATTCGGCTCCTTTGAACCGCGCTGGAACAGGAGACCCTGAGTCTAAGGCATCACCCTTGGCGTACTCCCCGCTCGAATTGGCGATGCCGCCACTGTACGCGGCCAGATCGTCGAGAATACAATCGTCTTGGCTATTCTCCAGACAAACGTATATGGTGTAGGCGTCGTCCGGCTTGCGATACGGCCAGACACGGCCCTTGGCGCCAAAGTCCTTGAGGAGAGTAGTCAAATCTGTGATGGCCTGTGCGAACTCCTGGTCATCGCGGAGGATGAAAGACCAGACGGGTATTCGGTGGCCCCACCAGAGTTGGCGGCTGATAGGCCAGTCGCGCAGGTTCTCCAGCCATGTCTGGTAGGTCTTGGCGTATCGCTCGGGGATGAAGCGCAAGCGGTCGTCCAGTAGCGGGGCCAATGCCAACCCTGCCAGTGAGCTAACCGGTACATCCGTACCTTTCAAATACTCTACCTCGTCCTTCCTCTCGATCAGTTCCTGATGAACGGCAACCCAATCCGCAATCCGCAATCCGCAATTCGCAATGAGCCGTTTCACAGCTATGTACCACTGATCGGACAGATACGGCTCAATGGGCACGTGGCTGCGGTAGCTGTGGCCGACCTCGTGAGTGTAGGCGCGGACGTCCTCGAGCAGATCTTCCTGGCGGAACCACTCGACGACAGCCTCTCTGGCCTCGAAACGGTCCATGCCGAGCAGATTGTGGGCCTCGGGCTCGGTCGCATCCTGCCAGCCGTGCTTGTCGCTGATCGTGCCGTCGGGGGCCATTACGTTGATGACGGGCAGGTCGTGTCGCTTGCCGATCTCCCAGTCGTCCGGGTCGTGGGCGGGCGTGACCTTCAGGAACCCCGTGGAGAAACGGGCCTTCTCGTCCTCGCTTTGAGGATTCGGCAGCACGACGTGCTCATCCGCGATGATCGGGATGATCCGCCCGACGATGGGCAGTCGGACCCGTTTGCCCACGAGGTACCTGGCGCGCGGGTCGGCGGGATTCATAGCAACGGCGGTGTCACCAAGCATGGTTTCCGGCCGCGTCGTGGCGACTGTGACGTGGGTGATAGCGGTGTCGTCGTTGTTCGTGGCGAGGGCGTCCCGCCCTTGCGTCGCGCGGGCATCTTGCCCGCGCTCCTGCTGTTGCCAACCCTGCGATCTTGACCCTACCCATGGCCACGCCTTGAGTCCCGCCTGCTCGGGATTCTGCAACAGATAGCTCAAGTTATGGTTGAAATCCTCCTCATCGCGAATCAGGTGGTCATAGTACTCCTCCTGCCAGAAGGCCCCGGGTGTTCCGAGCAGCTTGTTTGCCTGCTTAGCGGTGAACGACTTCCAGCTATGAACGATCTCAGCCAGGTTGAAGCCCTCGACCGGTCGCAGGAGCACGTGAACGTGGTTGGGCATGATGCACCAGGCGATCAGATCGTACCTTTGGCCGTCGAAGCACTGTAAAGCCTTTTGAACCAACGAGGCAATTTCGTGTTTGGCAAGATGACACGCGCCTTGCCCCGCATCCAGGAAAGCCTCAATTCGAGTAGCGTATAGCCGATCGAGTTCTCGTTCCTCGTGGGCCGTCAGAGGCCGGCCCTGCTCTGCGGCCCGGTGGACAATATGTTCTCGTTCCCGTCTCCACGCCTGGAGAACGTGCGGGGGAAGGCTGTCAGCCAGACGGAAGGCAACGGCGTACGTGGCGCCAGGTTTCGCCCAATGCGGGAGACAGTGTCCTTTGCGTTTGTATATCTCGTCGGTTACGGTTTGATCCGAGGGCGGGACGCCCTCGGGACGCAAGGGCGGGACGCCCTCGCCACTACGCGCGGGCCGCAGGCCCGCGTCACGAGGCAACGCGACGGGCTCGACGAGCGGGTATCTCAGGTACCAGAAGTGTCCCTGGACGGTTTCGTGCTCGACCTCGTCGTCGGCGAGCACCGTCTGCGTGGCCGGGTCCCAGTTGACCAGGCGCTTGCCTCGATAGATCAAGCCGTCCTGGAACAGCTTGAAGAAGGCGGCCCGGACCGCTCTGGCGCAGACTTCGTCCATCGTGAAGCGCGTGCGCTGCCAGTCGCAGGAGCAGCCCATCGCTTTGAGCTGGCCGAGGATCGTCGCCTCGTACTCGTCCTTCCAGGCCTGAATGCGCCGGACGAACTCGTCCCGCTGGAAATCGGTGCGTCGCCTGCCCTCTTCGGCGAGGATGCGTTTCTCCACGACCGTTTGCGTCGCGATGCCGGCGTGGTCGGTCCCGGGCATCCAGAGCGTCTCATACTGCTGCATCCGGCGCCACCGGATGAGAATATCCTGAAGCGTATTGTTGAGAGCATGGCCCAGGTGCAGAGGCGCGGTCACGTTCGGCGGGGGGATAACGATGGTAAAGGCCTTTCGCTTTTGCCCGTTGCGGGAAGGTTCGGCGTGGAAATACGAGCCCGACAGCCACAGCTCATTGATTTGTTCTTCGATGGCTTTCGGGTCATAGACCTTGGACAACTGTTCTGCCATGACGCGTCCGTCTCAATCACCGTCCAAGAAAATTCCGGCAGACCTGTCTCTGCCGGAAGTCATGGTAATGCACTACGAATGCCCTGTAAAGAGCCCGCTGCGCCGTGGTGTATTTCTGCGCGACCGCATTCCGTGCCAACGACGAGCCCATAGGAGGCAACGCCTTGCACAGACTCCGTCATCTTGAGCGCAGCGGAGAATCTGGACATTGCACGAGGGGTCTCATCCGGCACGCTGTGGATCTCTCGTTCTCCGGCCAGATGCCTGGCTTCGCTCAGTATGACCAAGGGCGATTACCGCGCCACGAGCCTTAGTCCAGATTCATGGTCATCAGGAATTCGGCGTTGCTCCGCGTTTTCGCCAGCCGGCTCTTGAGCAGCTCGACCGCCTCGACGGGGTTCAGGTCGCTCAGGACCCGGCGAAGGCGGTAGACGAGCTCGAGCTCCTTCGGGT
Organism: uncultured Pirellulales bacterium; assembly: GCA_964346195.1. Lineage (GTDB taxonomy): Bacteria > Planctomycetota > Phycisphaerae > Sedimentisphaerales > Anaerobacaceae > PLanc-01. The sequence goes on from CAYFUB010000750.1 coordinate 24,304, forward strand.
CGAGCAGCAGCTCTTCGCGTCGCGTTCCGCTGCGGCTGATCTCGATGGCCGGCCAGACCCGTCGATCCACGAGCCGCCGGTCCAGGTGCAACTCCATGTTGCCGGTTGCCTTGAATTCCTCGAAGATCACTTCGTCCATCTTCGAGCCGGTGTCGATCAGCGCCGTGGCGAAGATGCTCAGCGAGCCGCCTTCCTCGATCTTCCGGGCGGCGCCGAAGAATTTCTTGGGCATTTGCATGGCGCCGGCGTCCACACCACCGGTCAGGATGCGGCCGGAGTGCGGCGTCTCGTTGTTGTACGCCCGGGCCAGGCGCGTGATGGAGTCGAGCAGAATGACAACGTCCTGGCCGTATTCGACCATGCGCTTGGCCTTCTCGATGACGATCTCGGCCACCTGGCAGTGCCGCGCGGCGGGCTCGTCGAACGTGGAGCTGATGACCTCGACATTCTCGGCGGTCTTGCGCTCCATTTCCGTGACCTCTTCCGGCCGCTCGTCGATCAGCAGCACGATCAGCTTCACCTCAGGATGGTTCGTGCTGACGGCGTTGGCCATCTTCTGCAGCAGAATCGTCTTGCCCGTTCGCGGCGGCGCGACGATCAGCCCGCGCTGTCCCTTGCCTACCGGGGTCACGAGGTCGATGATTCGCATGTTCAGCTCGTCACCGGCCGTCTCGAGAATCAGACGCTCCTCCGGGTGCAGCGGCGTCAGGTCGCTGAAAACCACCTTGTCGGACAGCAGGTCGGGGTTCTCGAAATTGATCGCCTCCACCCGCAGCAGGGCGAAATACTTCTCCGAATCCTTGGGTGGCCTGATCTGTCCGGAGACAATGTTGCCCGTCCGCAGCCCGAAGCGCCGGATTTGCGACGGCGAGACGTAAATGTCATCGGACGAGGACAGGTAATTGTAATTGGGGTTGCGCAGAAACCCGTAGCCGTCCGGGAGAACCTCCAGAACGCCTTCACCGTACATCAGCCCGTTCTGGCGGATGCGCTCCTTGAGGATCCGGAAGATCAGGTCCTGCTTCTTCAGCGCGCTATACTCGGTAATCCCTTCCCGTTTGGCCATCTCGTGCAGCTCGGCGACGGTGAGCCGCTGCAGGTCCGTCAGGTACAGATTGCCTTTCTTGATCCGCTCGTACTTGGCATGAGTGGATTCTTCCTCCGAAACCTCGACACTTTCTGCCGACTTGATATCATCTGGGGCCTCGACGGCAGCCGCCGGCTCCGTCTCTTCCGCGACCGCGGTCTTGGCGGAGTCGTCCTCCGCCGGGTCGGTAGCGGTCAGTGCCGGTGTCTCCGGCTGGTCCAGAACCGGTTCTTCATCAACCGCGGCCCTCTTCGTGCTTCTTTTCCTCTTGGTTGTCTTGGCCTTAGCCATAACTCACTACTCCTTTTTTGATGTTACGAGAACCTCTTTGTCACCCTGGCCCCTGTTTGTGCAGGTGCGAGCCTGGTCTCACGGGTGCGCGCCACACGCCTGTAGCCGACGTGAAACCTCTCCTTCTCCGGTGGTCCTGCGGGATTCAAGCCTTCGCTACACCACGGAGAAGCACGGCCCCACAAGAATGCAGCAAGCAGCACGACTTCCAACAAACCACACTAACTGCTTCCAGCTATGTCAGAGAAGATATCTTTGATTTGCCTGACCAACGTCAAGAAGTCAGAATTGTTGTCTATGGTATTATCGGCCAGCTTTGCCTTCTTGTCCAGAGAAATCTGAAAATTTTCGCGAATTTCGATTTCCTGCTCATCGAGGCCTATCCGTCTGGCCCTCTCGGCTCGCCGGCGACGATCGCACTGCACAAAAATCAGCCGGTCGCAACGGTCCGCCCATCCGACTTCAATCAGCAGGGGCATATCAAGTACAATCGCTTGGGCATGTTCACAATGATTGTACTGTGCGATGAGCCTCTCGGTTCGCTCCAGGACGCGCGGATGAACCACATTATTCAGAGCGGCCAGCTTGCTCTTATCGGAAAAGACAAGCCGCGCCAACCTGTTGCGGTCAATTTCGCCGCCAGGCTCCAAGACCTCGGGGCCAAACAGCCCGACGATCTCATCGCGAACCGGTTTTTGCCGCAGCAATTCGTGAGCGATGGCATCCGCGCTAATGACCGCGCACCCCAGCTTTCCAAGCTCGCCGGCAACGGTACTTTTCCCGGACGCGATACCGCCGATGACCCCGATAATTGGCTTTTCTCTGGGATGGCCCACATTCAGGCAGTCAGACTGCCAACTCCCACTTGTTTTTGCATTCTACAGGACAGGCGTACGCCCTGTCAAGATATTGTTGGGAATTCCCGCTCATTTTATGTTGCGCCTGGCTTGAATGGCCTTGAACAGGTCTTCGGGCACCTTTACTCCCAGTTTCCCGGCCAGGCCCACGTGATTCCAGGCCAGATCGTACTTCTCCAGCATGTAGTACGCATATGCCAGCCCGCAATGGGCGTCGCCGACCCGCGGATCGATCCGGATCACCTGATTGTAGGCCTTAACGGCCTGATCGAAACTACTCTGTTTGAGGCAGGCCGACCCCAGATTGAACAGGATTCTCGCGTCATCGGGCTTGACGGCCACGGCCCGCCGGTAGAACTGGGCGGCCAGACCGTAATTCTCCTGATTGAAGTAGGCCGTGCCCAGATCCACAAGGGCGGCCAGCATGTCAGGCTTAAGCATCAGGGCCTGGGTATACGCCTGGATTCCCTCGGCCGTCCGCCCGAGCTTCTCATAGCAGATCCCCAAGCCATAGTAAGCCTCGGCGGAGTCCGGCTTGAAGCTCAACGCCTTGCGGAACTGAGTGACTCCCTTCTCATAATCGCCCATGCGGTAATGCAACTCGCCGAGCTGGCTGTATACCTGATGATTCTGGCCGTCGAGGGCGAGAACTCGATTCAGGTTGGACAGTGCCTCGCTGTATCTCTCCTGGCGGGTGCAGAGCAAGGCCAGGTTGCGGTAGGGATCGGCGAAATTCGGGTCCATTCGGATGGCGTGCCGGTACGAGGAGCTGGCGTCGTACAACTGGTCGACGGCCATGTAGGCATTGCCGAGGTTGTTGTAGGTCTTGGGGTCGCCGGGATTCAGGTCCAGGGCGGCGCGATACTGCTGAATGGCGTCGTTCACCCGGCCCTTCTCCAGGTAAATGTTGCCCAGGTTCGCCCGGGACTCCGAGAGCGTTGGGTTGATGGCAACGGCCTTTTCGAGCGCGCTGAGAGCCGTTTCCGTATCGCCGATCTCGCTATAGACATTGCCGAGATTGTTGAAGAAACAGCCGAGCGTCTGACGCTTGTTGAGGTTCTTCATGTAGATGGAGTTGCGGCCGTTCTGAGGAACCTTGAACTTGGCAATATAGTGCTCGTCCGGCGGGCTGACGCCGCCGCTGGTGGTCTCGATGTTGTGCCGGACGCGACCCGAATCATACCGCACGAAGAAATGCCCCGGGACCACCACCCCATGGAGTTCCAGTCCGAGTCGTTCCGCGAGAGCCAGATACAACACCGAAAGGCTCAGGCAGTAGCCCTGCCGCCGGTCCATCACGGAATGCAGGAACAGGTCGTTGGGGTCGTTGGCGTGCGAGATCGTCTTGAAACCGAGTTCCTCGAAGAGGTACTGATTGATCACCGGGATTGCCTGAAAGGTCGTCGATGGCAGTCGCTGCGCTCGCAGCCGTGGGAGGATTTCCAGTGCCATCGCATCGAGTTGCTCGAGATAGCGACGGCCGTGTACCATGTCGCTCCAATACTCCGAGGCAATCAGGGCCGCGGTGGCCAGGTCGATGTGCTCATCCGGCAACCGCAGCACCTCGTCCAGCGAAGTCACATTCAGCCCCGCTTTGCCCGCGTTCGCCAGTTGCTCTCGCTGGGCAAGAGCCGCGGGAGAAGACAGACTCAACAAGACGGTGATGCTCAGAAGGATGCTCTTCATTATCCCCATTCCGTCTGTTCCCTGCCGTACCGTAACCGATTCACCATTACGGCAGGATGACTGCGTCCATGATGTCCAATGGACGCAAGCACTTGGTCATGCGCCCCTTATCGTCAGGTCGTTCTCTGTTCTTGAGGCCCTCGCCTGAACGGTTCCATAAAATGGCCCGCTCCGCCGATTGCCTCTTGTACAATTTTAGCGATTTGCTTAACCTATTCCAAGAAAATTCACCTTATCGGGAGGACAGTATGGAATCTAACGCTCTTGCCGGTCGATTGCGAAAAGTGCGCCACACGTGTTGCCTGGCACTAAATCCCGGGCACATAACGATTTGGACAGTTTCCGTCATAGCCGTCGGCCTGCTGTTGGGCGGCGGTTGTTGTGGCCGGGAGCCGGGAAAGGGGACCGCGCCAACTCCGGACGCGGCCGGGGAACACGTTGAGTCGCTGGCCGCGCCGGCCGAAAAGCCAAAACCATTGGCGGCATTTCCTCCAAAGCCGGGCGAAGAAGTCAGGCTTTTCGACGGCCAGACCCTGGGCCAATGGAAGGTGACGGATTTCGGCGGCCAAGGCGACGTCTACGTCAAGGACGAGGCGATTTACCTGGAGATGGGTAATTATGCCACAGGTATCACGTGGGTGGGTCCTGTCGTGCGCATGAACTATGAGCTTACGCTCGACGCCATGCGGGTCCAGGGCTACGATTTCTTTTGCGGCCTGACATTCCCGGTGGGGGAGAGCCCGTGCACGCTGATCCTCGGGGGATGGGGTGGTAATCTGTGCGGCCTGTCCACCATCGATTATTTCGATGCCTCCGAGAACGAAACAACCCGGATGGTCCGTTTCGAGAACGGCACCTGGCACCATGTGCGCCTGCGCGTCGTGCCGGACCGGATCCAGGTGTGGCTGGATGACGAGGACCTCGTGGACGTCGATATCACGGGCCGCAAAATCGGTATCCGCCTGGAGATGGACCTGTGCCAGCCGCTCGGTATCGCCACCTGGGTGACGACGGGCGCCGTGCGCAACATCCGCCTGAAGAAACTGCCGGACGAAGTCCCGTGACCGCTAACAGTGTGTCTAAGAAGGTCAAAAGGCCGCCGCGGGTGAACTGATGGGTGGCAGCGGCAAGCACAGCTTGGCGATGGCACGATTCTGTCGCAAAAAGAGCCATCGGCAAGGCTGTCGGCCCATTCGACTTCGCTCAGGGCAGGCTCTTGACGCTGCTACTCGGAGAGAATGCGCCTTCTTACACGCCCGCCGGGAGGTCAGCGATTCGACGCAGGCTCATTCGTTTGCCGGCCAGCTCTTTCCTGCCGGTCCCGATGGCTTTTCCCACGATGGCGCTCAAGGCGGTGGCGACACCCACGATCGGCATGGCGGAAAGAATCGTGTATGCGAGCACGGCGTTCGTCGCCGCCAGGGCGTCGGTCCCGAGGCGCGAGATCATGACGCGGTCCACGAGCTGCATGATCGTAAAGGAAACGGTCGAAACGATCATCGGGCCGGAGACTTTCAGCATGTAGCCCAGACAGGTCTCGTACTCCGGGCGGTCGATGGCAAGGGGCGTCGATTCGGTAGTCATGATTTGCCTTCGCCGAGTCCGAGTCTCTCCAGAAGCTGCGTCGCCGATAAGCCGCCGACCCGTACCTGCTTGAGCGGGCTCATCCGGCCGGAGATAATCTCGACCACATTCTTCCGCACGCCCAACTGCCGGGCCAGGAACTCCACGAGGCATTGGTTCGCTTTGCCCTTCTCCGGTGCAGCCGCCACCCGGATCTTGATGACATTCTCAAGCACGCCTGCCACAACGGTCCGGCTGCTGCCCGGAACGATCTTGGCGCTGAAGGTCACACCATTCGCATCTTCCTGAACAGCCGGTTCGGACCTGGATAGATTGCTCTGTCGTTGCATGTGTCAGACGGGCGGACGAAACCTCGAAGGCAGAAACAGGATTCGTGCGCGTTCCCCCATGACTACTCGGCATTCTCCCGCAGGTTCGCGCCGATCGCCAGTTGCACGTATTTCTCGATCTGTTCGGCCAGCTCCCCGAGCACGGGCAGTTGGAAATCCTCATAGAACCCGGCGACGAACTCGCCGCTCGGGGCTTTCCTGAAGATTTTCACTCGAATGATCGAAGACTGGGACGAGCTTCTGCTGAAGTCGCTATCTTTGTGCTCGGTCAGCTCGACCCGCCAGTCCTCGCTGATGAACACGAGGCATTTGCCCGTGTAGACCGCCATTGGAAAGTAATCGAGTAACAGCTTCAAGGTTTCCATGTTTGTCCTATGGGACGAATAGGACCTACGGGACCGATAGGACCTATTCTCTGCCAGAATCGCTCGCTCCGGGGGCTTCTTTCGGCTCCCCGAACGGCGTTACACCGCCACGCAGGACCTGGGAGTGCTTCTCCCAGGCCGCCATCGTGCGCTTCAAGTTGTCATAGGCATCGCCGCCGATGCCGTAGCCCTGGAACCCGATGGGGCCGGTGTAGCCGGCATCCCGCAGGGTCTCCAGGAGCCCGCGTATATCGAAGGTACCGCAATCGAGCGTTTGAATCAAGGTCTTCCAGTCCTTGCCGTCGGTATCGGCCCCATTGATATTCACGACGGAAAGATATGGCATCGCCTTTGCGAGGACGGCTTTGGCGTCCCGGCTCTCGCTGACCCGCAGCCAGTGGCACAAGTTGAAGGTGACGCCCACATTCGGGCGATTCACCTTCTTGGCAATCCGCACGGCATCCTCGATCGTTTCGAGCCAGAAGGCATGGTGGTGATAGAGCGAGAGGCGCACCTTGCGCTGTGCAGCCACATCCGCAAGTTCGCCCAGGATTTCCACCGCCCGCGGATCGCCCGCGGGGTCGGAGGGCTTGTGCTCCTTGCTTTGTGCGAACAGCCACAGGATTGCGTTGCGCCCTTCGAGCATCTTCATGGCCTGCTTCAGCGACGGGTCATAAGGCTGGCCGCCCGCGTCGATATTGACGCCTGTATAAACAGCGAACAATTCCAGGTTCTGCTCATCGAGTTGCTCGAGCATCTCTGCCAGCGAGCCGGGGCCTTCGTAGCCGGTTCCGATGCCGGCGTAGCCCAGTTCCTTGAGCATTTCCACCTGCTCCCGGGCCGTTTTGTGATTCGCGTCCCTGGTGGCGGTATCCATGGCGAAGAACGGATTCGGCCCGGCCGGGGCCACCCAGATGTTGCAGTACCCGACAGGCCCGTGGTCGCCCTGGAGCATCAGCGGCCCCACGGGCTTCTCATCCTCCCAGGCGCCGGCCCGCGTCGGCCCGGTCAATTCGACGTCCCTATGGATGAGAACACTGTTATGGACGACCTTCTCGAAACGGGCATTGGCGATCTTGCGTCCGGCCTGATCGAAGCGAGGGGCACGAAAGACAACGTCGAAGGTTTGCCATTTGCCCGGCGGCCTCGAGGCATTCCCGCGGGGCGAATGGCCCTCAAAGCCTTTCACTTTCCGGCTCTCGTCCCACCGCTGGTAAATGCCGCCGCATTCGATGCCGGGATATTCCGATTCCTTCTGCCAACTATCGTAGACCTGGACCTCATAGCGGCCCATGAAGTAGACACCGGAATTCGAGTCCTTGGACACCATGAACTCGACGTGGGCGCGCAGGTCTCTAAATTCCCGCCGGCTGAACAGGTTGACCGTCCGGCCCGTGGGCCCGTTGATGATCGCGCCGGACCCGGACCGCGTCGTAAGCAGCTTTTCGTTCTCCGGGTTGAGTTGTGCATCCCCCGCGTTTTGCCAGTCGCCCGTATTGCCGCGCCACTCGGAAAAGTCATTGCCCGTGAGGTGCAGCTTGTGGCACTCGCTGCAATTCCTGGCCGCCGCGGGGCCGGCGCAGACGGCAAGAAATACGACTAGTCCTGCGGCCAACGCATGTCGCGCCGCTACGAAGGCTTCCATCATGGTTCTTCCTCCTGCATCAGAGAATCCTCGCGCTTGTCATCCTGAGTGCAGCGAAGGATCCGGGCAGCGGCTCGGAGGTGACCATTGAATACACGGTTCACTCTCCACGTGCAGGCCAGATGCTTCACTTCGTTCAGCATGATATCCCAACAGGTCATTTCAGGCACTTCATACGT
>CAYFUB010000751.1:0-2577 GCA_964346195.1 uncultured Pirellulales bacterium
TCGGCGCGGCGCTCGTCGCTGCCAGCACCGGACTTGCGGCATGACAGGATATTGTACCATCCTTGCCGCCGCCTGGCACCGGCACGCCTGTTTCTGGCACTCGTTTACGCATGTCTCAACACAAGACAGATCGGCCCGGAACACCTGACCCCACCAGGATTTGCGCCGGCGCCCGGCCGCCCCGCTCTGAGCCGGTTCCCGGGGACTAATCTCCTCCCTGGGGTGACACCCTCCATGCCCGGACAGCCCGTGGCGCTCGAGGGCGTGCTCTACGCTGAGATTCTCTCGCCGCACTCGGGGCAGCGCCCGCTGACGTTGCCGGGCCGGGTGGCCCTGGGTGATTGGTCACCCAGGGCTCCCACAGATCCGGACGTGCGCGATTGACGCATCCGGCTCCTCATACCATGGACTCGCTACGTGACACGAGCGGGACGCAACACCCGGATCGCGGGCAGCGGGTAGCGCGCCTGCAAGAGGGTGAAGCGGTCCCACGGGATGCGAGCGCGGTGTGAGCGGCGACTGAGCCACTTCTGCCACACCCGCTCCGCAAAGTGCCGGAACCGCCCGAGGCACCGCGCATTACCGGGAATCCCGTAGTACGCGTAATGCCCCTGCAGTTTCAGCCCCAACGCCTTCCACTGTTCCCGAATCGGCAAATGCCGATGACGCCGGCACCACGTGGACAACACCCGCAGTGCGCGGCTGAATCGGTTGCTGGCCGTCTTACGCTGCACCGCCCAACGTCCCTTCCGGGTCCGTCCCCAATAATGGGTGAATCCCAGGAAGTCGAACGTCCCCGGTCGAGACTTCCGCCGGGCCTCGGAAACCGCCTCACGCGGCGGACGCCGAAACGGAACCAGCCCAGTCTTTTCCGGCTGGAGCGCCAGACCGTACTTCGCAAACCGCTTCGGAAGGACGGCCAACACCCGGCGGGCATCGCTTTCTTCCCCGAAGACCATGACCGCGTCGTCCGCAAAGCGGATCAAGCTCGCCTGTCCATCCATGCGCGGCTTGACCGTTTGCTCGAACCACGTGTCCAGCACTTCGTGAAGGTACACATTGGCCAGTAGCGGCGAGATCACCCCGCCTTGCGGGCTGCCACGCTCCGGGCGAACCAGACTCCCGGATTCCAGCACACCCGCTTTGAGCCATTTGCCGATCAGGCGCAGCAGAACGCCATCACGTACCCTCTGACGCAAGATCGTCCGCAGATGCGCGTGATCCAGATGGTCGAAGAACTGCTGGATGTCGACCTCCAGAACCCAGCTGACCCGCGTGTTCATCAACCGACGCCACAGCACCTCTAAGGCCTGGTGCGCCGAGCGGCCCGGGCGGAAGCCATACGAGCAGTCCAGGAAGTCCTGCTCGTAGACCGCCTCCAGAACCATCACAACCGCACGCTGCAGCACCTTGTCCTCGAACGTCGGAATCCCGATCGGGCGGGTCCGCGCCCCGTCCCCTTTCGGAATGTGCACCCGACGAACGGGCGGGGCCTTATAGCGCCCCGACTTCGCCCGCTCCAGCAAGGATCGCAGATTGACGTCGAGGTCCGCCGCGTACGCCTGGGCCGTCTGGCCATCCACACCAGTCGCCCCGTCCTTCCGCGTGCGGCGGTACGCCGCGCGTAGCCAATCCAGATCGATGTGGTGAGCCAGCGTCGTGATCACCATCTGCGGTGAACGCCGCGCCAAGTCGGCTATCCGCTGTCGTTTCGTGCAGACGGTGCTGGAGCCCGAGCTCTCCGCCGTCTGTCCCTTCAGCAGTTCCATGCTACGACATCCCCTTTCCTCCACCGGGTCTCCCGAGGGGCAGGATTCCCCGGCTTCCACGGTAATACGAGATGTTCCGAATCCTCGCCGCCCATCCCGCGTCACTTCGTTGCCTTCGATCAGCGGTACCACCCGAGCACCCTCGCTTCGCTCCCACCGGCTTGGAGTGCGACGCCGGGGGCCAGGGGTTTTCGCTTCTTCGCTCCGGTTACCCCTTTCCGGACAAAGGGTGGAGACGACAAGGCCTCCCAGGTTCCTGGGGAACCCGCATGCGCGTGCCCTGCTCTACGACCCCGGCGGGACCACAACGCCAGGCCCTACGGCGTTGTGCTGCTGCCTTCCGCCACCTAAACGACGTCGGCTCCCGCAATCAGGCTACTTTCGAGGCCCCATCACACGGCCCACGCATTCGCTGTCTACGCTTCGCAGGATGGGTCACCCCATCACCACGCAAGACTCGCTTCCGGCTGCTGGCCAGGCTTTGCCGGGCGGGATTGAATACCCGCTGGGTCCCATCGAAAGGTTTCAGCTCCTACATCGCATCCCCCTTTCCCAGGCTTCGCCTGGCACAATCAGGTCGTAGCCGCACTTCTGGCAGTGGCCCGGCGGGTGGGGGCGGTAGCCAACGAACCACAGAACAACCGTGGGTATCAATGCTCCGATGAATAGGAGCCAAAGCGGCATAATAAGGACACGCACCACGGTTCCGGGCCCCCCGGCCATGTGGTAGGAGGCAAACGGGCGGCTGAACCAGCGCGTGGATTGGCGAGGAAACTCTCGGGCGACGGCGGCATACAAGGAAACTTGA
>CAYFUB010000752.1:0-3957 GCA_964346195.1 uncultured Pirellulales bacterium
CTGGCATTCCGTCTTCCGCCATCAGTCCCCGATGACCCGTCCAAGCCCTACACGCATCTTGCGGACCGCCCCGGCGGCCGTGGCTCGGAAGGCCCCGCCATGAGGTTCTACCCGAACTATTACGACAAGGACCAACTCTATGACATCAACGCTGATCCGCTGGAACGCAAGAACGTCTATCGAGAGGCGGCACAGAGCGCCCGGGTTGCCTCCATGAGGGAGTTGCTTCGGGAAGCCGTCGCGAAAGTGCCCGGCACGTTTGCTGAGTTCAGGACCGCGTCTACGACGGAAGGCGAGAAGTGAGAGGTTACGACCGATATGACCGTGGAAGAGACCAGGAAGACTACGGCGTTGATCGCCGCCATTGTCTGCTCATTGGGCACCGTATGAAATGCCTCCACCACCTGACCACCCTGGTCACCTGTTGCTGGGTTTTCACTGTTCCATTCGCCGCGGAGGCAGCCGAAGCCTATCAGCCTACCTGGGAATCACTGTCGCAGAAGGCCATTCCTGACTGGGTGAAGGACGCCAAGTTTGGCGTTTACACCCACTGGGGTATCTACTCCGTGCCCGCTCACGGCGGGCCGGACTACGTCAAAAACCTCTACGCCGGATCAAAGACGGACGAAAAAGGCGTATACTCCTACCATACCAACAAGTACGGCCCCTTGAAGGACTTCGGCTACAAGGATTTCATCCCGATGTTCACGGCACCGAAGTTCAATGCGGATGAATGGGTGGGGCTGATGCACGAAGCCGGCGCGAAGTTCGCCGGCATCTGCCTGGTCCACCATGACGGTTTCCTGCTTTGGGACAGCAAGGTGAACCGGTGGAACGCAAAACAAATGGGGCCGAAACGCGACATCTTCGGGGAGATTGCCCGGGCCGTGCGGCAATACGATGACATGCGACTCCTCGCCACGTTTCACCATGCCCGCACGTTCGGCTACTGCACGGGTGGCCTGAAGAAAAGCGACATTACAGACGACATGCGCAAGACGTGGGACATCTTTGACCCACGATACGCGGACTTTTGCTGGAACGAGGAAACCGGCTCGGCCACGGAGTTCGCGAAGCAATGGAAGGCGAAGGTCCTCGAGGTGATTGACAACTACCAACCAGATCTCCTCTGGTTCGACGGTTTGCGGAGTGCCATGCGCAACAGTCATCCGCCCGAATCCTACGTCCGGGAGGTTTTCGCGCACTACTTCAACCGGGCGACAGCGAACAAACAGGACGTGACGATCTGCAACAAACACGCCGGGGAATTCAACTTCCCCGAGTCTTTCGGATTGCGCTGTTTCGAGAACGGCCGCGACATGCCGACGGACGTTGGTCCATGGTTCCTGATCGACCGCGCCATCGCGTATCCCTGGTGTTACGTCAACGACAAGAAGTACCGGGACGGGGCTGATTATCACATTCACAGCCTGGTGGACGTCGTCAGCCGCGGCGGCATCTTCCTGCTGTCACTGACTCCGAAAGGCGATGGTTCCATTCCGCCGCAAGAGCAGGAGATCATGCGGGGGATCGGCCGTTGGCTGAAGGTCAACGGCGAAGCCATCTACGGCACGCGACCGTGGACGGTGTATGCGGAGGGCCCAACGCGGGCCCGGGGCGTCAAAAGGCGCAACAGCGGCGAAACGGGCGAGCAATGGGACTGGCGCAAGAAGTTCACGCCGGCCGACATCCGATTCACCACCAAGGGCGATACGCTCTACGCCATTGCCCTGGCCTGGCCGCAGGACGGGACGTTGATCGTCAAGTCCTTGGCCGGCGGTAGAGGCCAGGTCAAACAGGTGACGCTCCTTGGCCATGGCGGCGAACTGTCCTGGTCGCAGACCGACCAAGGCCTGGTGGTGCGTTTGCCGGAAAGCAAGCCATGCGATCATGCATTCACATTGAGGATCTCTTGCCACTTCTCCCGGCAGAACCTATAAGGAGAAAGGAATTATGAGACAAATCTGCCTCTTGCGACAGACCATGTTCTGCGGCATCGCACTTCTGACCGTTGCGGGGCAATCCAGCCTTCTCGCTGTGACAGCCGCCAGGCCCAACATCGTTTTCCTGTTCTCTGACGACCAGACGGAGCGGGGTGCCGGCTGTTGCGGGAACAAGGATGTCATCACGCCGCATCTCGACCAACTGGCACGGGAGGGCGTGCGCTTTGCCAATCACTACAATACGACCTCTATCTGCGTGGCCAGCCGGTGCAGCGTGATGACCGGCCTTTATGAGTATCGCCACGGCTCCAACTTCGGCCACGGCGACTTGGAGCGGCGATTCATGGACCGGTCGTATCCGGTGCTGCTGCGGAAGGCGGGGTACTTCACCGGCTTCGCCGGGAAGATTGGATTCGTGCTCCAGGACGGTAAGTTCGAAGCACTCGCGCCGTTGTTCGACCAATGGGCCGGCGGGCCGGGACAGACCTTTTACGAGACGGCCAAGAACGAGGGTATCGCCAAGTATGCCGACAAGTATCCGCATTGCTCGCGGGCCTACGGCGCCTGGGCCCTCGATTTCCTGAAGGCGGCAAAGGCCAGCGGCAAACCCTTCTGCATGAGCATCAGTTTCAAAGCGCCTCATAATCCCAAAACGCCCGACCCGATTGACCTGGAGCTCTACGAGGGAAAGACCTTCACGCGGCCGCCCAACTACGGCGTCGAGAACGGCAACCACCTCTCGCCTCAATCGCGCACGAGCCGTGCCGCCACCACCTTCGGGGATTGGGGCAATGACTACGACAAACGGGCCCGGAGCTACTACGCGCTCATTACCGGTGTGGATGCGGCAGTGGGGATGATTCGCGAGGGACTCGAACGCGAGGGCCTTGCTGAAAACACGGTCATCATCTTCACCTCGGACAACGGCTACAACTGCGGTGCGCACGGCTTCAGCGACAAGGTGCTGCCCTATGAGGAAGGCTCAAAATCGCCGTTGCTCATTTACGACCCACGCCTGCCCCAGCAGCACGCCGGCACGGTCTGCGAGGCTGTCACCGGTAACGTGGATATGGCCGCCACCATTTTCGCCCTTGCCGGCGTGCCGATTCCCGAGGGCATCGACGGCGGAAGCCTGCTGCCGTTGCTCACGAATCCCAACGGCCAGGTGCGCGAGTTCCTGCCGTTGTTCAACTTCTGGGGCATCCCGTCGGCGCAGTCCATGGCCGTGGTTACCCCGGAGTGGAAATACATCTACTGGTATTACGCCGGCGACGGCATGAAGCCGACCGAGGAATTGTTCCACGTGGGGCAGGACCGCTTCGAGATGGCCAACCTCGCCGGCGACGCCCACTACGCCGCGGAGTTGGCCGCCATGCGTCGATACTACGACACCGAACTGGCCGCGATCCAAGCGAAGGTCGTGAAAGGTCACGGTCATGAGGCGTATCCGACCCTCTTCAGCCGCACTGTTGCCTGGGAACAAAAGGCGCCGTTGCTCAAGGCCCAGAGATCCGTCAGTGCCGATGACGAGAAGCCTGCAAAGGCAAGAAGGAACAAGAAGAGGCAGTGAAAGGGGATAGAGTACGCTTGTCAGGCGGCCACCGGACTGTCACGGAGCAGCCGGGTTCGCCGAGAACGCCTTTTGAGAAGATGGTATGCAGGACGGAGGCAAGGCGCCGGCGATCTGGCACTTTTCGCATAGCTGGGAGGACGGTGTCAGCGACTTTTGTTGGAGGGATTGGCAGACTGTACACGTGTCGCGAGGGCAGAGGTCACCTACGACAGACTGCGCGGCGTTCCGGAGGCGACAGGCTGCAATACGGATTAGGAAAAATTCTTGCGCGGCGGGCTCCGTCATCCTGAGGCGAAGCCGAAGGATCTGGCCATCGAAAGGGAGGTTTCTCTCGCTCGCAGGCCAGATCGTTGGGGCCCCCAAACGCAATCATTCGCGTTTGGGGAACCCCTGCACTGCGCTGCGCTCCGCTCAGAGCCTGCCCTGAGCGGAGTCGAAGGG
>CAYFUB010000753.1:0-2458 GCA_964346195.1 uncultured Pirellulales bacterium
AGGTGTATGCGGTGGCGGTGACGCCTGATGGGCGCCGTGCGATATCCGGCTCACAGGACGAGGCCCTGATCGTCTGGGACCTTACCACCGGCAAAAACCTGCGCCGATTGAAGGGCCATACAAGCCGGGTGTTTGCGGTAGCGGTGACGCCCGATGGCCGCTATGCGGTATCAGGCTCGCTGGACAAGACCCTGATCATCTGGGACCTTAAAACCGGCAAAGAGCTACGCAAAATGAAGGGCCACTATGCAACACCGGTGTATGCGGTAGCGGTGACGCCCGATGGCCGCTATGCGGTATACGTCTCGCAGGATAAGACGCTGATCGTCAGGGACTTTAGCACCGGCAAAAAGCTACGCCAACTGAAGGGCCAGGCTGACTCCGTGAGGTCGGTAGCGGTAACGCCCGATGGCCGCTATGCTGTATCCGGCTCGTTCGACCATACCCTGATGGTCTGGGATCTGGCTACGGGCAGGGTCGTGGCCAGCTTCTACGGGGATAGCGGGATTCATTGCTGTACGGTCGCCCCAGACGCAATTACAATCGTGGCGGGTGAGAGGTCGGGCCGGATCCACTTCCTACGGCTGGAGAACGTAGACTAGTGTCGCTCCCCTTCCCTCTCTCGCAGAGTCCGTTTTCTCCGGGCTGTCGGAGACCCGTATTTTTCTGCGCCCATTTCTTGTGCCTGGAGAACGTAAGACCAGGCAAATCAACCACCACCCGCTGACAGATCGATGATCTTCGCGGAGGTCCCTTTCCGCTGGATAATCTCGGTGGCTAAGTTGACCCAGCGCTGGCAAGCGTCGAGGATGACGCTGTCGGTGCTGACGATGATGGTATCCGTTTTGCTCAGCTCGGCGTCGGGGCTGATCGTCAGGCGGATCTCCCAGGGCCAATTATTCTCTCGCCCGATTTGGGCGATCAGGGTCTTGAGCCGGCCGCTGTTGGAGACCGGGCTGTCGAGCAGCCACAGTGCCGCGCTGATGCGAAGCTCGGCGAGGAACGTCCCGATGAGCGTCACAGCGGGGATGGTTTCTTCGACTTTGCGGTAGGTGCCGTGGATGCTGGCGAGGTCGCGAAAACAGCCGTCGCGGCCTTGGAAGATCAGGCCGCCGCTCAGGGCCGCCTCGATCGTGATCAGCAGGTTGTAGCCATCGATAGCGATAGGTCGGCCGGGCAGGGTGTCGAGGGGCGCGCGGCGCGCGAGCCGGGATTGCAGTTGCTGGTCGGAGCAGGAGCTTCGCATCACGGCCAGGCGTTGTCGTTGCGTGAGGGAGAAATGGTCGCCGACCAGTTTCAGGGCGCTCTTGTCGGCGTAGCCTTTCGTCAGCAGCAGGGAGAAATCGGCCACGGCCTCCCGCAGGCGGGGGAGCAGCGCGGGCGCGAACAACGCCGCATCGTCGGGGTGCGGCCCTCTATGGACTCGTGTGTCAGGCACTTTGCGATTTACGATTTACGATTTACGAATTATGATTGGCACGGGCGCGGAGCACAACGGTCGGCGCGTCCGTAGGATAAATGGTAAATCATAAATCGAAAATGGTAAATCCAAATGCCCAGTCATAACCTGGCACGCATACAAATCGATGACCTGGATATCCTCGGCTACTCCATCGCCGGGGAGGAGACGGTGGTGGGTGTGCCGCAGCTCGACGTCTGCTTCGACATCGGCAAGGCGCCCGACCAGCTTATCTCAATCAACCACGTCCTGCTCACGCACGGGCACATGGACCACTCGGCGGGATTCGCGTACTACCTCTCGCAGCGGAATTTCAACGGGATGGCGCCCGGCACGATCGCAGTGCCGGCGAACCTGATCGCGCCGATGCGCGAGATCATCGCGTCGTGGGGCGCCCTCGATGGCAGCAGGATCCCGGCCAACCTCATCGGTGTGCGCCCGGGCGACGAGGTGCAGATCAAGCCGAACCTCTTTGCCCGGGTCTTCCCGGTCAAGCACAGCCCGGGCGCGGTCGGTTACTGCGTCCTGGAGAAGCGCAAGAAGCTCAAGCCGGAATACCTGGAACTGACCGGCCCGCAAATCGTCGAGCTCAAGAAGCAGGGCATCGAGATCGACTACCCGCTTGAGTTTCCCATCGTCAGCTACCTGGGCGATACGCAGTATGTGGATTTCAGCCGGCTCGAATACATCGCCCACAGCAAAATTCTGATTGCCGAGTGCACGTTCTACGAAGTGGACCACGCCGGCCGGGCCGAGGCGGGTCGGCACATGCACATCAACGAGCTGGCCCAGTTGCTCTCGTGCATGAAGAACGAGCACATCATCATCACGCACACCACCCAGCGCACCCCCATGCAGGAGGTCCGCCGCGTCCTGCAGGAGGCCCTGCCGCCCGAGGTCTACGCCAAGGTCACCCTCCTGATGGACCGCAAACGCCGGGGGCACGCATCGAAGCCCTGACGTGGCGCCGGACCATTGACAATCCAGAACTGAAAGCTG
>CAYFUB010000754.1:0-4076 GCA_964346195.1 uncultured Pirellulales bacterium
GGCGAGATTGCGGAGGTTCGTATCTGGAACCGAGTGCTGACCTCTGAGGAGGCCCGACACTATGGGGCAATTTCGCTGACGGGCAACGAGCCGAACCTCGTCGCCTGCTGGGATTTCGAGCGTCAGGCCGGCGGACAGGTGGTCTATGACATCACCCCCAACGCCAACCACGCATACCTCGGCACGTCCCCTGAGGCCGACGGCGCCGACCCGCGCTGGGTGAGTCTGGATGCTGGTCAATCGCTCACGACGACGTCGGCCACGGAGTACGTCCGTCGCTATCTGGAAGACTGGAAGACCACGGCTCGCAACAATTACCTCCTCAAGGACTATGAGATTCTCGATGAGTATGTCCTGGAAGGCTCGACCGGAGCCGTCGCCTTCGTGTGGGTCAGGAACACGTTGATCGCTGCCGGCGGCGTCGATACGAGACCGCATGAAGGCGTCATCTTTCTCTACCGGCTCAATACCGACCGGTGGGAAGGCATCTTCAACTTCGACGGGGCGCTGGGCCAGGCAAAGAATCCCGACCGGGTCGACAGGCTTCTGACGACGTATCGCCAAGAATGGTGCTCTCAGTACCTGGCGCGGATCGAGCAGGGCTACATCTCTGCGGGCGGCCAGCGACGCCCGGATTGGCCTGTCGACAGGATCCCGGTCCAGGCTGCTGAAGGAAACGCCAACCGGCAGGTTGACGTGCGCCTGGCGGACGAGCGCGGGCCGGTCGGGACACAAACGGAGGCGGTGTCCCGCAGCCAGCCTTCCGAACGAACTGAGGACGCGCTAAAACACCTCATCGACGAAGCACAACCGGGCAGGACGGTGACGGTTCCCAAAGGCCGGTACACGGCGCCGGTCGAAATCACCAAGCCGGTGGTGCTGCGCGGCGAGTCTCAGGGGGGCTGCATTATCGAGGTCACGGCGGACCAGCCCGCGGTCGTGGTCAATACGGGCGGCAAGGGAGAAGTGACTCTCGAGAACCTGACCATTCAGTGGCAACTGGCGAGCAGCGGACGGGTCGAGCAGCCGTTTGCCCTGGCGGTCAAGGACACCAACGCCGTAATCCGCAATTGTCGTTTCGTGCCGCTGGGCGACTATCGGCGTTCGCCGGTGGCTGTCCGCATCGACGGGTTTTCCAAGACGACGGTGGACCACTGCCGCTTCAACGGATTCGAGTACGTCATCTGTTACGGGGAGGGTACCGAGGGGACCGTGCAGGACTGCGTCATCACCGATTGTGGCCATGAGGGAGTGATCAACTATGCCCGGGCGACGCTCACCGTGCAGGGTTGCCTCATCACCGGCTCGAAGTTCCACGCCGTGCGCTGCACCGGCGGCACGCTCCACGTCAAGGACAACCTCCTGATCAAGAATGCCAATCGGGGCATCTACCTCGGCAACAAGACCGGCCGGGGCACTATCACCAATAATCTGATCCTCGGCAACGGCGCCGGCATCTCCGGGTTCGGCCGGGCCGAGTACGCCATTGCGAACAACGTAATCGTGAACAACAAGTATACCGGCATCAACATGCGCGACTCGTGCCGCCTCTCGATACGTGACAACGTGCTCGCCAGGAACCAGGGCGGGCTCGCGGTCTACAAGGAGGGCACGGAAAACTACAATGTGATTGCCCGAAATACGTACTGGAGTAATACCACCGATTTCGAGAATGTCGAGAAACCGGCGGGCTCCCTCACCGCCGACCCGCAATTCGCCGACCCCAATCACGGCGATTTCTCCGTCCGCGGCCCCGCCAGGGAAGCGGGTCACGGATTGACGAACCCTCAGATCATCCGGGAACTCTGGAAAAAGTACGAGCGGTTGCAGCGCGAGCGGCCCGCCGAGCCTGCAACACGGGCAGATAGTGTCCCGTCCTCCGCGCAGGTCCAAGTGTCCACGCCGGTGTCGTCACAGACGCAATCGCCGATTCTGCCGGCCTGGCAGCGGACGGATCTTTATGTCCCGCCCGACCCGGACGGATTCTTCCCGGACGACCCGGAAGGCGGCCGGAGGCTGGATGCGCTTTTCCAGGCCGTCGACAAGGACAAACGCTCCGATGAAGAGATCTTGTCCACCGTGCGTCAGGGCTTGCGCCGCACGACGCAGCATCGCACGCTCATCCTCGCCTGGATCGGCAACCGGTACATCTGGGGCAAGGAGCCCCAGAACCCCCAGGCGGTTGAAATCATGTATCATGCGGTGCCTCTGGAACGTCACTACGCCATCTATTTCGGCCTGTCCGTCGTGAAGAACAAGAGCCCTAACCTCCTGCGCACGCTGGCCGATATTTGCATGCAGGGCGAAGAGGTCGGGCGCATCACCTGGGGTATCGGGCCCCAGCGGGATGAGATGCTTTCCTACATCACGCCTTATCTCCAGGACGGGGACGCCGGCAGACGGGAGATCGCCGGGCTGCTCGTCAAGCACTTCCGGGGCGAGCTGGATTTCGAGAAATGGCAGCGGGAGAGACGCCTGGAACAAATCAAAGTCGAATTCCAGGACCAGTTGCCGCGGTTGAGAGAAACCCTGCTTACCGGCGACAGCCAGGCCCGGCGCGAAGTCCTGACGACGATTCAGCGCAACGGCCTGGGGTCGATTCTGGATGATTCGTTCCTCGCCGCGCTGGCAGCCGCCGCCACCGACCGCGACTGGAAGATCCGCAACGATGTGGCCCGGCTCGCCGGGGGCCGATGGGTCTGGAACGCCCCGGCGCAGGACCCGAATGCCATCGACTTGATGCTTCAACTCTCGCGAGACAGCAACCGGGAGGTCTATTACAACGCCGTGTATTTCGGCCTGTCCACCGTGCGTGATAAAGGCGAGCCCGTGGTCCGGCGACTGATCGAGATGGCGCTGGCCGAGCATGAGAACAATCTCTATGGCCGGATCGTCTGGGGCCTCAAAGGACCGATGAAGGTCGCCCCCGAACCGTTTGTGAAAATCCTCGCAGAGCATCTCGGCCGTACCAAATCGGACGTGCATTACGCCGCCTCCGTGTATCTGCTCTACCGGGACGTTCTCGAGCAGGAGCCGCCGGGCGAGTGGGGCTTGGCACACATCAAGGAGCGCTACCCGGAGGACCTGTTCGCCGTTCCCTTCTCGGCCCGGGAGCCGTTTGTGCCGAAGGACACGGACGCCCTGTGGGCCGCATTCATCGAGAAGTTGCCGGAAGGCGTCGCGGCCCGGCGGTTGCCGGAGTGGATCGGTCGGGGATCGGTCGTCTGCAGCGCGGGTGTTCGCGGCCGGGAGCAGGCCGACATGGTCAAAGAATCCATCGAGAGCAATCCCCGCCTGCGCCTGGGCGAGAGCTATCCTTTGCCGTTGTCGATCCAGTTGTTCCTGGAGGAGAAATACGGACCGGCGGGCTCCGGGCCGGTCGGCGGCTTGCCTGAATCGCAACCGCAGGCGAAAGGACCGGCGCCGGCGGAGGCCGTTGCCGCCGCCCCGGCCGCGCCGGGCCCGATTCAGCAGAGGATCGACGCGGCGGCGCCCGGTGCGACGATCCGGCTGGAGCCGGGCGTGTATAAGGAACGGCTGGTCATCAACAAGCCGCTGACGCTCGAAGGCGCCGGCTGGGACAAGACGGTTGTCATGACCGAAAAGGAGAGCTTCGGGTCGCTGGATGAGGTGCAGCGAATCATGATGCAGCGCGTGGCGCAGGGCCGGTCGGACGCCGAGCGCGAGCAGATCGCCGCCCAGGTGAAGAAGGAGTTTGTGGAGAAGATGTCGCCGCTGATGTTAAGCGTCGAAAACGCGCAGGGCGTGGTCGTGCGGGGCATCAAGTTCAGCTCGCCGGGCGGGCGCGTCAAGGGCGCCAGCGTGAGCCTGCCGATTGTCAAATTCGATCACAGCCGCGCGCGGATGGCGGATTGCGCCGTACTCGCGGGGCCGGGGAACGGCATCCATATTCAGGATGGTTCCGACGTAGAAATCGACCGGGCGCTGGTCGCCGCCGTCTGGGGCACAGGCGTCGGCGTGACCTCCGGCACGGTACCGGCCCGCGCGCATATCCACGACAGCGACATTCGCAACTGCCACTACGCGGGCATTCGTATCGCGGGCCGCAGCGCTGA
>CAYFUB010000755.1:0-2885 GCA_964346195.1 uncultured Pirellulales bacterium
CGAAGCGAAGGGGTCCCCAAACGCGAAGTAGTGCGTTTGGGGGGCCCCGAACCATCTGGCCATCGAATGAAGGGTTTCTCAAGTGCGCAGCCCAGATTCTTCGCTTCGCTCAGAATGACGTTGCCGTTTTGAGATGGTCTCTATGGAGTCGCGTCGCTGCTCGGCCGTTCCGCCGCCTCGTATTGCTGTCCTGATTCGGCCGGTGCTTTCTTCAATCTGTCGGCAAAGGCACGCTCCAGCCGGTACGGCAACCAGAGCCCGCCGAGCAGACCCACGGCCAGCAAGATAACAGCCAGCGCCATCACGATTCGACCCCGCATCACAGCCCGGTCGCCTTCGATCACCCTGGTATCCACGATGACCTTCATCCCCGGCGGTGGGAGCCGCCGGTGCCGCACCACCCGCCGGCCCAGCCAATAGAGATAGACCGCCAGAGGGACAACGCTCAGAAAGATGACCGCGACCACCGCTTCCAAGACCCACAGCACCACTCGCGGCTGCTGCCGCTCCAGGTGGCTCATCCCCCAGGGCAGCACCCACAGCATCAGCGCGATCATCACCAGCACACTGATGACGCAGACCGCAACCACCAGCCGGCGGACCTTCTTATTCGCTTTGATCACGCGACCGTCCATACCTGTCAATCATCTTAGAGAACCTCTGGTGAAACTCAAGCTATAACGTACCGGTTGACAGCATTCATCAGTCAGAGTATCTCCTGAGTTATCGGATACAAGGACGTTCTGTTCAGGAGGAATGAAATGAATCCGGAACTCTCCGCCCTGCCTTGGGCCGAGCTGGAACGTACGACGGCCGATATTCCCTGGCCGGCGTTGCGCACGTTAGCCGAGGCGGTGGCAACCGACCCGGAGGCGGCGCGGAAGCTGTTCGCGGTCTTTGACCGTGCGTACGAAGGAGCGGTCGACCAAGACACCTATGCGGACCTCTACGTGCCGGCGATCTTCGCTCTGGCGGCGCCCGGACTCGACGACGAGAAGCGGCGCGAGATCGGGTCCTGGCTGGTCGCGAAGATGGTCAGGGCCGCCCGCGACGATGCCGATCTCACGCTGGAGGCCCTGGAGAACGCCGCTGGGACGATGGGGCCGGTCATTCTGCCGGCCGTGCTCGATGCCATCGCCAGTGAGCCGGATATGTACGGTGCGTGGTTTCATCTGTGGGGACTTACGGTCCTGGCCGCCAGGAGCGACGACACGGAACTCCGCGCTCGCGTCCTTCGGGCCTGCGTCGAGTTGCTCGAGAAGGCCGACCGTGAGGAAGCCATGCCCGGGGAGGCCATGAACGCCGCCTGGACGCTCGCCTCGCTCAAAGACACGGAACACACGGACCTCCTGCAACGGCTCAGCGAAAAGGCCCAGGAAGATTTCAGCCAGGCCGATTATGAAGCTGCCTTGAAGCTCCTGCAGGGAGGCATGGACCACCCCCTGCCGGTCGAGCCCTGGGAGGAGCCGGTGGAGAAATGGCTTACGTCCCAGTGGAGTACAGCCACGGAATGGTCTGCCGAGCGTGCGGCACTGGAGGAGCAAGAGGAGGAGCCAGAGGACCCGGATGCGCGGTCGGCGCGCCTCCTGGCGAGCAGCTTTCTGGCTTCACCCGTTGCCGCCGCATTGCCGCCCGAGCTTCGCGCCAATGCTTTCTTCGTCGTCCAGCGTCTGGTTCTCTACTCTCTCAGGGAACTCGATGCGTCAATAGGCGAATGGGACGAGCCGATGTTGCGCGAGCTCGTACTGGAGGTCCTGCCCCGCAAGCTGCCGGCCCAGCGAGAGCTGCTGGTCATGGTCGCGCCGGTAACCGAGGCTTTCGTGTACTGGCTGGGGACCCAAGGCCGGCTGGACGACGCGGACGCGCTGGCCAGGATGGTGCATGGCCTGAGCGAGCAGATCGTGGCGGCGGGTCTGGACCCCAGGAACTGGAGTCTGGCGAAAGCGGCGGTGATGGAGGCCCTGGAGGCCGGACTCGATGTGACGGATCCGCAGGTCAAACACTCTCTGGCAGAGCGCCAACTCGACGAATTCATGGCGGGTCTGCCCACCGCGCCGGCGAAAGAACAGCCACCCAGAGAGGAACCGCCGATCCCCATTGTCGAGCGTTCGTCCAAACCCGCACGCAACGCCCCCTGCCCCTGCGGCAGCGGCAGGAAATACAAGAAATGCCACGGCCGACCCGAAGCCCAACAGACCTCCGACCGCTGAATCGGGCCGGATAACCCAATCACGCGTCAGTAATCTGCCGAAGAACCGGCGGTACCCCTGTCCGTATCCGGATTGCAGTGCGATGCGCACGAACGTGGAGGTGCGACGGTTTGGAAAGGGGGATTGCCATGAGGTACCTCGTGTACGCATCTGAAGGGCCGAACTTCCGCTCGATCGCGGAGATCATCCCGGTCCTGGAGGAGATCGTTCTGCCCGGCCTTGACGCGCTGGCGGACTTGGAAGCCAAAAAGACGATCCTCGCGGGCGGGCTTCCCGTGGGTGAACGGGCCCTGGCGTTCATCATCGAGGCGCCGTCCAACGAGGAACTCGATGCGATGTTGCAGAAGATTCCGCTGTGGGGCCTGCTCGCGTGGGAGGTAACACCGCTCCAGGGCTTCAAAGCCCGAGCCGACCAGGAAGGCGCCTTCCTCGCAAAAATCAAAAAAGCAAAGTCGTAAGACGGACGCGCAATGAGATGGCGGCAAAAAGAGGGGCCGCGGCTGTCATGGCGAGGAAGGCGCCGGGCATCGGGAACGGCTCGCCCATCCGCTAAGAAACTATCTCAAAACGACACTCTGACTTGTCATGGTGAGCGAAGCGAAGGGGTCCCCAAACGCGAAGTAGTGCGTTTGGGGGGCCCCGAACCATCTGGCCATCGAATGAGGGGTTTCTCAA
>CAYFUB010000756.1:0-10447 GCA_964346195.1 uncultured Pirellulales bacterium
TGTGCATCGGCGCGCGGCATTATAGCGGAGCGTCCCGCTGGTTTCAAATGCCCATGGACCCTGCTCGGGGCCGAGCCCGGCAACGACAATGTCGTCACCTTGTACATGTTCAGCCTGGAAGGTGCAGTACTGGGTGGCAGCGGCAAGTCCCAGCTTGCCGATGGTTTTCCGTACAGCAAGAAGAGAACCATCGCCCAGGCCTTCGGCCTTGACGATGCCACCCGAGGCTAAACGTGCATGGTTTCACCGGAGGGCGGATGCCGCGCCTTTGTCGGTCGAGGGGTCGCGTGTAGTGCGACCCCTCGACCGTGGAAACGCTGTGCGCGTAGAGCGGCAGGGGCGAATAATCACTCGCCCTTACCGATCGCCCGCAAGGTAGCGAACCTCGCTTTCCGTCAACGCGCGGTTGTAGATGCGGAACTCGTCCAGCATACCGGTGTAATAGGCGTCGGCCTCGAACTGCGACCTGCCCAGCCAGTTCTGGGTCGTGTTGCCCAGGTCTCTGGGCAACAGCGTTGTGGGGGCGGTGCCCACCTGTCGACCGTCCAGGTACAGGCTCAAGGTCATGGCCGCGCTGTCGATCACGACGGCTACGTGATGCCAGCCGGAGGGCAGCGTGGCGGGGGCGTTGACGATCCGCTCGGTTACCGTCGCCGTCCGTATGGCAAAGCGCATCGGCCCCGTCGTCCCCGTGCGCGGCGACAGGAACATGTAGTTGGTGGTGCCGGTGCCGAAGTCGAAGATCCGCTGCCAGCCGCCCCCGGCGTTGGCGAAGTTGGCGTACATCGAGATCGTCGTATCGCTGAGTGCACTGATGACCGATCCGATGGGCAGGTCGACGTAGGCGTTGGTCCCGTTGAAGACCAGGGCCTGGCCCACGGCTCCCGTGTCGTAAGCTGCGTCTCCCATGAGCGTGCCGTGGTTGTTCCTGCCGGAGCTGTCCTGGAGGTTGCCGTCCATGCTGTAGTTGGCCACGATGGCGCTGTTGCCAGGATCACTCGGCACGACGACCTGCGGCGGCGACCGGTACAGGCGGATATCATCGATGAAGAGGCTGCCTTTGCCGCCGGGCTTGCCGTCGCCGATGCCGATGGTCAGGCTCTTGACGCTCTTGAGATTGGCGCCCGTGCCGGCCAGGTCGATGCTCCAGTGCTTCCACAGCGGGAACGCCGTAGCCCCGGCCCCGTTGTTGTACAGCACTTTCGTGTCGTTGATCTTCACATACAACGGCGCCGGGCTGTTGTCGCTCTTGCCCTGGAAATAGATTACCAGGGCCGTGATGCCGTGTTTGGTCCAGTCCTGGGCGGTCGCGAACGTGCGTTTGGCCTCGGAGTAGACCGCGCCGCTGGCGTTGTCGTAGGACAGCGGCATGGACTGCCTGCCACTATTGACGATCGTGCGCTCGGCAAAGGGCGCGTCGGTGTAACCGACGACGGCCCCGTTGACACTAGGATCATCCCAGCCGTCAATCCACGTCTGGTAAATGCGGTTGTCCAGGTCATCATAGCTCTCGAAATCATCGACGACGAGGTACTCGGCCGTGGTGAAGTTCCAGACGTCGCCTTCCCAGGCGGCCGGGACTTCCGCGTCGTTGACCTCCACGACTTTCCAGTAATAACTCCGGCCCAGATCGAGAGGCGCCTCATACATGGGCTCAGAGACGGTAACAGTCGCGGCTGTGCCGTCAATGACCGCCTGCTCGTCGGTGCTCAGGAGCACCTGGTGGGAGGCGGCCTCGCGGCCGGCGCGCCAGCTCAGGGTCGTCTGGGGGTTCACTCCCGTGGCCCCGGAGACCGGATGCGGCTCGCGGGCCAGGACAGGGATAGAGAAGAAGCGGACCTCGCTCAAGCCGTACTGAGCCCACAGCTCGCCCCAGTTGCTCGTGATATTCAGCCTGATGTACCTGGCCATGACACCGTCGAGGTCTATCGTCTCGGGCGTGCAATTCGGCTCGCCGGGAGCCTGGGCGAATTCCACTTGGCGCAGGTCCGTCCACGTGTTGTCATCCAACGAGTACTGAATGGCGACCTCTCTGGCTCCCAGGCCGAGGAGGGTCTCCAGCGTCTGGTTCGAGTTCCAGACCAGCATGCGATCCACTTTATAGACCGTGTCAAATTCGAACTGAATCCAGGTCGGCTCGGGTGTATTTCTCTTGCTCAACCACATATCGGTCGCGGTCGTCGAGTGCTGGTCGCCCATGAGGCCGGAGCCGTCGACCGTCTTCTCGGGCCCCATCGTCGCCCGCTCCATGCTCGAGGCGGTCGCGACGACGTTCTGGATCGGGTAGGAAGCCGGCTCGACGGTGAATGACCAGACAATGCCCCGGTCGATGGTCGTGCCGTCGGCCCTGACCTCATCGACGCGCCAGAAATACGTCTGGCCCAGTTCGAGACGGCCGACGTCGTAGGAATTGGCATCCTGGCCTGTGGCGAGTGCCACACCCAGCGGATTGGTCCGGTCGGCGGCTGTGACATCCGCGAGCACGGTCCCGAAGTACAGGTCGTGCGCCACTGCCGCCTCGGCCCCCGTCCAGCTTAGCTCGACATTCCGCAGCACGTCCGTCGCCCCGCCCGCCGGCCGAGGATTGAAGGCCTTGTTGGGAGGCACCACGAGAGGGCCGCTGACGCTGAAATCGTCAAAGGCCACATAACCGGTATTCGTGATGTACATGGCCTGCGCCAGTCCAACCTGAACGGGCAACCCGTCCATGTCGTCGCGCGTGATGGCATCGCCGACGTCGGTCCACGTCGTCCCGTCAAAGCTTCTGCGGAAAGAGAAGCTGTTGCCCACGCGCTCGAGCTGAAGGTACTGGGCGCAGTTGAATCCGTCGCCCGTGCTGGGACCCTCCGTTTCGTTACCGTTGTCCATGTTCCGGCGCATGTTGCCCACCCAGGTGGGGAAGTAATGGATGGCCACGAAATCCTCACCGGCCCCGGCCTCGTCGAGATCGGCCACTCTGGCCATCAGGAAGGCGTCGGCGTGCTCCGTTCTCCCGCTGACACTGCCGGGCAGCCCGGGAAAGTCGGTGACGCGAACCGTGGCCACGAAATCGCCTTCGATGACCTTATACAGGAACGGTCCCCGGGGCGAAAAGCCGCCCTCCCAGACGGAATTGTTGGCTTCGATATACAGCGCGCCGGGGCGGTCGACGGACGCGTTGAGGACGTTGACCGTCTCGCCCGGGCCGCTGCCGATGAAGCCGTCCCAGCCCGTGCCCTCGACCCCGGCGGCGAGATAATCGTGAACGGTGTCGAAGTTGTCACTGAACACCTCTGCCTGCACTGCGCCGGACACACCGAGGACTGCGGCCAGGCAGGCCCAATAGATCGTTCTTTTCCACATACTCGTCCTCCTTCAGAGAGACGCGGCCTCCGCCGTCTCACGCTATTCGGAAGTCTCTATGCTGAAGTCGTCAAAAGCGGCATAGCCCACGCTGTCGGAGAAGGTCGCATGTTCCAGGCCGACCTGGACGGGCAAGCCGTCGAAGTCCTTGCGCTCCAGAGGCGAGCACGCCATCTCCGTCCACGCCTGGCCGTCCGCGCTGACGCGGAAGTGGAACGTGTTGCCCACTCGCTCGATCTGCAGATACGGCTGGGCATTCCACTGGAGTCCGTTGTTGCAGATCTCCGTTCGCACGCCATTATCGGCCGAGCGGACGAAATTGCCACACCACCAGATGGGGAAGTAGTCGAGGGCGACCCAGTCTTCTCCAGCGCCGGCGTCGGCATCCTCGACGTTGCGGACCATCAGGCCGCAGCTATTGTGGTAGACCCAGGCATCCGAGGTCCCGGCATACTCCGCAACTTTCACGGTGGCGACGAAGTTGCCGGAGATGACCTTGTACAGGAAGGGCCCCAGCGGCTTCCAGGGGTTGTCCCACATGCCGTTGACCGACTCGAGATAGAGCAGGCCGTCGCGGCTCATGGATGCATCCACGACGCCGTTGACGTCATTGATGTCGCCGACGAGGCCGTCGTAGGCGGTCCCTGCGACGCCATCCGCGACAAAATCATGCGCGACGGAGAAATCGTCCTGGAACGTGTTGGTCTGGAGCACGAAGTTGTCGAATGCGGCATAGCCGGTAGTGGTGTTGAATGTCGCGTGCTGCAAGCCGACCTGCACGGGCAGATCGTTGAAGTCCTCGCGGACGAACGGATTGCCCATGTCCTCCCACGTCTGGCCGTCGACGCTCACACGAGCATAGAACGTGTTGCCCTTGCGTTCCAACTGCAGGAACTTGCGCCCGTTCCACGCCGTCTGAGTGTTGCGGGACTCTCTTCGTACGCCGTCATCGGCTCTGCGCACGATATTGCCGACGCCCCAGATGGGGAAGTAATCGACGGAGATGAAGTCTTCGCCGGGCCCGGCGTCGGCGTCCATCACGTTGCGGGCCATCAGGCCGCAACTGTTGTGATACACCACGTTATTCGGATCGCCTGCATACTCCGTCACCTCGACCGTGGCGATGAAGTCGCCCGCCACGATCTTATACACGAACGGTCCGAGCGGATTCCAGGGCCGGTCCCAGACGGCGCCGGTGGACTGGAGATAGAGTTGCCCGGGATGATTGGGATCGGCCGTCGTGATCGCATCGGCCGTCTGGTTCGCGTCCGCGCCGACCACGCCGTCCCAGAACGTCCCTGCCACACCCTCGGCCAGGAAGTCACGCGCCGTATCGAAGTTCTCTTCCACCGGGAACCGGGTGGCCACGATCGGCGCGCCGGCCACGAAGGACCAGAGTTCGCCGGGGTAGGTCGTCCCATCCGTTCCTATCTCGTCGACACGCCAGTAATACGTAACCCCTCTCTCCAACTCCTGCTCGACCAGGTAACTGGTCTCGATCACCATACCCAGCGGCTCGAGGTTCTCGGGGTCCGTGCCGAAGTACAGATCGTGTGCCAGGACGGTCTCGCCCGCCGTCCACTCCAGCAGCGGGGCGCCCACCACGCGGGCCCCGAGTTCGGGACTCTTCAGCAGGGCGGTGAATCGGGTAAACGTCTCGACCCGGAAGTCATCGAAAGCCGCATACGAAAGGTTGCCGGAATAGGCGCACTGGAATACTCCCACCTGCACCGGCAGGCCGTCAAGGTCGGACCGGTTCAGACCCGTGAAGGCGGCGTCAGGGTAGTCGACCCAGTCTTGCCCGTCTGTACTGGTGCGCAGATAGAACGTGTTGCCGGCTCTCTCAAGCTGCAGGTACCTGTGCCCATCCCAGCCCGTGCCGTTGCCACCCGCGTCCTCGGAGCGTGTGCCGTCGTTGGCGTATCTGACGATGTTGCCAACGCCGTAGAGAGGGAAGTAATCGATGGATATCCAATCCTCGCCACCGCCGGCATCATCGAGACCGGCGA
Source organism: uncultured Pirellulales bacterium (assembly GCA_964346195.1). Classification (GTDB taxonomy): domain Bacteria; phylum Planctomycetota; class Phycisphaerae; order Sedimentisphaerales; family Anaerobacaceae; genus PLanc-01. Next base: position 5,352 of record CAYFUB010000756.1, read on the forward strand.
CTCTGGCCATCAATCCGCAGTTGTTGTACGAGACCCCGGCGTCCGGTGTGCCCGCGTAGTCGGTGACCTTGACCGTGGCGACGAAATCGCCCTCGACTACCTTGTACAGGAACGGGGGCATCGAATCCCACGGCTCGCTGAGGGCCGCGCCGACCGACTCCAGATACAGTTCGCCCGGCCGGGTGAGCGACGCGTTGAGGGCGTTCACCGTCTCGCCGGCGCCCAGGCCCAGGAACCCGTCCCATCCTGTTCCCTCGGCCCCGTCGGTGACGTAGTCGTGGGCGGTCTCGAAGTCATCGCTGAACACCTCCCCCCGTGCCGCACCGCTCATCGCCAGGACCAGGGGAATACACGTCAGGTAAACCAGTTTCTTGCACATGTTCATCCTCCTTCCCAAGTGTGTTTTGAATCGCGTGCGTCGGTCTGCCCGAGACGCACACCTCCAACCGATTGACTCTGCCCCCGGCGCGACCCCGGCCCGGAGGGCCGCTGTGCGGCCGGGCTGCGCGCCGGCAGGAACCCGTACTTCGAGCTCTGTACAAACACGAAAAATACCACATTTGCCTGCCTTGTGCCAGAGGGCGCCGAATATTTCCGGTTGGACTTCTGCGAGATTATGACAGTTGAGAGACCACTGGCATCGCCGCTGAGCGTCCTCAGACGCCACATTCCACGCTCAGACAGGCTTCCAGAGACGCTGGCTCGCGTCTGGGGACCCGAGTACCCCTTTGCCTGTGGCGGGCCTCATATACACGGACCGACCTGGCCTGTTCCCGTCTTCAAATAGCCGGGGCCTGTACCGAAGTACGGGCGAATCATCATTCGGGGCCCCCAAACGCCCCGACGCGCAGCGGCGCTGCGCGCCGAGCGTATCGCGTCTGGGGCCCTCGCCCCTACCGGCACAGGCCCCGGCGCCTTCGTGTGTGACCATATTGAGGGGCCCCCCAACGCGGAATTGTGCGTTGGGGACCCCGAGTCACCAGCCGCCACGCGCAGGGGCGAAGGGTTCCCAAACGCGACGAATCGCGTTTGGGGTCCCAATCATCATTCGCCCCTGCGACCGGCAGCCCTGACCGATTACTTACCGGCTTACCGCAGGCCGGCCAGGTAGGCGACCTCACCGGCGGACAACGCCTTGTCGTAGATGCGGAACTCGTCAACGGCCCCGATCCACTCGGGGTCACCACCATAGCCGCCCTTGGCCAGATAGGCCAAGTTCGGGCTGATGCCGCTGATCGTGTTGGTCGCGGACAGCGGGGTACTGGCGGTCAGCACGCCGTCGATGTACAGCGTGATGGTCGTGGCGTCGATCGTGCTGACCATCACGTGCGGCTGGCCGTCATCGTACTCCGGACCGTCGGCGCCGCTCTCGGACGCCCAGGGCGTCGCCACATCGCCGATGGAGATGGCCGCACGGCTCTTGTCATCCGCCCGGGCCGTGGTGATGAAGAAGCCGTTGGAGCCCAGGCCGTTGAGCGAGTCGCCGAAGTAGGCCAGCATGGACCAGCCCGGATTGGCGCCGGCTGTCGGGGTGTACCAGGCGGCGATGGTCACCTCTTCGTACGTGCTCATCGCGATTGTCTCACCCGGCATCTCCATCCACTGATCCTGAGCGGTGGTGACCATGGCGCCATCGACAACCGCCGCCCCGCCGACCAATACACCGTGGGCCGCGCCGACGCTGTCGTTGGCGGTCCCGTCCTCGAAGGTGTATTGGTGCGTCAGATTGGCTGTGCCGGGATCCTTGGGTGTATTTGCGGCCAGGTAACGGACCTCACCGAGGGTCAACGCCCGGTTGTAGATACTGAACTTGTGGATCTTGCAGGCCACCTCGGCATCGACGCTGTAAGTGCCCTTGCCCAGATACACGAAGTCGTTGCTCAAGCCACCGATGGTCCTGCCGTTCAGAGGCGTCGTACCTTGCAGCACGCCGTCGATGTAGTAAGCCAATTCGCCCGACCCGTCGCCCGCCGGATCATCAATGGTCAGGATATACTGATGCGCCATTGCATCGTTCAGTTCCGGGCCGTCCACGCCGACTTCATCCGCCCAGGGAGCGTCTTGATCGGGTGTGTTGGCGATCATCGCCCGGGAAACCTGGTTTCCGCGTGTCGTGCTGATGCCAAGGTAATCCTTCCCAAATCCATTATCCCAGGTGCCTCCGAACGAAGCCGTCAGGGAATAGCCCTGGTCTTCCGGACCCTGCGTCAACCACAATTCCAGCGCCAGGCCGGTGGTATAGGTGTTTATGGCAATGGCAGCGCCATCCATTTCCATCCAGTCACCCACACCATCCGTGACGAGCGAGCCGTCAACTACAAGGGCATCGCCCATCAAGGTCCCATGGGCCCCACCGACGCTGTCGTTGGCCGTGCCGTCCTCAAACGTGTATTGGTGCGTCAGATTGTCCGTGCCGGGATCCCTGGGCAGCGCGGTAGTGCCGAAATTCATCACGTCACTTTCCCACGCCGGCGGATCCGCGGCCTCGTTGACCGCAACGACCTTCCAGTAGTAAGTCAGGTCCGGCTCGACCGCAGCTTCGTAGCTGGGCTCGGTCACACTGGCCACCAGAGGCAGGTTGTCCACGTCCGTTCCCAAATAGACATCGTGGGTCACGGCGTCGCGACCGGGGCGCCAGCTCAAAACTACCGGGCTCTCCAAGTCGGATGCTCCGGACGCCGGGCTCAGATTGGTCGGTGTGACCGGGATGTAGGAGAACCGAACCTCGCTCAAGCCGAACTGCTCGAACACGCCGCCCCAATTGCTGTTTATGGTCAACTTGACGAACTTGACCGGGACGCCGTCGAACGGTACGGTGATGTCCGACTTATAGGTCGGCTCGCCGGGGGCCTGGGCGAATTCGACATCGCCCAATGTCGTCCAGGCGGCGCCGTCGGTGGAGTACTCCACGGTGACGTTCATGGCTCCATAGCCGATGATCGACTCCAGGGCCTGGTTGGAGTTCCAGACCATCATGTCATTCAGCGCGTAGACCCTGTCGAATTCATATTGAATCCAGGTCGGCTGCTCGCCCAGCAGACTGCTGAGCCACATGTCGGTCTCCAGGGTAGAGTGCTCGCCTGCAACATTGAGGCCGGAGCCGTCGATGGTCTTCTCCGGTCCCATATCGGCGTCGTTCGAGCTGGACGCGGTGGCCTTGATGCTGGCGGCCTTCAGTGTGTAAGCGTAGGGCTCGATCGTGAACGACCACACGTTGCCCTTGTAGAGGGTAAAGTCCGGGCCCGGACCGACTTCATCGACACGCCAGAAGTAGGTCGTGCCGAACTCGAGCCGGCCGACATCGTACGTGGTCTCCGCCTGACCCACGCTGACCAGCACGCCCAGCGGATTGGCGCTGTCGGCGCTGGCAACATCCTCCTGGACCGTGCCGAAGTACAGGTCGTGCGTCTCGGCGACCTGTCCGGCCTTCCAACTCAGGCTCACGTCAGGCAGCAGGTTGGTCGCGCCGTCGGCCGGGCTGGGAGCGCTGGCCAGACCGTAACCCGTTCCGCCGAGCATCACGTTCTTGATCTCGTCCTGCGTCAACAGGCGATCGTAGATCTGGAACTCATCCAGCGCGCCCATATAGAGGGCGTCCGGCCACTGCGACTTGCCGAGCCAGTTCTGGGTGGTCTCGCCCAGGTCTTTCGGCAGCAGCGTCGTGGCGCCGCTGGCGACCAGGTTGCCGTCGACGTACAGGCCGATCATCATGGCCGCGCTATCGAGCGTGACGGCTACGTTGTGCCAGCCGGAGGCCAGTGTGCTGGGAGCGTTCACGACCTGCTCGCCCACCGCAGCGGTCCGGATGGCAAACCGCATCACGCCGTTGGTCCCGATCCGCGGACACAGGAACATGTAGATCCCGGTGCCCGAGCCGAAGTCGAAGATCCGCTGCCAGGCACCGCCGGCATTGGAGAAGTTGGCCCACGTCGTAATCGTCGTGTCGCTCAGCGACGCGATAAGCGAACCGATCGGCAGGGTGACGAAGTCATCCGTGCCGTCGAACTGCAAGGCGCCGTCGAACTTGCCGGCGGTCCATACCGCGTCGCCGGTGATAGTCCCGTCGTAGCCGTTCCCCGAGGAATCGGCCGCCACCGTACCGGCGGTCTCGTCCAGCTTGTACCAGGCGACCGGCCCGATGGAGAAGCCGTTCATGACGCCCTGAATCTCTTCCTGGGCGAGGGCGCGATTGTACACGCGGGCGTCATCGACCGTGCCGGCGAAGAACTGCGCGTTCTTCGCGTGTTTTCCTAGCTTCAGGCTGTTGGTCTCGTTGGCGGCACTGCCGGTCGGAGCACTGTTGGTCGTGATCAACTGACCGTTCGTATACGCCTTGAGGTCTTCCCCGTCATACGTGCCGGTGAGGTGATACCAGGTGTCCGCCTCGAGGGCACCAAAGCTGGCGGCATGCCAGCCGCCGGCGCTCAGGCCCACTGCGGCACGGAATGCGTCCTGGGTATGATTCCAGTTGATCTGGAAATTCGCCTCGCGATGAACGGGGCCGCTCGGGGAGGCTGCGGCGGGTGCGGCCGGGCTCTTGACCCAGCAACTGACTGACCAGGTGGCCAGGTTCTCAGAGAAACCTGTGTCCACATAGTCGTCGACCCCGTCGAACTCCAGGGCCCCGCCGAACCAGCCGGCCACCCACTGGGGGTCGCCGGAGAGCGTGCCGTCGTGGCCGTTGCCGCTGGCGTCAGAGGCCACGGCGCCGGAACCGTCATCGAGCGGCCACCAGCCAACCAGGCTCGAGTTCGCCTGTGCCGTCCCGCCAGCGAAGACAAGGACTGCCAGGGCGCCAAGAGCCGAGATCCAATACGTTCTTCTGTTGCACATAACTGTCCTCCTGCCTAAACACTGCATGTTTCGTAAGACCGAGCCAAACCCCGAAAGGGGCTCACTCGATCAGGCTGCCCAACACCGCATGTCGCGTCGGAAGCCCTACGGTTCTATCGATCGCCGGCGAGGTAACGCACCTCGGCGGCGGACAACGCACGATTGAAGATCCGGAACTCATCCAGTGAGCCGGTCAAATAAGCGTCCGCCGCCCACTGCGAACGCCCCAGCCAGTTCTGGTTCGTCTCGCCCAGGTCCCGGGG
>CAYFUB010000757.1:0-1720 GCA_964346195.1 uncultured Pirellulales bacterium
CGAAGCGAAGGGGTCCCCAAACGCGAAGTAGTGCGTTTGGGGGGCCCCGAACCATCTGGCCATCGAATGAGGGGTTTCTCAAGTGCGCAGCCCAGATTCTTCGCTTCGCTCAGAATGACATTGCCGTTTTGAGATGGTCTCTTAGGAGCCCTTCATGGGCCTTTGGCCCGCCGCAAGGGGACGAAAATGGCTGTTTCCAGAGGAGCCAAGCGCAGTCGAGGCCCCCCCAAACGCGAAACAATGCGTTTGGGAACCCCGAGACATCTGGCTGCGAATTGAGCGTGTCGCTCCTTCGCGGCCAGATTGCCGAGGCGGGCTCTGCGCTGCGCTCCGTGTCTGGGACCCCAAACGCGAAGTAACGCGTTTGGGAAGGGTCCCCAAAACGCGATCTGTGCGTTTTGCGAGCCCAACCCTCTCCACTGGGGCCTTCGGCCTCCGGTCGAAATGACAGGAGCAAGGATGAACCGGAAGCCGCCACCGAATGCCGACCGCGCCCCACACTCGTGCGTGCCCCATTGTGGCTTGATTCCCGGCCGCAGTTCTGGCATAATGGTCCAGTCATGTGCATACGGGCGGATGTCCCAGAGACCCTTCGGCAGGAGCAAGCACGTATGATGAGTCGTATGCAGACACGTCGCGACTTCCTCAAGGTCATCGGCCGCGGTGCCGCCGCGGTCGCCCTCGGAGACAGCGTGCGCGATGCCGTGTGCGGTCTCGCGTGGACGCGCTCGGGCCAACAGACCGGGCGTGCCTACGCAGGCGTGCGCGCGGTGCCTAAGCCGAACATCGTTCTCATCCTGGCCGACGACCTCGGGTATGGCGACCCGGGCTGCTACAGCGGGCAATCGAAGATTCCGACACCCGCGCTGGACCGGTTGGCCGGGCAGGGAATTCGCTTCACGGACGCCCACACGCCCTCAGCCGTCTGCACGCCCACGCGATATGGCGTCGTGACGGGGCGATACTGCTGGCGGTCGCCTCTCAAGAGAGGCGTGCTGAACGGCTACAGCGAGCCGCTCATCGAGACCGACCGTCTGACCTTGGCCTCGCTGCTCAAGAGGCACGGCTATTCCACCGGCTGCGCCGGCAAGTGGCACTTGGGTCTTGGCTGGGCAGCGAAGGACCCCGACCGCAAGGCCGGCGCCGACAACGTCGATTGGAGTAAGCCCGTCGCGCACGGGCCGCAGTCGCTGGGCTTCGATTACAGTTACATTATCCCTGCTTCGCTGGATATGGACCCCTACTGCTGGCTGGAGGATGGGCGGGTGGTCGAGGCCGCGACGGAGCACACGCCCGGCAGCAAGCGACGCTGGGACGGCGGCGGCGGCTTCTGGCGGGCCGGACCCATCGCCCCGTCGTTCGATTTCTACGAGGTCCTGCCGACCATTACGACCAGGTCGGTCGAATTCGTCAAACGCCAAAAGACGGGCCAGCCTTTCTTCCTTTACGTCCCGCTCACGGCGCCGCATACGCCCTGGATGCCCACGAAGGAATTCCGCGGCAGGACCGAGGTGGACTGGTACGGCGATTTCGTCACGCAGGTGGATGCGGCTATTGGACGGATCGTCAAGGCGGTGGATGACGCCGGGCTTAGGGACAATACCCTGGTCATTGTGACATCGGACAACGGCTCGCACTGGCCGGTCGCGCAGATCAAGCAGTTCGATTACCGCGCCAACGGTCCGTGGCGCGGGCAGAAGTCCGACATCCACGAGGGGGG
>CAYFUB010000758.1:0-9981 GCA_964346195.1 uncultured Pirellulales bacterium
CCACGCAGCGCGTCGTCGTACCGTCAGCAGTGGCGAAACACGTCCTGATCCCCGCCGGGGACATCGGCAGCGAGTGGCGGGGACCCCGGCCGTTCGACGACGCGGCCTGGCTCCTCGCAGGGGGACTGCCCGGCGGCATAGGTTTCGAAAGAGCGTCCGGCTACGAGACGTACATCGGCGCGGATGTGCACGACAGCATGTACGGCGTGAACGCGACTTGTTACATCCGTATTCCGTTTGCATTCGACGGGCCGGCCAGCGATTGGGAATCGGCGCTGCTGCGCGTGCGCTACGACGACGGCTTTGTTGCCTATCTGAATGGGACCGAGATCGCCAGGCGCAACTTCGACGGTGTGCCGGCATGGAACTCGCGCGCCGCGGCCGGTCATGCCGACAGTCGGGCGGTCCAGTTCGAGGACCTCGACGTGTCCGAGTTCCTGCCGCAACTGCACGTCGGACAAAATCTGCTCGCCATCCACGGACTGAATGTCTCCCCCACCAGTTCGGATTTCCTCATCGAGGTCGAGCTGACTGTCGCTCGCGCGGCCCGGGCCGCAGGAATCAGTCCGACGGCGAACGCCTATGAGGCCCCTGTCGCGCTGGAACGCAGCACTATGGTCAAAGCGCGCACGCTCGATGGGAACTCGTGGAGCGCGTTGAGCGCGACAACGTTTGCGGTCGGGCCGGTGGTCGAGAGCCTGCGGATTACGGAGATCATGTACCATCCCGCAGATGACGACCGGACGGGGACGGAACTGAATACCGAGTTCATCGAGCTGAAGAACGTCGGCGGCGCGGCCATCGACCTCAATCTCGTGCAATTCTCGCAGGGCATTCGTTTCACCTTCGGTCCCACAGAGTTGGGGCCGGGCGGGACGACCGTCGTGGTGGAGGACTTGGATGCGTTTCGGTTGCGGTACGGCGAAGCCGTGCAGCCGGCCGGGCAATACACGGGCAAACTGGACAACGGCGGGGAACGAATCCGGTTGCAGGACGCCATCGGCCGGACCATCGCCGATTTTCAGTACGATGACGACTGGTACTCGCCCACCGACGGCAAGGGCTTCTCGCTCGTCGCGGTTGCACCGACACAGACACAGCCTGATGACTTGAACGACGGCAGCACATGGCGGAGAAGCATCCACCTCGGCGGCTCGCCCGGCGCCGATGATTGACCCGCCAACGCGAGGTTACTTGGCGCGAGCACCACCATGGGAATTGACATGGAATGCAAACCGCACGGGCGGGGAGGGGTATACAGGATTCCGTCAGGCAGGACGGTGCCTCCGCAACATCGAATCGCGACTTTTTATCGGGCCGTGATGGAGGGGGCGCGACACTGGTCGAATTCGCTTGACAAAAGGGGCCATAAGGGTTAATCTGGATAAAATATCCGGAGGCACGTTGAAAGGAATATTAACGAAATGAGTATGAAACGCGCGTTTTCCGCCATTTTTATCGGCGGTCTGGTTCTTACCCTGCTCACGATTTCCCGTGCCCAGGTGGACGCCCGCCGGATCGAGGAGGTCTTCAAGAAGGAAATTCTGACACCCGAGGATCTGGCGGTCATCGATGCCTTCATGAATGATTCAGTCGGACGCCTGGTGCGGACCATCGATTTCACGGAGGTGGCGAAATATCGCGCGGTCATCCTGAGCCGCCAGGGCACGCAGGCTCAATATGCGCAGCGGTTTTCCGAGGCGGCCGCCCGCGAAATCGCCGCAGGATTCGAATACGCCAGGACCGGTATCACCGACCCCGACAGACGGTTCAGAATCTTCACAAACCTGCTGATCCTCGTCGGCGAGTTGAACGACCCAAGGCTTGTCGATCTGGCCGTACGCATGATACCGCACGAGAACAGCGCGGTGCGCTACCGGGCGGTCCGTGCGGCCACGAATCCGAGCGTCTGGGAAAAACTCGATCAGGATCAGGGTAACGCGGCGCAAATGGCCCGCAGAATCATCGATTCGTGCGGCCCGGTCGTGGAGACCAGCAGCCCGGAGGCCCTGCACCTGATGGCCCAGTTCGCCGGCCGGTATGGCATGGCGCAGGCTGACGAGTTGCTCGTCCGTATCGCCGATGTCCGGATCAAGAACTACGCCCAGTGGGCCGTCAGTTATGAGTTGGCGGACACGGCGATTCTCAAAGTGCTGTCCGCCCGAATCATGGCAGGCGGCACCGCCAATCCGCAACTCGCCCGGCAGTTCGCCCAGCTCTATTCCTTCGCCATCCAGCGATACATCCGGGGCGTGCAGGGGAATACCCTCCGGAACGTATCGAGGAACTATCTGGCGTCGGTCCTCGTCGAGACGGAAGAGCAATGCCTCAACAAGCTGTTGAATGCGCCCCAGTCCGGCATCAGACGGGCCGTCGAAGCCAACGATCTGAACGCCCTGCAGGCCGAGCATGACAGGCTGCTCGGAGGACAGAACCAGACGGGCGCCTTGCCCTCGAAACTGGGCTTCAGCTATGGTTCGGCGGGCAACAGCCGCACGCCTCTGGTCCTGCCGGAACCGCCGGCCAAGACCGCGGCCGAGACCCAGCCCGCCCCAAAACCGTAACCGGGAATTTACTTGCGGCTTAGAGACACCCAGGCGAGGATGGAGGGGGAGACAAACGATGAAAGCCGGAATCGTTCTGCTTACGGTGCTGCTGTTCTTCGTGGGCGGATGCTTTCGCCCGGGTTGCTACTGGTATCGTCCCGACAAGACCATCGAGCAGGCAAAGGCCGACTATTGTTGCTGCGAGCAGAAGGCGCGTCAGGAGGCCACGGAGGCCATCGCTGATGACTATCTCGACCACAACTTTCCGGTCGACCCGCCCGGCTCCTACAGCGGACCACGGGACGACAGCCTCTCCCCCCATGATCCATTCAATGCCTGGCTTACCTGGGGCGACACGTATAAGCGCAACGTCTTCGCCGGTTGCATGAAGCAGAAAGGTTATCAGCAGGTCAAGCCTTACCGCCTGCCCTCCAACGCGCAAACCAAGAGTCTCTCGATGGGCGCCATCGCCGGCCGATAGGCCGGGACCCGAGCGACCTGTCATACAGATTATGGAAAATTCCTGCGCGGTACAGACTCAGTCATCCTGAGGCGAAGCCGAAGGATCTGGCCTCCGGATGAGACGTTTCTCCCGTTCGTAACCCAGACCCTTCACGGCGCTGCGCTTCGTTCAGAGCCTGCCCTGAGCGTAGCCGAAGGGATGACACACGGGGCGCGAGAATTCTTCATAATCCGTATCACATCCGCACCGGTATTCCCGGCGTGTCGGGCTTTCTGCGGCCCGGTTCAACGCCGGCCAGCACCTCAGGCAGCAGGATCGTCGCAGGATCAGGGTCGACGACCTTGGGGACGGCTCCGGTGCATCGGTACAGGACTGCCGCCAAACAAACCCGTCACGTCGTTGCGCATCGAGGCTTGATACACCTTGCGGGCAGACTGGCCTACGAGGGCCTGGTGAGAAAGCCGATCGTGGAGGTCAGGATGCGATGTTGGAAGCGTGTGTTCTGCTCGCTGGTCTGTTGTTCCTGGAGGTCTTTGAAACTGGCGCGGCAAAAGTGGCAGCCCACGGTCGTCAGGTGGAAATCCACGTAATCGAACCATTCGGGCGACAAGGTCTCGAGCAGAAACGCGCCGAGGGTGTTGCGCTTCGGACAGCTCAGGCGCTGGGATTCCCAGATCTCCGTCAGCAGGTCCTCGGAATAGGAGACAGAGATGTCCTTCATCGCGTCACTGCGGGTAACGTGCGCGCGGATGCGTTTGAGGCAACGGTGCTTGATGACCCTGACCTGCACTTCATCCATGTCGATCAGCCGGGCCACCTCGGGGCCGGGGAGCTGACAGTAGAAGACCATCTCACAGACCTTCAAGTCGCGGAATCTCGGCCCTTCCTGAAGATCGCGGACGAGCTGCTTCAATGCCTCCGTCAGGACCTGCCGCTGCAACTGGTACTGTTCGTTGTGGCTGACGCAGCGGCTCACGCTCGGATCGGACGCGGGAATGCAGGCGAGCGGATCGATCGGTACGTCATCGGTGCCCGTGCGATAGACGTCCTGGAGCAGGCACACGGCCCGGGCCCACCGCGTCCGCAGACGGTTGACAATCTCATTGCGCAGGATGCCGAACAGGTAGGTCTCAATACTCGTCTCAATCTGGAGATGGCCCACCACCTTGACAAACGAGGTGAAGGTGTCCTGGACGATGTCCTCGGCGTCGGCGCTCTGGGGGACACGGGCCACGGCGAAGCGCAGGAGCCGGCCCTGGTATTCGTCGACCAGCCGGACCCATGCGTCCGCATCACCGCGCCGGATCGCCTCCAGTACGTTTCTGTCTACCTGGCTGGTATCACTCATATGGCAAGAATCCTGCTGATTCGAAGTTGCTCGGCATCATTGTGTGGAGCCCCCGGGCTTCACTCGGGTATCATCGGCTACTCGGCCCACCGGGGCTAAATACTTGTCCAGCCAATCCACGATTTCCTTGTGGTACTGCTTGCGATATTCCCACGGGATGCCGTGCTCGCCGGGAAACAGGACATGCCTCTTGTGTTCCCGGGGCGTCCCCAGCAACTCGAACACGGGTTTCTGTGCCTGTTCGTACGGAAATATCGAGTCCTCTCTCCCGTTGATCATCAGCATCGGGATTCTGACGCGCGGTGCGAAGTTGGCCGGATCGGACGTCGGGTGTCTCTCGCAAGCGCAGATGCCGCCCAGCAGCAGAATACCCGCCTTGAAGCGCTCCTCTGTGGCGATCATCACCGGACCCATCTGTCCGCCCCAACTGAGCCCGACGAAAGCGAGTTTCTCGATGTCTATATCCGCGCGGGTCTGGAGGTAGTCGATGGTCCGGCGCATATCCTGAGACCGCTGGACGTACAGATTTCTGCTCAGAATCGTGTCCGGCGGATAGTCGTCCCGCCCCAACGAACGCTCATACGTCCCTTTGTAGAAGGGTATAACGAGGGCGCGGCCGCTGTGGATGAGGCAGACCAGCTCGTGCGGATAGGCCCTTTCGGGCCAGGGCTCCCAGCGGGCGTCTCCGCCCGGCCACCATACGACGATTTGAAAGGGCGGTTTCGTTCCCTGCGGCAGATGAAGGTAGGCAATCACCCGCTCGTCCGGGTAAGCGGCATCGAATGTGATTCGCTCCCGCCGGCAATACCCCAGTTCGTAATCCACCGATTCTACCGTGGCATTCAGTTCCGTCTGGTCGTAGTGATACCAGGTCTCCACATAAGACTGGAGGATCTCATCGGAGACGGGCACGAACTTGGACAGGTCGCGGTGCCGATGCTCGACCGGGGCAAAGGCGATCTCCGGGACAGCCCCCCTGCCCTGCGGATATCTGACGCACCGGACGCCATTGCGCGCGTCACGGTCCCAGGCGGAACGAGCGACTCCATTGACGAACAGGTACATGTTCTCGTCCCACGCGCCGCCGAGAATGGCGCGCATGTCGGCATCCCCCGTAAGAGCGTTGCAGCACCACTCGCGCACATTCCCCGCGGCATCGTAGAGGCCGAACCGGCCCATGCCCCTGTGACTGCCCACGAGCGCCGGAGCATCACCGAAGTTGCTCAGATCCGTGATGCGGGAGGGGACATCGTTGGCGCGGGCCGCAAACGCCCAGTGAAAGATCGTCGGCAGATCCTTGCCCCGGAATCGCGCGTAGGCCGCCGCCTCGTACCAACTGATCCCGCCGACCGGATAGTCGCCTTTACCCGGCGGGTAACTCCCATCCTTCCAGGTCGCCGGGCCCGCCCGCCCGGTCTGGTCGCGGAACATCTCCATCGCTTGTGACCAGGACAGGACATTTCCCTCCCTGAGGAACGGCTCCTGCCAAAAATTCGGGTCCTCATAGCCTCCGCCGCCCACGAACTCCTTGAATTCGCCGTTGGTTGTCTCGTATTTGTCGATCAGGTAAGCGGGCGCGGAGGGAATCTCTCGCTCGCCGTGAAACATGAACTTCTGATCGAGCTGCGCCGGCGGTATCCACACCGTGTCACGCGGGAAGCTCCCTTTCTCGTGCAGGGTGAAGTTAACTTGTTCCGGCACCAGAGTGGTCCGGTCGACATACTGCGAAGGCAGGTCGTTCGACAGGACGACCTCCACCGTCATGAACCCTGACCTCATTACTTTCCAACGACACGTCCCAAAGGGAATCCTGACGTCCTCGATGGGAGAGCGCCCCAGGTATTTCCAGCCGGAGTCCGTGTCGAAATAGTCCCTGATGTAGACCTTGGCCCGGGACGGCTTTGTAGTCACCGCGTACCGTCGCGACAGGCGCGGCCATCGGTCAATGAGCAAGGGGTTGTCCGGAATATGGCGCTCGGCCCTCTGGGCCAGCCTCAGAGCCGCGACGTACTTGTCCTGTTCGATCAGCCTGTCAATCTCCGCCACGGCGTACTCCCGAGCCCAGCGCGCGGTATAGTGCCCCCACGTCATGACGGCGGCGACCGTACTGGCGGCCACGACACCTGCCGCCAGAATCAACATCACGGCACGACGACGCGCGAACTTGACGAGCCGATCCGAAATTGCCGGTGGTCTGGCTCTAATGACCTGCCCCTTGAGGTAGCGTCGCAGGTCCTCGGCGAAATCACCGGCGGCGGCATAACGCTGGTTCGCGTCTCTGGCGATGGCTTTGCGACAGATCGTCTCCAGGTCCACGGGAATCCGGTGATTGATCCGTCGGGGCCCGCGCGGCTCGTTGTTGAGAATCTGGCCGATGAGTCGTTCTTGCGTATCCCCGTCGAAGAGCGGCTCGAGGGTCAGCAGCTCATAAAGCGTCACGCCGAGCGAGTAGATATCGCAGCGGTGGTCCGGGGTCTTCGGTCCCCCGCCGATCTGCTCGGGGCTCATGTACCGGGGCGTGCCGACGAACAGGCCGGACATCGTCATCGCCCGTTCGGCACAGATTCGCGCGATTCCAAAATCCAGAAGCACCAGCCGGCCGTCGCGCGAGAGCATCAGGTTCGATGGTTTGACGTCGCGGTGGATAATCCCCTGGCTGTGCGCATAGTGCAACGCATCGGCCACCTCGCACACCAACCGGGCCACGTTGCTGAAGTACTCCTTTTCCGAGACGCAATCCCGCAACGGGCAATAAGGTCGCGGCGGAGCACTCGCTTCCGCATCCTGCGACGGAATCGATGGGTCAACCGGGACCGTGCCGAGAGATCTGGCGGCACGCATGTCCTTGATGATCTGATCGAGGTTCTCCCCTTCGATCATTTCCATGGCGAAATAGCAGAGGTGACTCTCGGCCCCCTCGGCGTGAATCGTGACGATGTTCGGATGGCGGAGCTTCGCCGCCGCTCGTGCCTCGCGATGGAACCGCTCGACCGCCGAAACGCCGACACCCGCCCGGAAGGGAAGCACCTTCAATGCCACACGCCGATTGAGAGAAAGCTGCACGGCCTGGTATACGACGCCCATGCCGCCGGAACCCAGGCGTCTCTCCACGCGGAAGTCGCCAATTTGCAGGTTCGGCTCCAAACCGATCGCGGGCAGACCGCAATCGCGCGCCACCGGCCGGGCAGGTCCGGCCTGAGCGACGGTGGCTTCCGGCTCCACACCGGCACGCAACCGGGCCACGGCCGTCGCGCACGCGTCGCACAGCCTCAGATGACGCCTCCATAGTACGAGCCGTCCGGTCGAGGCTGTTCCTTCGACAAGAGCCGCCATATCCTGCTGTGACAGACACCCCTGCATGGGGCACCATCTCCCCAAAAGGCCTGTTATCGAACCTCCCGAATGATTATAGCGTTTCACGCGCGCAGATGCAAGCGGACACATCCCCACGGGTGCACATCATATTTGTAGGCAATCTGGACGCCTTGCCTGGTCTGTCATGTCGAGCGGAGCGCCAGCGTGGTCGAGACTTCTGGCAGCGAATGAAAGGGTACCTCTCGTTCGCAGATTTCCATTCCCGGCTCTCCGCTGCGCTCCGTGTCTGGGACCCCAAACGCGAAATAATGCGTTTGGGAAGGGTCCCCAAAGCTCTCCGCGCGGCCTTCGACCTCGGTCGAAATGACGGGCCCAGGCGGCTTTTCGCAAGACCTACTAGCAAACATGACGTGCATCCGGCCCTCACTCGCAACTCATCGCGAGTGGAAGCCCGAGTCCAAACACAACACGTTGCGTTGGGAATCGTTGCCGCGGTTGCCCGTCGTTTTTCAACCTGAAGGGCTGTCCTCTTAGACCGCCCGGCGGGCGTTTGGTTCCCATAACTTCTCTGACGACATTCCCTATGCCGAGACGCTCGCCGGTGGTGCGCACGAGAAATATGGAAATTCTTCGGGCTTTCGGGCCGCAGTGTCCGGAAAATTCCTCTCTGGCGGTCGAGCGCAGCACCGCGTGAAAAAAATCTGCACGCACCTGCATGCCGGCGCCACCGTGCTCTTGACTTGAGGCGGCCAAGCGGATATACTAACCGGATAATTCAACACTGGGGTACATCAGCAGCGGCGGAACTGTCGGACCTGCTCGCTAATCAAGGTAAGTGTTTGGGGGTGGCCATATGTTGCGAAGAAGTGTTGTCCCGTTACTTACAGTGACAGTTCTAGGTTCGTTCGCTCAGGCGGCTCCCACGACTTTCAGCGGCAGTCTCACGACCGCCGACGGCGGCCTCGTGGCGGTCGGCGAATGGCTCGACAGTCCGAACCCGATCATCTTCCATTGGACCGTGACACAGAACCCCGACCTCACCTGGCATTATCAATACGTGTTCGACAGTACGGGCACGCAGGGCGAGATCAGTCATCTGATCATCGAGACATCCGATAACTGCACCACCGATGAGATCATCAATCCGAACGTCCCCATCCTGACCGACGACCCGCAACTGCACGGCCAGTTCAACGGCAACTTCGGCATCCCGGAGACCTTCTTCGGGATCAAGTTCGAGGGAATCGCGGGCCAAGTCGTCGTGATCGAGTTCGACAGTCCGCGCGTCCCGGTCTGGGGCGACTTCTTCGTCAAGGGTGGTGCAGGCCGCGCGCTCTGGAATGCCGGCTTCACGTCGCCCGATGCCGATCCTGTCGCGGCGGCCCAAGACGGCTCGATTGACCACCATATCCTGGTACCCGATACCCAGAGCTCGACGATTCCGGCCCCCGGCGCCATGATCCTGAGCGGCATCGGCGCCGGCCTGATCTCCCGGCTGCGGAATCGCAGAATTCTGTGACGCCTGGAGGAGTATATTGTGAACAAAACGTTGCATTCATCGTCTTTCACTTTATCTTAGGGTTTTCGATGGCCTGACAAATGTCGTTTTCACGTGGGAATACGCCATGATCAGAGGCTTCCTGGTGACTGTCTTGCTGCTTGGCCTTCCGTTCGCTGCCGGATGCCCGGAGGTCAGAACACGGCCGCAAACGGATCGGAACGTGACTGCCGGGTCCCACGAGCAGACGCCCGAGCCGAACCGCGTGCAGGTGCAAGCGTCACCCCAGACAGCGACGTCCCAGTTCGATAATGAACGACCCCGAACAGCGCGGGCTCGGGATACCGTGGCCGCTGTCGAAACCGACACGAACCCCATGGGCGCGGCGGGCAATCGCACGCCATCCCCCGAAGACGCCCGGGCGGGGGACAGTACCGCCACGGATGAGCCGGAGCCATACGACGCAACCCGTGTCGAGCCGGACGCACAGCGGCCCTTCGGTCCGAGGCCGCCCTCGAATCGCGGGCAAGATGCCCGCGTCACAAAGCCGGCCGAAGATGACCCCGTCGAAGTGCCCGAGCCGAACGGTGTCGCACCTGTGTCGGCGGAGCCCAACGATACGCCCGATCAGGCCGGCGATTCGTCCGCTCTGGCTTCTTTTTGCCGCGCGTACGCGGAGATTCTCGAAAAATATGTCCGTGAAGACGGGCTGGTGGATTACGCCACACTGGACCGTCGGCGGCTCGAGCTCAAAGCCCTTTTGATGAAGTTCGACGAGCTGGACCCGAATGGGTATCCCGACTGGCCGCGG
>CAYFUB010000759.1:0-10691 GCA_964346195.1 uncultured Pirellulales bacterium
TATGGACAAGAGGCACCTTCCCTTCGCGGCCAGATGTCTCGACTGCGCTGACGCTTCGCTCGACATGACAGACTAGGCAAGATATCTGTATTACCTACAAACATGACACGCACCCCACAGCCGGGGTGCGGCTGAATTTCATAGCGCGGTAGCCGCTCTTTGTCATGCTGAGCGAAGCGAGGCATCTGGCCACAGAACAAAAAGTCCGTAGCGCATCAAACGAAACCTCCCATACGATGCCCGGATCCTTCGCTTCGCTCAGGATGACGGAATCTGTGCAAGGGATTACCTCCATGCGTCCGTCATTCCGAGGAATCCAGTCGTACCCCACAGATGCGTGCGAGCGGATTTCGGGGACTCTGCCTTGCATTTTTCCAGAAGGTCGATACTATCAGCGGGGAATCGCAGGCCAGGCTCAGCGCGGGCTGCGGCCGTGATGGAGCGATATGGAAGTCTGTGCATGAGGACCCGCTATGGGAATATTCTCCAAGACAGCCGACTACTTGAAGGAGAGGCTGGGCAAAACCAGAAGCAAAATCAACAACTCGCTCTCGTCGATTCTCAGTATCGGCCGGAAGATCGACGAAGAGTTGCTGGACGAGTTGGAAGAGACCCTGATCAGTGACGACATCGGCGTCGAGACGACCGACAAGCTGGTTTCTGAATTGCGGGAGGCCTACCGCGCTCGAAAGATCTCCAGTTCCGAGGAGGTGATTCCGTTTCTCAAGGAGCATATCAAGGACTACTGGCCCCACGTGGACCGGCAGTTGCGCGTGGCCGAGACGGGACCAACGGTCATCCTCGTGGCCGGCGTCAACGGGACCGGCAAGACCACCAGCATCGCCAAGCTGGCCTACATTTTCAATGGCAACGGCAGGAAGGTCATCGTGGCCGCGTGCGACACCTTCCGCGCCGCGGCGGTCGAGCAGTTGACCATCTGGGCCGAGCGGATCGGCGTCCAGATCGTCAAGCACCAGACCGGCAGCGACCCGGCCGCCGTCGCTTTCGACGCCTGCGAGGCGGCCGCGGCGCGAGGGGCGGATATCCTCATCCTCGACACGGCCGGCCGGCTGCACACGAAGAAAGACCTGATGCAGCAACTCACGAAGATCCGCGACGTGGCCGCGAAGAAGATTCCGGGGGCACCACACGAGGTGCTGCTCGTCCTCGACGCGACGACCGGGCAGAATGCCATTTCCCAGGCGAAGCTGTTCACCGAGGCCATCAACGTCACCGGCATCTTCCTGGCCAAGCTCGACGGCACTGCCCGGGGCGGCATCGTCATTGCCATCAAGGACAAGCTCGATATCCCAGTGAAATTCGTCGGTCTCGGCGAGAAGCCCGAGGACATCGCCGAGTTCGACCCCGGCACGTTCGTCGAAGCCCTCTTCGAGCCGGCCGGTCAGGCCTGAGGACTGTCGCTCATAGCTAACCGACTCAATGCCAGAGCGGCGTCGCCAAGCGCAGCTTGACGATGGTCTGGTGCGAATACACAGGAGGCATCGCCAAGGTCTGCGGCCTTGACGCTGCCACCCATAATTCCTGTTGATTGTGGAAAGGAGGCAAGGTCATGACCACCGCCACGGCGAAACTGCTTCTGTGTCAACTTGCCGGCATATCGCTGCTGCTCGGAGACGTCTGCACAGCCGCCGCAGTCCAACACAAGGAGGGTCAACATTTCAAGCCGTTTATCTGGCCGTCGAAGCCGCCGACGGATTGCCCATTCGAGCCCTCCAGCGACATTGTCGGCGTCGCGTTCACCGGCGTCCACAGCGACTACCATTTCGCCGACACGTGGTATCCGAGCTGGGCTTCCGACGGGAACATGTACTCCCCCTGGACCGACGGGTCCGTGCCACGGCCCGACGGTTCGCGCGAGAACTCCAACAGCGGCGTGGGCCCGGACGCCACGACGGGACAAGCCGTGATGATCGGCGACGACCCGCTCAACCTGAAGGTCATCAGCCTGGGCCTGGTGAAGGGCGATGCCTCACCCTACCGGGGCCGTTATCCTTGCGGCAGTCTCGTCCACGACGGCATCTGGTATTATGGCACCTACTGCCTCGCTCCGGACGGCCTGACCCGCTACGGCGACCAGGCCTTCAATTGGCCCTGGCTGGGCCCGCTGGTGGGTTTCCGCGTCTCGAAGGACTTCGGCAAAACTTGGACCGACACGCCGCACACACCGGCCAAGCCCCTCTTCGGCGAGACCGGCATGTGGGGCTACCCCGTGAAAATCGGCTCACCGCACTTTGTCGATTTCGGCAAGAACATGGAGCACTCCCCGGATGGCAAGGCCTATCTCGTCGCCCACGGCGCCCCCGAGCCCGATCCCAAGCCGCGTTTCGGCAACTTAAGTTGGATCAGCGGCGACCAAGTCTATCTGCTTCGCGTCACGCCGAGCGTCGAGAACATTAACGACGCGTCCAAGTACGAGTTCTTCGCCGGCCACGACGCCGCTGGCAAACCCCTGTGGACGAATGACTTCTCGAAAATCCAGCCGCTCATCGACTGGAACAACAACTGCGGGTGCGTCACGGCCACTTACAACGCCCCGCTGAAGAAGTACCTCATGTGCGTCACCGACGGCTGGCCCACCTGCGCCAAGATGAATTCCTACATCCTCGAGGCTGATGCCCTCACCGGCCCCTGGCGGCTCGTGACCTACATGAAGGATTTCGGCGAGCAGGGTTATTTCCTGAACATCCCGACCAAGTTCATGAGCGCTGACGGTCGGACCACCTGGCTGTGCTACTCCGGCAACTTCGCCAAAGACTGGCGCGGCGAGGTCATGCAGGAAAAGCCCCCCGCCAGCCACTACGGCCTCGTCCTCCAGCAGATCCGCCTCCTCGACGAGCCCACCCAGCGGAAGTACGCCCAATAGCCGCGCTGCCTCATGCCTGGCACACAGGCAAACGAATCCCTGCAAGTAGTTGCTCTTGGACCCAGCCTATGATAGAATGAGATTGCACCCGATACCGGGAAGGCTCTTTCCTGGTTGCTACAGAC
Organism: uncultured Pirellulales bacterium; assembly: GCA_964346195.1. Classification (GTDB taxonomy): domain Bacteria; phylum Planctomycetota; class Phycisphaerae; order Sedimentisphaerales; family Anaerobacaceae; genus PLanc-01. The sequence goes on from CAYFUB010000759.1 coordinate 3,010, forward strand.
AATGCGGTCAAAGGTGGAAAACCATGGAAACACGGACTATTACGATCCGCGTCAGCCCGGAAGCGGCGCGTGTCTACAATACGGCGACCGCCGAACAGCAGCGGAAGCTCGAAGTATTGCTGAGCCTGAAACTTACCGAGGTGGCGCGCACAGCGCGTCCCCTGGAGGAAATCATGGACGAGATCAGCCGCAAGGCGCAGGCACGCGGCCTCACGCCGGAAATCCTGGAATCGCTGCTCAATGAATGAGGGCGCACGTCATGTCTTTGATACGAACGTCCTGGTCAGTGCCTTGTTGTTTGCGCATTCGACGCCGGGGCAAGCGTTCCGTCAAGCTCTGAAACGCGGTCGCGTGTTGTTGTCACCGCCCGCCATAGAGGAATTAGCCGAGGTGCTCCAGCGACCGAAGTTTGAGCGGTATGTGACGGCCTCTGAGCGTGAGGAATTTCTCGTGGCCTTTGTTGATCAAGCGATCTTCGTGGAGACAACAGAAGAGATTCGCGCGTGTCGGGACGCCAGGGACGACAAATTCCTGGAGTTGGCCGTCAGTGGCAGCGCCTCTTATATCATCACTGGCGATGACGATCTTCTGGTATTGCATCCCTTCCGGAGCATGGCGATTGTGACGCCTGCACAGTTCCTGCAAGTCATTGCGGAAGAGACAGCGGATGGGAAAGGCTGAAGTCCGCAACGTAGCTATAATCTCCGATTGGCTGCAAGACGAAAGAGCAGCATATGGCGAAAGGAACAGCCTTGACCCCCGAAGAACTGAAACGCGAGAAGGACAAGTTTCTTGAGCGATATAACCCATATCGCACCGATTGCCAAGCCGCTTCGGATGCAGTGAAGTCTGCTTCTCAGCACAATGCGCTCTACGCCGTCGGCCTCTCAGAGCGAGAAAGAGCCTGTGTCCGCGAGACATGGAAAGCTCTTCTTTGTGAGATTGCACACAAGTACAGACGAACCATCGCCAAGTCTCAGTATGAGTTGGACATCGAGACCTTGAAGCAGAGGATGAACAAGCGTTTTCGAGGCTGCCTGCGCAGCGATGGGTTCAAGGTTTCTCACGCACAGAAGAGCCTGTCTGTTTTCCTCAAGCGTCTCTGGTGCATGGGCAGAATAGCGACTCCACCCCAGTGCCCGGTCGATGCGAGGATTCTCGCAAGGGCCGGGCTGAGGGACCACGATACGCGATGGACATACGTGAACAGCATGGAGGAGCATCGGTGCAAGGTTGCCTTCTTGGATAAATGCGCCGGAGCAAGCGGCTTGACATTGGCAGAATGGGAACTCAAAGCGTTCCAAACATAGCCGTTTTGAGGGCGTGACCACTATTTGCGACGAAGCATCCCGTCAAGAGTATACTGAAATGGCAACTGGCAAACCGCGATTCATAGTTGACGATCTTGGCAGAAAGAGGGCAGTGATATTGGATATTGGAGAATACAAAAAGTTGATTGAGGAGCTCGAAGAGCTGGAGGCCATTCGTGCTTACGACGCCGCCAAATCGGCAGGTGGCAAAGCGATTGGGTTCGAGCAAGCCGTCGCTGAGATCGAGCGGGACTGAAAGTGACTTATGTAGTCGCCGAGGCTGCTGTCCACTTGATGAGAAAGGACTTGCCATGCGTACGGGATTGTTGATCGGGCAGGTGTTGGCAGCAGGGTTCTGTGCGTGGGTGGCCGCGAGCGGCGTGGCGGCGGGGCGGGAGGTGCCGGAGGCGAAAGCGGTGCCGCGATTGCAGGTGGTGCCGCAGCCGTACGAGCAGGCGTCGTTTCAGCGGGACGGCGTGGAGATTACGCGGTATCATTTCGGGCCGGGATTGAATCGGCCGTTCCTGTTCCCCGTCGTCGGGCCGGCGGGACACAGCCTCACGCGCATGGGGCATCCGCGCGACCCCCAGTCACACAGCCATCATAATTCCGTCTGGATGTCCCACAACGATGTCGGCGGCGTGGATTTCTGGAGCGACCGCCGGCTCGGAACCGTCCGGCACAGACGCATCGTCAAGTACGAGGACGAGGGCGAGAAGTCGTATGTCACCGTTGAGAACGAGTGGGTGGATAAGGACGGCAAGATCCTGCTCGACGAGGCACGGACGGTCAGCGTCGTGCTGCTGGAGGGCAAGGAATGGCTGCTCGCTGTCGATTCGACGTTCGCGGCCAAAGACGAGCCGGTCACACTCGGCAAGACGCCGTTCGGCATGATCGGGGTGCGGATGGCCAAGACTATCGGCGTCAACGACGGCGGCGGACGTATCCGCAATTCCGAGGGCGGCGTCAACGAGAAGGAAATCCTCTGGAAGCGGGCCCGCTGGGTGGACTACTCCGGGGCCATTGAGAACGGCAAAATCGAGGGCGTTACGCTATTCGACCACCCGCAGAACCCCAATCACCCCACCTACTTCCACGTCCGCAACGACGGCTGGATGGGAGCTTCGCTGACGTACGACGCACCAAGGGAGATTCAGCCTGCTCAGCCACTGCACGTCCGTTACGGCCTCTACGTTCACAGCGATATGAAAAGCGAGGACGCTCTCAACGCGGCGTGGAAGCAATTCATCAAAATCGAGGGGCCGTCGCAAGAAAATTGAGAAAGCCGGATTTTCTCACGATTCTCTCATCTTGGCCCCGTTATCGTGGCGGTGACGGAAGCCGGTTTTGCCCGCGGTGGCAGGCGGCACAGTTGCTGAACGTCTTTTGCAGGGAGACTGGAAATGAAACGGAAACAGGCGAAACTCATGGGTCTGCTGGTTGTTGCCGGTCTGGCATTGTGTATCGGGGCGGTCGCTACTCAGAGGATGACGAACGACGAGATAACCGTCTCAATCGCAGAGGTGCCTGATGCCGTCAGGGCGACCATCCTCGCGCAGGCCCAGGGCGGCACCATCGGCGAGATCGAGATGGAGATCGAGAACGGCCAGGCCGTCTACGAGGCAGAGGTGATCATCGACGGCCGGAAAGTCGAGATCGGAGTGGCAGCCGACGGAACTCCGCTCGGTCAGGAAGCGGATGACGACGAGGACGACGAAGCCGATGACGATGACGAGGAAGATGAGGAGGAAGTGCAAGTCCCGCTTGCTGACGTGCCCGAAGCAGTCAAGGCGACCATCGTGAAAGAGGCCGGCGGCGCGGAAATCAAGGAGATTGAAAAGGAGACCGAAGACGGTCAGACAATCTACTCGGCCGACGTGGTCATCGGCGGTCAGGAAGTTGAACTCGCAATCGCGCCCGATGGAACGCTGCTCGGCAAAGAGGTGGAAGACGAGGACGACGAATAGCCGTCGCGTGCCGGCCAATTGCTTGTTAATATACAGGGTGCGCTGTGCACACGTCTCGTCCGGACAACGACGTACACGGCGCACCTTGCGTTTCCGGTAGAATGGTTTTTGGGGCAGGAGATCTTATGAAAACCATATCAGGTTGGCTTCGTGTACTGCTCATCGCGCTCGGGTCGTCCGCAATGCTATTGGTCGTCGGCCTTCGCGCCGAGGCCGGGGTGCGCGAAAGGAAAGTCGCTGTCCAGCCCTCGGAGTTGCCCGTGCCGATAGAAAAGGCGCTCCGGGAAGCCTTCCCGCAAGGCCGGATTATGGCCATTCAAAAGGAGGTCGAGGGGGAGAACCCAGGCCAGTACGACGTGGACATGCAGTCCGACGGCAAAGAGTACGAGGTGGAGGTCTCCCCGGAAGGGAAGGTCATTGAGATCAAGGAAAAGGGGTCCGATGAAGAGATCTCGATCGCGCCGAACAAGAAATGGACGGATTCTTTCCATGAGGAGGACTGCACGTTCTCTTCGGTCGGCAGAAATCGGTTCTTCATTCTGCAACCCGGCCATCAGCTTGTGCTGGCAAACGCGAAGGAAAGAGTGGTGATCACCGTCACGAATAAGACAAAGGTAGTCGGCGGCGTCGAAACACGGGTCGTGGAAGAACGGGAAGAAGAGAACGGCAAACTCAAAGAGGTGTCGAGGAACTTCTTTGCCGTCTGTAAAGAGCACGGCGACGTATTCTACTTCGGAGAAGAGGTCGACGACTACGAAGACGGCAAAATCGTCGGGCATTCCGGGGCCTGGAGGGCGGATGAGAAAGACTCGAAGGCGGGCATTATCATGCCTGGGACGGTCCTGCTGGGGGCGCGGCACTATCAGGAGATCGCCCCGAACGCCCAAGACCGGGCCGAGATCGTGGCCGATGACGTCACGCTGAAAACGCCGGCCGGCACCTTCACCAACTGTATCAGAGTCGAGGAGACCTCCGGACTCGACCCTGAGGAGAAATGCTACAAGACGTACGCGCCGGGCGTCGGCCTTATCCAGGACGAAGATCTGCTCTTGACCGGATACCAGGGAGGAAGATCCTCTGCGAATCAGAAGGCCAAACGCGCCAAACCGCGTAAATGAGAACGAGATGACTGCCGTCCGGGGGCTCGCACAGACGAGCGATGTTGAGAAGCCGGGATTCTCTTGCGGATCTGCACGGGAAACTGCCGAAAAATGGCGGTGGTGACCACCTGTAGACAGGAGCGTGAACTCTTGTCTCCCGGGGCTCGTATCCACTGGGGTAACTGGGGACACGCAACGGTCATCGAGGTTTCTTATCAAGGAGGTGTGTTATGAAGCATTCATGGGTCCTCGTTGGCGCCGGCGTAATGGTCGTCGGGATACTGGGCGCGTGGCTCGTCCCGGCCCTGGCGGACCCTCCCGAGCCGTACAATCCCGTCATCGATCCGGCCAACTTCGTGGGAGTCATCGACAACCCGTACATGCCTTTGGCACCAGGTACGACTTTCGTCTACGAGGCTGAGACGGAGGACGGTCTGGTCAGGGACGCGATCTTCGTCACGGACCAAACGAAGGTGATCCTGGGCGTGACCTGCACCGTCGTCCGCGAGACGTCGACGGCGTTCGACGAGGTGACGCCGGCGGGACGGGTGGAAGAGGACACGGAAGACTGGTTCGCTCAGAACGTGGATGGGAACGTCTGGTACTTCGGCGAGTTCACGACGGCCTATGAATATGACGACCTGGGAAATCAGACCGGCACGAGCGACGAGGGCTCCTGGGAGGCCGGCGTGAAGGGGGCTCTGCCCGGCATCGTCATGCAGGCCGACCCGCGGCCCGGCGAGTCCTACCGTCAGGAATTCCTCGAAGGCGAGGCGGAAGACATGGCCAAGGTGCTCCGGCTGAACGCTTCGGTCGCCGTCCCCTACGGTGATTTCGAGGACTGCCTGGAGACCAAGGAATGGACTCCGCTGGAACAGGGCCACGTCGAGCAGAAGTTCTATGCTCCCGGCATCGGGCTCGTCCTGGTTCTGGAACACCACGGCAAGATCGTCCGCGTCGAGTTGGTCGACGTTACCACGGACTGAGCGGACGCTCTTGTGGGGGCGGGCGGCGGGTTCGCCTCCCACGCACTCACACTGGTCGCACGGCGAAACGACGCCCGGCACGTGACGAGCAGGGTCGGCAAGAGTATGATAGTTGCGGACGTGTCGGACCACAAAGAGAGCACGTGTCGGGCACGCCGCGCAGGGCAATCTGGGTGCGTCATGCGTTTGCTGCTCGTAGAAGACTATCGACCTCTGCGGCAGTCCCTGGCCAAGGGCCTGCGTGAGGCGGGTTTTGCCGTGGATGCCACGGGCGACGGACAGGAGGGTCTCTGGTACGCGCTGGGCAATGAGTACGATGTGATCGTTCTCGATCTTATGCTGCCCGGCATGGACGGCCTGGAAATCCTCAAGAAGATTCGCGCCCAGGGCCGGGAATCGTCCGTCCTGATCCTGACGGCCAAAGACACGGTCCAGGACCGCGTCAGAGGTTTGGACCTCGGGGCCGACGATTACCTGGTCAAACCGTTCGCATTCGCGGAGCTCCTGGCGCGCGTTCGCGCCTTGTTGCGCCGCAGCTATCAGGAAAAGAGTCCTTGTATCGAGATCGAGGATTTGCGAATCGAGCTCAGTGCCCAGCGGGTTTGGCGCGGTCGGGAGGAGATCCGACTCACGCCCCGGGAATATGTTCTTTTGGAATATCTGGCCATGCGCGCCGGCCGAACAGTATCTCGCATGGACATATGGGAACACGTCTACGAGTTCAACTCCTCGGCATCCAGCAACGTGGTGGACGTCTACGTGGGGTATCTGCGAAAAAAGATCGAGCGGCCGGATAAACCCGCCCTGATCCATACCGTTCGGGGCCGGGGCTATATGTTGGGAGTGACATCGTGATGCGATCTCTGCGCGCCCGGTTGCTGGCCGGAATCATCGGTGGGATGGTACTGCTGCTGACAGGTTTCAGCCTGCTTCTCTATGCGGTGATCGCCGGCGCTCTGACCAATCAGTTCGACACCTCTCTGGCCTCGATCGCGCACATTCTGGCGGCCTCCGTCGAGCGTGATGGGGACGGGATCGAGCTGGAGCTCGACGTGCAACAGATGCCGGCGCTTCGGAACGCCGAGCAGCCCACCCACTACCAACTTTGGGGCCCCGACGGGACCGTAGCGGCAAAATCCCCCTTGCTGGGTACGCGTGATCTCCCACACATCAAGGGTCCCGGTGGAGCCCCGATTTTCAGGTCCTCGCAAGACGAAGACGGCAAACCGCAACGGACCGTCGGCCTGACGTTCGTGCCAAGAAGGGCGGACAATGATGCTAACGACAACCTCCCGCTGACGGATGAGCGACGCTTCACTCTGGCGGTCGCCCGGGAGGCCGGCGGCCTGCAGGGTCAACTGCGGTTCTTGCGCCGGCTCCTGGTGTTCGCGTCAGCCGGGGTGGTCATGTTATCCTTCCTCATCGGCGAGCTAGTGGTCCGGCGGGGCCTTCGCCCCCTGAATTCCATCGCGGCCGAGATTGCGGCCGTCAGAATAGACACCCTGACCACCCAGATCGGCGCCGCCCACGTACCCGCGGAGGCCATCCCGATCAAGAACCGGCTCAACGAGCTGCTGTCTCGGCTGGAGGTCTCGTTCAACCGGGAGCGGCAGTTCAATGCCGACGTCGCGCACGAGTTGCGGACACCCCTGGCCGGGATACGCTCCACGATCGAGGTGGCGCTGGCCCGCCACCGCGACGCGACTGAATACCGGGTCGCCCTGGCCGATTGTCTGGAAATCACACAAGGCATGCAATCGGTGGTCAACAATTTGCTGCTGCTCGCCCGGCTGGACGCTCGACAAATCGTCTGCAAACGGGAGCCGGTGCGACTCGCCGAGTTGGTCAATGCCTGCTGGCGTACTGTCGCCGACAGAGCACACCAGCGGCAGCTCGTTCTTGAGAATCGCATCCCCGCCGAGGCGACCTGCCAATCCGATCCCAAGCACTTGTCCATGGTCTTCTCGAATCTTCTGGACAATGCCGTGGAATACGCCGATGAGGGGGGACACATCTGGACAACGGCCGACCAGAAGGATGATTCGGTGGAAATCGCAGTCTCCAACACGGGTTGCCGGCTGACCGCCGAGCAGGTCTCACACGTATTCGATTTCTTCTGGCGCGGCGACCCCTCCCGCCTGAGCACGGGGACCCACTGCGGCCTGGGCCTGGCTTTGGTTCTGCGGCTCGTCAAGGTCTTGGGCGGCAACGCCGTCGCGAAACTTCAAGCCGACGTTTTCACGATGCAACTGACCCTCCAAGACGGTGTGTGAGAACACGGTTTTCCGTAGCATGGGCATCCTGCCCATGGGTCGCAGG
>CAYFUB010000760.1:0-3731 GCA_964346195.1 uncultured Pirellulales bacterium
TTCGGCCTCCGGTCGAAATGACAGTTCCAGAGGGTCTTCGCCGAATCTACCTACAAACATGACGTGCACCCTCATGTCACACCACCACACGTTCTGAGTTGCCCTCCCGCCCCCCATCGGCTATACTACGGGCCGGATGGGCTTGTGGCTGGGACGCCGGCAGGAGGCCATGAGCAGGGTTGGCAGGGCGTGGGGGCGGTTGGGCCACCGCCGCCGGACCGAGAAGGAGACGAGTATATGAGCGGTATTTTCGGAGTTGTCTCAAAGGGCAGTTGCCTGGAAATCCTGTTTCACGGCACCGACTATCACTCGCATCTCGGCACGCAATTCGGCGGGGTGGCCGTCCTCGGACGGGAGTTCACGCGGCAAATCCACGACATCAGCCAGAGCCAATTCAAATCCAAGTTCTACGAGGACTACAAGCATATCAAAGGCAATAAGGGCATCGGCGTCATCAGCGCCCTGGAGGAGCAGCCGATCTATCTGAATTCGAAGTTCGGCCCTTTTTGCCTGGCCACCAACGGCATTGTGGAAAACGTCGACGAGCTGGCCGCCCGGCTGCTGAAAAAGGGGGTGTCCTTCAGCGAGATCAGCCGGGGCACCGTGAATACCACGGAACTGGTCGCCAAGCTCATCAGCCAGGGCACGGACCTGGTGGACGGCATCGAGAAAATGTTCGACGTCATCAGGGGCTCGTGCTCGCTCCTGCTGCTGAACCGGACAGGGATCTACGCGGCCCGGGACCGGTTCGGCTACACGCCGCTGGTCGTGGGAAAGAGCCCCGGGGGCTGGGCCGTCACCAGCGAGACCAGTGCCTTTCACAACATCGGATTCGAGGTCGTCAAGCACGTGGCGCCGGGCGAGATTATCCTGCTCAACGAGGACGGGGCCGTCCAGCAAAGGCCGGGACGAAACAAGGCCAGCCAAATCTGTGCGTTCCTCTGGATTTATACCGGCTTTCCGGCGTCGAGCTACGAGGGTATCAACGTGGAGGTCGTGCGGGAACGATGCGGGCAGTACCTCGCCCGGCGGGACAAGGACATTCGCGTGGACCTGGTCACGGGGATTCCCGACTCCGGGTTCGCCCACGGGCTAGGGTACGCGGCGGAGTCCCGCAAGCCCTTCCGCCGGCCGCTCATCAAGTACACCCCCGGCTACGGCCGCAGCTACACGCCGCCTTCCCAGCAGACCCGCGACCTGATTGCCCGCATGAAGCTCATTCCCGTCAAGGAGGTCATCGAGGGCAACAGCATCGTCGTCTGCGAGGACTCCATCGTCCGCGGGACCCAGTTGAAGAACTTCACCATCAAGAAGCTGTGGGAATGTGGCGCCAAGGAGGTCCACATCCGGCCCGCCTGCCCCCCGCTGATGTTCCCGTGCCGGTTCAACCTGTCCACGCGCTCGACCCGCGAACTGGCGGCCCGCAATGCCATCCGGGCCCTCGAAGGCCACGACCTGACCGACGTCTCGGAATACCTCGACTCATCCTCTCCGAAGTACCGGCGCATGGTCGAGTGGATCGCCAAAGACCTCGGCGTCACGACGCTGCGCTACCAGACCGTGGAGGACATGGTCAAGGCCATCGGACTGCCGCGGGAGAAGCTGTGCCTCTATTGCTGGACGGGTGAATGTCCCAAGGCGGTCCGCCCGGACCCGGCCCTCAAAATCGTCGAAATCAAGAAGCGCACGCGCAAACGGCAGCCCTCCGCCGAAGAGGCCGACCAGCACACGCTCTGGTGACAGCCAATACATTCAAGAAATCAATCAACTTTCTAACAACGGTTCTGTACCTGCCGGCACATAGATTGCGCAATCAGGCCCTTGACAAATGTGCGCGATAAGCGCACAATTGTGCGCATTATGAGAACACGCAGAGTTCAAGTTCAGGACTGGCTGTTTCCCCGCGTCCGGCGGGCCGTGCTGACGCTGCTAATGATGGACCCGGACAAGCGATGGCATCTGCGTGAGGTCGTCCGACGTGTTGACTGCGCCGTCGGAACCGTCCGGCGAGAACTCAAAGGCTTGGTGGACAGCGGAATCGTCATAGAAAGCCGCGACGGCAACAGGACCTATTACCAGGCGAATTTGCGATGCCCCATCTATGCGGAGCTTGCAGGCCTCATTCGCAAGACCTCGGGTTTGGCGGATGTCCTCCGCGCGCCACTGGCCGAACTCGGCGGGCGGGTCAAGGTAGCGTTCATCTATGGCAGCCAAGCCAGTCAACAGGCCGGTCCCAGCAGTGATGTGGACCTGATGGTCATCGGTGAAGTCGGTTTCGTGGAGGTGGTCTCTGCGCTGGCACAGGCCCAAGATATGTTGGACAGAGAGATCAATCCGACGGTGTACTCTCCGGAGGAATTCGCGCGTAAATCCTCCTCGGGCCATCATTTCGTTCGGTCCGCGCTGAAGGGGCCTAAACTGTTTCTGATCGGAGATGCGGATGAGCTTGGAAGACTGGCAACGTAGCGGCTGGCTGTCCGCACATGAGTCTTCACGTCAGGAAATCTCTGACCTCTTGGCAATCGTGGATCGGGATCTGAAGGACTGCCGGTCTGAAGGTCTGAGTGCCGACTGGAGGTTCAACATCGCCTACAATGCCATTTTGCAGGCCGCTACCGCGGCCTTGGCGGCAGCAGGGTACCGAGCGTCTCGTGATTCTCATCACTATCGAATCCTCCAGTCTCTTCAATTGACAATGGGTGTATCGGGCGAGACGCTCCGATACCTGGACGCCCTCCGCAAGAAGCGAAATCTGACCGGATACGAACGGATCGGTGCTGTGTCCGACAGGGAAGTTGAGGAGATCGTGGAGACCGCTGAGGCTATGCGGCAACAAGTCGAGAAGTGGATCAAGACCACCTATCCAGAGCTGCTATGATCGTCTGCGTCCGACTCGCAGCCGATAAGGCTCTCGGACGCGGTGGAGAAGCGCAAATGAGAGAAGACTCACGAATTATATTGACGCCTGTTGAGCGGGCGGCGGTGCGGGCTTCGTCGTTTGACGTGCTGTATCCGCCGACGGAAAAGATTCCTACGATTGTTGTGGAGAATTTCCCGGCGCTGGGCAGGCTGGCAGCCCTGCGATTTATCGAGTGGGTGCAGGGCCATCCGGGCGGCGTGATCGCGCTGCCCACCGGCAAGACACCGGAACACTTCATCAAGTGGGTCCAGCGCTTGCTTCAAAGCTGGGAGACGCCGGAGACACGAGACATCCTCGAACGGGTGGGCGTCGATCCGGCGCAGAAGCCCGACATGGCGAGCCTATACTTCGTGCAGATCGACGAGTTCTATCCCATGGACTCCGCCCAGCACAACAGCTTCACCCACTACGTGAAGCACTTTTATATTAACGGCTTCGGGCTCGACCCGGCCAAGGCCCTGCTGATCGACGCCTGCACCATCGGCCTGCGGACCTGCGAGACGCTCACGGATGTCTGGCCCGACAGACACGTCGATCTGAGCCTGCGGCATCGCCCGGCGGCGAGCCAGCTCGAAGCCAGACAAAAGGCCCTTCTCGAAGAAATCGACCAGTGGTGCATGGAGTATGAGCAGCGCATCCGCGTGTTGGGGGGCATCAGCTTCTTCCTGGGCGGCATCGGCCCGGACGGCCACATCGGCTTCAACATCCGCGGCTCCGACCACTATTCGACGACCCGCCTGTGCCCGACGAACTACGAGACCCAGGCCGCCGCGGCCACCGACCTGGGCGGCGTCGAGATCGCCCGCCGGCG
>CAYFUB010000761.1:0-8332 GCA_964346195.1 uncultured Pirellulales bacterium
GCTGTAGGCGATGTCCCACCACCAGTAACCGGGGTTGGCGTTCAGCGGCAACTTCGCGTCGTAGTCGGCGCCGTACAGGTGCAGGCTCGTGCCGATCTGTTTGAGATTATTGGCACAGGTGACGCGGCGGGCCTGGTTGCGGGCCCGGCTCAAGGCGGGCATGAGAATGGCCATGAGGATGGCGATGATAGCGATGACGACCAGCAGCTCGATCAGCGTGAAACCGTTTGTCTTTTTCACCTTTGCAGCCTTCATGCTTACCGTCCTCTCTAGCCGGCGTTGCTCCCTCGCCGCCGGTTTGCGGGATACAACCGGGTCGGTTGCCGGCCCGCGAACACCTGCGATTATAGCCAGTCTACCACTGGATATTATCGGTGACCGCCTTCGGCAAAACAACACAGAATTGCGTTTTTCTTTCGCCAATTTGCGAATCTCGCCGGCGTTCTTGCGTGGTTGCCCATCCCCGCCGCGCGCCGGCCCGCGTCTTAGCCGTTCCATCGGTGTGTGTTCGCATTATGGTTAAAAAAAAACGCAATTCAACCTTGCTTTTGACCCTGAGAACGGATAACTACAGGCTCTGTCAAGCTCGAACGGACGTTTTTCGTTCGTGGTGTCGAGGCGTGTGTGATAGAATCACCCGGCTGTCTTGGCCGGCGTGGCCCATTGTGGTTCTGTGGATGTTTTAGCAGGGGACTAGCTTATGCACGTGACGCAACTGGTGATGGGACAAGGCGTCCTCGGGACGACCGACTGGCTGGCAATCGCCGCTTACTTCGGCCTGCTGTTGGGCCTGGCCTGGTGGGTGATCCTCAAGTCCAAAGACACGGCCGCCGACTATTTTCTGGCCGGCCGCAACCTCGGCTGGTTCATCGTCGGCGCCAGCATCTTTGCGAGCAACATCGGCAGCGAGCATATCGTCGGGCTGGCCGGCTCGGGGACGACCGACGGCGTGGCAATGGCGCACTACGAGCTGCACGCGTGGTGTCTGCTCGTGCTGGCGTGGGTGTTCGTGCCGTTCTACATGCGGTCGCAGGTCTTCACGATGCCCGAGTTTCTCGAGCGCCGGTTCTCGGAGACCAGCCGCTGGGTCCTGTCGCTCATTTCCCTCGTGGCGTACGTCCTGACCAAGATCGCCGTGGGCATCTTCGCCGGCGGCATCGTCTTCGGGGCCCTCCTGCCCGAGATGCAACTGGACCTCGGGCCCCTCCACCTCGACAGCTTCTGGATCGGCTCGTTCCTGGTGATCATCCTCACCGGTGTCTACACGATCCTCGGCGGCCTCCGCGCCGTCGCCTATACCGAGGCCCTCCAGACCGTCATCCTGGTCATGGGCTCGGGCCTGGTGACCTACTTCGGTCTTCAGGCCCTGGGCGGCTGGAGCGAGTTGCGTACGATCGTCGGCCCGGAGATGTTCAACCTTTGGAAGCCCCTGGTCCCAAGCGGCGTCGAGGCGACTTGGGCCCCGGTCCGCGAGAGCGGCCGCATGGCCTGGTACTTCAACGACAACTATCCCTGGATCGGCATGCTCTTCTGCGCCCCGATTATCGGCCTGTGGTACTGGTGCACCGACCAGTACATCGTCCAGCGCGTCCTTGGCGCCCCCGGCGAGCGACAGGCCCGACGCGGGTCCATCTGCGCCGCCTTCTTCAAGCTGTTGCCCGTCTTCATCTTCATCATCCCCGGCATCATCGCCTTTGCCCTCGCCAAGAGCGGCACTATTCCCACGATGACCGACACTCTCTTCGACGCCCAGGGCCGAATCATGCGCGACGAGAGCCAGAAAGCCTTCCCTCTGCTCGTCGCGACGGTCCTGCCGGTCGGTATTCGCGGCGTGGTTGTCGCCGGGCTGCTGGCGGCCCTGATGAGTTCGCTGGCCGGTGTCTTCAATGCCTCGGCGACCCTGTTCACGATGGACTTCTACGACAAGTTCCGCCCGGGCGCCACGCAGGCCCGGCTCGTCTGGATCGGCCGCATCGCCACCGGGACCATGGTCATTATTGGCCTGCTCTGGATCCCCGTCATCCGCGGCGGCAAAGGGCTTTACGACTACCTCCAGGGCGTTCAGTCCTACCTGGCCCCGCCCATCTTCGTGGTCTTTTTCCTCGGCGTCTTCCTCAAGCGGGTCAATACCAAGGGCTGCTTGGCTGCCTTGGGGGCCGGTTTCGGCCTGGGCCTGTTCCGCCTGGCCGTCGATACCCCCGTCAAGCTCTTTCAGAGCAACGGCTTCGCCTACGCCGAGGGCTCCTTCTTCTGGGTCATCAACAACATCTTTTTCCAGTACTACAGCCTGCTGATCTTCGTCGTCTGCATCGTGGTGATGATCGGTGTCAGTTACCTGACCGCGCCGCCCAGTTACGCCAAGCTCCAGGGCCTGACCTATGCGACCCTCACCGCCGAGGACCGTCGCCAGTCTCGGCTGAGCTGGAACAAGTGGGACCTCGTGGTCTCCGCCATAGTCCTGCAGGTCATTCTGGTCGCCTACGGCTATTTCAGCAGCGTCAAGAACGGCGCCTTCGTCGTCGGCCTGGCGCCGTACGTTCTCGTCTGGGGCGGCTCGCTGGTTGCGGCCGCCGTCGCTCGGATGACCCCCGGCGGCCAGGAAAAGACCGCCTCCCTGCTCGTCGGCGCGGTCGGCTCGGCGCTGGGGTTCGCCGTCACCACCGCCGTCTTCGGCATCGTCCTGGCGATTGTGCTCCTGCTTGTCTCCCAGCTCTTGCCCGCTGCGGCATACCGCGTCGCCCTCACCGTTGGCTTCATGGCGACGATGTTTGTCGCCTGCCCGACCGGCGCCACTCTCGGATACGGACGCGGCCTGGACTACGCCGCGAAAAGACAAATCAGTGTAGTGGATCGTAAGGCGGTGGCGACATGAAACATGCGATCGGCTTGGACTACGGCACGAACACCGTGCGCTGTGTGATTGTGGATGTGGCCGACGGCCGGGAGCTGGGCGCGTCCGTCTATGAGTATGAGACGGGCGAGGCGGGGATCCTTCTCGACCCGGCCGACCATAACGTCGCCCGGCAGAACCCGTCGGACTACCTCAAAGGCGTGGAAGTCACCGTCGCCGGCGCCATGGCGCAGGCGAGGCGGGCCGAGCCTGCCTTCGATCCCAAGGACGTCATCGGCATCGGGGTCGATACCACCGGCTCGACGCCTCTGCCCGTGGACCGCAACGGCACGCCGCTGGCGATGCTGGAGACGTTCAGGGACAACCCCAACGCCCAGGCGTGGCTCTGGAAGGACCACACCGGCTACGCCGAGGCGGCCGAGATCACGGAACTGGCCCGCCGGGAGCGGCCGCACTATCTGGCCAAGTGCGGCGGGACCTATTCCTCCGAGTGGTTCTTCAGCAAAATTCTCCATTGCCTGCGGGTGGACCCGGAAATCTTCGATGCCGCGTACACCTGGGTCGAGCACGCCGACTGGCTGCCGGCGGTGCTGACCGGGACCGATGCCCCCGAGAAGCTCACGCGCTGCCGCTGTGCCGCCGGGCATAAGGCGATGTTCAACGACAACTGGGGTGGCTACCCGGACGGCGAATTCCTCGCCAAGCTCAATCCCAAGCTCGGATCATTGCGCCGGACCCTGAGCGACCATACCTATGCCGTGGACCGAGCCGCGGGCAAGCTGACCCCGGAATGGGCCGCCAGACTGGGACTGCCGGCGGGCATTCCGGTCGCGATGGGCGCTTTCGATGCCCATCTCGGAGCCGTAGGCTCGGGAATTCGAGAGGGTGTGCTCGTCAAGATCATTGGCACCAGCACCTGTGACATGGTGGTGGCGCCGGCGGGCACGGCGCTGGCCGATGTCCCGGGCATCTGCGGGATTGTGGACGGCTCGATTCTGCCGGGCTACTACGGCCTGGAGGCGGGCCAGTCGGCGGTGGGCGATATCTTCAACTGGTTCGTCAACTATATCCAGCCCGGCGGCAAAGACGCCGGTTCGCATGGTGCCCTGACCGAGAAAGCCGCGAGACTTAAGCCGGGCCAGTCCGGCCTGCTCGCTCTCGATTGGAATAACGGCAACCGTACGATTCTGGTGGACCAGCGGCTCACGGGATTGCTCCTGGGACAGACGCTGCACACCCGGCCCGAGGAGATTTATCGGGCCCTGGTCGAGGCGACGGCCTTTGGAGCCCTGACGATCATCAATCGGTTCGAAGAGTACGGCGTCAAAATCAGTGAAATCGTTAACTGCGGCGGGATCGCCGAGAAGAATGCCATGCTCATGCAAATCTACGCTGATGTGACCGGTCGCGAGATGAAGATCTCGCGTTCGGGCCAGACCTGTGCCCTGGGCTCGGCGGTCGCGGCGGCGGTTGTCGGGGGCGCGTATCCCTCCTTTGGCCAGGCCCAGGCGGCCATGTGCGGGATCAAGGACACGACCTTCAAGCCCCTGGCGAAGAATCACAAGGTCTACCGGCGTCTCTACAAGCTCTACAAGCGGCTCCATGACGGCTTCGGCATCAAAGGCAAGGCCCTGGCCATGGGCGCCGTGATGAAGGAGCTATTGACCATCAAAGAAAAAGCCAATGCGTAGGAAATCGCTGGCGAGGCGCGTGACATATCGGCGGCTGGTTTGCACGGACGAACACAGACAAGCACGGACCGACACGAACGAAACCGTCCGTGAGAATTGGTGAGGGTCCGTGTTCGTCCGTGGGCGGCCAGCGACGGACGAAGCAGTTGAAACGGACACTAATGTACGAGGAGTTCAAACAACGGGTGTACGAATCGAATATGGCCCTGCAAAGGCACGGGCTGGTGGTCTTCACCTGGGGCAACGTCAGCGGCATCGACCGCACGCGCGGCGTGGTCGCCATCAAGCCCTCGGGCGTCAGCTACGAAGACCTCGCGCCGCAAGGCATTGTCATCGTCGATTTGCGGGGCCGGGTGATCGAAGGTGACCTGCGACCCTCCTCGGATACGCCTACGCACCTGGAACTGTACCGCAGCTTCGAGGGTATCGGCGGCGTCTGCCATACGCACTCGCTCTACGCGACGATGTGGGCCCAGGCCGAACAGCCCATCCCCTGCTTCGGCACGACCCACGCGGACCACTTCTATGGTCCGGTCCCGGTGACCGAGGCCCTGACCCGTGACGAAATCGACGGTCCCTACGAACAAAATACGGGTCTGCTCATCGTGCGGCGGTTCCACGACCTCGATCCGCTCCGGATGCCCGCGGTGCTCGTGGCCAATCACGGTCCTTTCACCTGGGGCGCCGGTCCCGACCAGGCGGTGGAGAATGCCGTCGTCCTGGAGCAGGTGGCCCGCATGGCCTACGGCACGGTCACCATCAACGGGCAACAAAGAGCTATCTCGCAGACCCTGCTCGATAAGCACTACCTGAGAAAGCATGGCAAAGACGCCTACTATGGCCAGCGATAAAAGGAAGACAAATATCCGGTTCTCACGTGCTCCCGGATTCCGTAGGGTCGAACGACCGGGGACTCTGTCCCCGGACCCCTGGCATTTGTCGCTTTGGGCCGATAGCATGACAAGAGGAGCAAGTGAAATCGTTCCCACGATGGTGCGTAAGCGAGCAACGTTTGATCCCGTGCACGCATCAAGAAGTGCAGGCGACTCATTGCCGGTGTCTTTTGTCTGCCCCTTGCCGCCAGGAGTTGTTGCAGGTAATCTGAACCTGCTGCTGTGGAGGATAGGGCTCTGCCGGCAGGCACCCCGAGCGCCACAGCAGTCCGGTGGCATGGGCGGCGTCGCTGTCGTAGGGCGTCGCCTTGCCTTCCCATCATGCCATTGGCACAAAGCGCAAAATGCCAGGGGTCTGGGGACAGAGTCCCCAGGGGCCGGTGAGGCGATCTGTGCCGCCGGCGATCCCGGCCTTGACGCCGCCGCCTGGGGTGCAAATACGGAATCGATGCCGATTGCGGCTGATCAGGAACGCGGGACCTTGCACCTCGAATACAGACACGATAGTTCTTCGCACGAGATGTGAGCGACCAGATACGAGATGCGTAATTATGAGGAGACGGACATGAGCAAAGCGACATTCGGTGTGATCGTCGGCAACCGCGGGTTCTTCCCGGACGTGCTGGCCAAGGAAGGGCGCAAGGATATTCTGGAGGTGCTCGCGAAGGGCGGCTACGGGGCCGTGGCGCTATCGCCGACCGACACGAAGCACGGGGCGGTGGAGACCTTCGAGGATGCCGGCAAATGTGCGGCCCTGTTCGCCTCCCGGGCCGAGGAGATCGACGGCATCATTGTGACTTTGCCCAACTTCGGCGACGAGCGCGGGATTGCCGAGACGATCAAGCGCAGCGGCCTGGCCGTACCGATCCTGGTTCAGGCGGAAGAAGACGTCGCCGGCAAGATGAAGATTGACCGCCGACGCGATTCCTTCTGCGGCAAGATCAGCGTCTGCAACAATCTGCGCCAGGCGGGGGTCCCCTTTACATTGACCAGCTCGCACACGGTCAAGGTCACCTCACCTGAGTTCAAGGCCGACCTCGACCGCTTCGCCGCCGTTTGCCGGGTGGTGCGGGGTCTCCAGCACGTGCGCTTCGGGGCCATCGGCAGCCGTCCGGCCGCATTCAACACGGTCCGCTATAGTGAAAAGATTCTCGAAGCCGCCGGCATTGGGGTCGAGCCTGTAGACCTCTATGAGATCCTCGGCAAGGTCGGCCGGCTGAAGGAAGACGATAAGACCGTCCAGGCCAAGCTCGATACGATCAGGAAGTACACAAACACGGCGTCGATTCCCGCCGAGGGATTGCTCAAAATGGCCAAGTTCGGCGCCGTCGTGGACAACTGGGTCCAGGCCAACCAGCTTGCCGGCACGGCCATCCAGTGCTGGACGGCCCTGGAGGAGTTCTTCGGCATCGTGCCGTGTACATTGATGAGCATGATGAGCGAGTCGCTCCTGCCCAGCGCCTGCGAGGTCGATGTGACGGGCCTGCTGGCGATGTACGTCCTGCAACTGGCCGGCGGCACGCCCAGCGCGCTGCTGGACTGGAACAACAACTTCGCGGGCGACCTGAACAAGTGCGTGCTGTTCCACTGCAGCAATCTGCCGAAGAGCTTCTTCAAGGACGACCGGATGGACTACCAGGAGATCATCGCCGGCTCCGTGGGCAAGGAAAACACTTACGGCACGATCGTCGGACGGATCAAGGCCTCTCCGGCGACCTTCTGCCGGACGATGACGGACGATGTCGAGGGTGTGCTGCGCGTCTACGTGGGCGACGGCACGTTCACCGATGACGAACTGGATACCTTCGGCGGCTACGGCGTCATCAAAATCGACAATCTGCAAACGCTGCTCAGTTACATCTGCCAGGTGGGCTTCGAGCATCACGTGGCGGTGAGCATGTCCCAGACCGCCGACGCCATCGCCGAGGCCCTGGGCAATTACGCCGGCTGGGACGTCTACCGGCACTCATGATTGCGGATTGATGATTGCGGATTGCGGATTAGGCTTCCAAACGCCCGCGTGTCCCGCGGACCGGGGCGGCCCCCAGGTCGAGGGTGTCGTATTTGGGGTCCCATTGGCGCCGCGACCCGAATCCCCAATCCGCAATCCGCAAAGGTATGTTAGTATGGCCAAGGAAAACCCCAGGAAGATGCCCCAGCCGCACCGGCCTGCCGAGACCTGCTCGGTGCTGCTGTTCATAGAGACCTCGCGCGAGTTCGGGCGGGGCCTGCTCCACGGGATTGCCCGGTATTCGCGGCTGCACGGCCCCTGGCGGGTCCACCGCTGGCCCGGCGCGCTGGATTCCTCATTGCCCGAGTGGAAGAACCTGAAGGTCGACGGGGCGATTGTCCGCGATGTCAAAGCGGTGGAGGGTCTGGTCCATTCGGGGATTCCCGTGATTTTCGCCCAGCACAGCAAGGAGAGCTACGCCCCATTTCCGGCGATCATTACGGACAGCGAATCGATCGGGATCATGGCGGCGGAGCATTTTCTCGATCGCGGCTTTCAGAATTTCGCCTATTGCGGGCTCGATGAATTCATCTGGTCCAGAAGGCGCGCGCAGCACTTCACGCGGCGGCTGCAGCAGGCCGGCTTCGGTGTGCATCTTTACGAGGCGCCGACTTCCCGGAGGCGGCGGGGCGCCCGAAACGAGCAGAACGGTATTGCGGACTGGCTGGCGTCGTTGCCCAAGCCCGTGGCCGTGATGTGCTGCAACGACGATCGCGCTCTGCAGGTGCTCGAGGCGTCTAAGCAGGTGCGTTGTGATGTGCCCGATGACGTGGCACTGCTCGGCGTCGACAACGACGTGCTGGTCTGCGACCTGGCGGACCCGCCCATTTCCAGCATTGCGTTGAACACCGAGGGCGCGGGGTACGAAGCGGCGCGGCTGCTGGAC
>CAYFUB010000762.1:0-1558 GCA_964346195.1 uncultured Pirellulales bacterium
GCCGCAGATACTGCGCTTCCCGGCAGATGTAGATCCCGTACTGCCCGGACTCGACCGTGGGGAACATGTGGCTAACCGTCAGGATCCGCAGCGTCTTCATCCGTGTCGCCGGTCAATTCCTCGGCCGGCTCGACGTGCCACCAGCCCAGCCGCTCGGCCGCCAGCACGAACGCGAGGAACACCCAATAGTACTTCGCCGAAACCTGCTTGATATTGAAGCCCATCACCAGCAGGAACGTCAGCACGGCCCGCGCGTACAATTTCTCCAGAGTCAAAGGCGTTCGCCTGACGGTCAGCATCACCAGAATCACAAAGATTGCGAACAAGACGGCCCCGGGGATGCCGTACACGCCGAGCGCGAAGAAGAAATCGTTATGAGGCCAGATCGGACTGCCCGTCCGCTCGAACCAGCTATAGTAGCCCGTCCCGGTCGGCCGGACCAGGACAGCGTTGACGGCGGTCTTGACGGCACGCATGCGGAATTCCAGAGCGCTCTTGGCGCGATTGACGTCCGTCAGGCGCTCCACGAGTGAAGACTCCAACCCCTGCTGCTTGATCAGCACGCCGGCGGAAGAAGAGGCGAACAGGATGGCCAGGATGAGCAACGCCGCCAGCGCCGGGCGGTGCAGCACCTGCCGCACGAACAACAGCGGCGACAGCACCGTGAACGCCAGCGCCACCAAACCGCCGCGCGAGCCGGTGCGAATCATCATAATCGGCAGGAACAGAATGGCGATCAGATGGACCGCCCGCCACAGGAGGCTCCTGTCACGTGCGAAGAGATAGATCGCCGAGAGAAACGCGATGGCAATCAGGGCGGAAAGCATGTTCGCGTCGATCGCCCGGCCCAGCGTCGCGGCGTAGCGGACATCGCCCGTTTCCTGAGTCGCCCGGATCACCGCGCCGGTCTTGATGGCCAGCACGATGGAGCCGATCGTGCCAAGGACGTACGAGCGCAGCGCCCAGCGGAAGGTATTTTCGTAATTCGTTTCGAGAATCCAATAGACGATCAGGATCAACACGACAAGCTGGAACTGCGTGAACGCGCGGATGACCTCCAGGGACAGGTACGGCTGGGCCAGCGACATGAGGCCGATCCACAGGCTCAGTCCCGCCGCCACCCACAGGGCCTTGTGCCGGATCCGCAGTCCCGGCCGGGTCAGCAGCACGTTGAGGAAGAAGCTGACCGCCACCGCCACGCCGACGGCGCGATCGAGACTGAGCGCCTGGCGCCACCCTACGCCGGCCCCGGTCGGCAGGACCAGCATGAGAATGCACAGGGCGAAGGTGGGCTTGATCACCATGCCGATGAACGTGGGGACCGCGATCACCACGGCCCCGGCCACCGGGCTGCGAGCCAGAAAGATGACACCGAATCCTACCGCGCAGATGACCAGCCAGGCAGTCAGAAGCATCAGGTTCATCGCCGGCGCGAGTTGAATATCGGACGTGCGCTCCTGCGGCACATCGAGCAGGCCGTCTTCGTCTATTTCACTAACGTAGCTCGGATACATCACACTGAATATCGGTCACAAATGACTCAGCCGTTACTCGCGCA
>CAYFUB010000763.1:0-1849 GCA_964346195.1 uncultured Pirellulales bacterium
CCGGGTCCACCCCAATCACCGTGGCCGGGAACGACGAGCCTTGCCCCCGGATAGCCGGCCCGCACTCTTTGCAGCGTGGTCGGATAGGTCTGGAGGTCGCCGTCTTTCGTGTCGCCCAGCGAGTCCGAGTCCAGGGATTTGATCAGGCAGCCGCCGAAGAGAATCTTCTGCTTCGGGAGCCATGCGACCACGTTGTCGATGGTGTGGCCGGCTCCATGATACGTCATCACGACAATCGTACGGCCGCACCGAACGGGAATGCGGGCCCGGTACGGAATCTTCGGAACGGGCAAGCCTCTCTGACGTGCTATCGTGACCGTTTTGTCCAGGCCGTAGGACATCACTCCCCGGCGATGGGCCTCTGCCAGGCCGCCCATGCAATCCTGGTGGAAGTGAGTCGGTATCACGGTTCTGACTGTGGCGCCTTGACTCTCGGCGACCCAGTCGAACAGCGCCCCCGTCTGCTCGTCGGTCCAGGGCAGGTCGATCAGCAGGGCCTCTCGACCGTCCACGATCACCAGTCCGTTGGCCGGACACCGCCCGTAACCGGGAAGGTCGAAATACGTCGTATGCACCCACACACCTTCGGTGACGGGCTGCAACATGATATCATCGGAGACACGGATACTCTCGGTGGTCGGCGAAACCTCAGCAGATTGACAACCCGCCAGAATCACCCCGAGAGACAGCACAATCACCACAAACCCGGAATTCACGCGCGGCATCCTTTCCTGGCACTTCGTGCTTCCGGCCGCCCCGGGTCTACTGTCATGACTCAGGCGATCCGGATACCGCCCCTGCAATACCCGATGTACGCGACGGAGTCAAGGGCTTCGATTCTCAGGGACCCCGGGCCTCGCGGCAGACGGCACATTCCGTCACCACCGCCCCGCAGGCCTCGCAGACGGTCACTGATTCGCCGACATTGGGACCGGTGAAACGCAGCAGAGCATCGACAACCCCCTCGTCGACGGTCAGGACCTTTTTGCAGGAGGGGCAGACACACGTGGTGTACTCCAGCCCCGTGAGCGGTTGAACGCGCGTCTGGCTCTGGCAGAGAGGGCAGGTTGCACAAACATCGGATGCGGCCACCCGCTCCGAGGTCTGACAGCCAACCACTGACAGAACTGCGGCAACGCAAAGTGCCCCAACTATGCCCGTAAGTACTGTTCCGGCCTTTGCTTCCATGACTGGTCTCCTTATCAAACTCCACGCTCCGGATCGCGCCTATAGCTCAGGAAATCCCGGTCCGGCCCCTGGGAAAAGCAATCCCATTGCAAGTAGTACGGCCCGTCTGTGGTCGGGTTCATGCCGGATGGAATTGCCTTCTACAGACAAAAGCCTGCAAGAACTCCGGCCCGTGCGGGCTCGGGATCGATCTTCCCCCTACACGGGAGGCCGTCGCCACTGGAGATACGTGGCCTCCACTGTCACAAGCGATTTGCATCGGCGGCGGACTTCTGCTACAGTGGTCCGCCGTGCGGGGCCGACTGGAAAGCCCCGCGTGGAGTTTGCACCGATGTGGCGGATGTTGCGGTTCAGCCGGTTCGAGGAGGCCAGCGGCTATTGCGGCCGGTGCCTCAAACAGGTGCCGGTCGGCCGGCAAGGGATCAACCACATCCCGCATCTGATCTTGACGCTGCTGACCGGGCTGTGGGCGATCCTCTGGATCTGGGACGCCCGCCGGGCGCGCCACTGGCGGTGCCTCGACTGCGGCGCCACGGTGCACAAGATCATGAGCAACCCGTTTGAAAACGTGAAATCCAAGAGGAGATGAAAGCCCTATGGAATGCCGACAGACAAAGAACCTGAAGAACTGCAACTGCTCCTACCCCGGCTGCGACCGCAA
>CAYFUB010000764.1:0-7305 GCA_964346195.1 uncultured Pirellulales bacterium
GCGAGCTTCATAAGGCGTTGCCTGGCTCTGTCCAATTCCCGCACCAGGGCGTCATCCGCCTGCATCACGGCGGAGCGTTTCAAATCCGCCTCCTGGACAGATTTGCTGTACGCCAGCGCACCCAGCAAGGGAATGCCGTCCAGCTCCAAGCGAATCACGTCAACCTGAGCCGGGTCAGTTATCTTGTTGGCAACCGCGCCAACTGAGGCGATCCCCAAATCTCTTGCCATGGCAGCGATGTTCCTGGCCGTCTCGATGCTGCGGCTGCCCGGTTCGACGACCACCACGAAGGCATCGATCCCCTGGACGCTCGCCCGGCCCATGAACTCGACCCCCGCCGCCAGATCGACCAGGACCAGCTCATCCCGCTGGAGGATCGTGTGCGTCAGCAGAGCTTTGAGAAACGCCCCTTCCGGACAGGCACAGCCCCCGCCGGCACGGGTCACGGCCCCGAGCACGAGCAGCTTCACATCACCCACCTTCAGCCAGTGCTCCTCGGGGAGGTCACTCACGTGGGGGTTCAACTTGAAATAGGCGCCAAGTGCATCTCTTTTGGTGCCGGTCCGCTCGGCAATCAGGTCCTTCATCTCGATCAGCGGCCTGGGTCTCTCCTCGGCCGGCAGGCCGAAGGCGGCACCGAGACTGAGACTGGGGTCGGCATCGATGGCCAGGACATCGTGGCCCTCATCGGCGAAGAGTTGTGCCCAGACCGAACAAACCGTTGTCTTGCCTACTCCTCCTTTGCCACCAATCGCTATTTTCATGCCCAATTGCAACTCGGCTATCCTGGTTCAGTAACCACCCCACGTTGCAAAGAAACACAACGCCTGGGGATCGAATGTTCCAATTCCGCAGACCCCCTCATGACCCCGTCCCGACGTTCGCAACGACAAAAGTACAATAATTGACATCAAATCCAATCAAATCAAGGCTCGTTTGCAGAGATCTTCGCTGCCCCGAGGCGACCGATGCGACCTTTTTTGTAACGAACCGCCCAACCGCTATCATATCCAGGGAAGCGGACTTATCACCATTGTGGAAACCACGTATACTCGCTCGCACGCTGATTGACTCGAACGAGCCACGACCACCCGCATTTGGCCAACAGTTCGGCCGGTGCGCTCCGCCGCAAGAAGGGGCGAGCACCTAAGCTATTGTGCTTACTGCACTTACAACAGTGCGGATGGTTAACGTGGCCACCACAAACAGGACGTCCAACGGCAGGTGTGCTGAAGCGCTCCGGTCAAAAAGAACCGAGGCACGAGCCGGAAATTCCTCGTCGGCCGCCCAAATGATAATGGTAAGGGATATACGGGGAAGTACTGATAACTCAATCGACGCATCTCCGAAAGCTTGTGGCGTGGCGTTCAACAGGCACCCGACTTTGTGCAACAACAGCGGGGCCAGCCCGAATACCGCCGTGAGTTTCTCCACGGGAAGCCTGTGAGAACCGCGAAAGAAGAAGCCGCCGGGATCGAGTCTCTCGGCACCGATCAGCTTTCCCGTTAGCGGCAGGTCGCGCGCGCCCACCAGATAGGCCAAGATACAGAGCTGCTCAAGGTACTCGGCGGACCGGATCCCGCCAGCATTAGCGCTTGTCCCGATCGTTCGGTGGGCCGGACCGACCAGATATTCGCGATTCAGCAGGGAAATCGCGAAAGAATCGGATTCGGGCAGGTACCTGCACCCGGCCCTTTTCGCCGTCTCCTCACGATCAAACTCGGCGAGCTGTTCCCAATACTGGTCATGCATCTTATGAATCTCCTGACGGCGGCACGCGGAGTCCCGTACACGCAGGCAAAGAAAACCTTATTTCACTGTACGACATCGAGACGGTGCCATCCACCAGTACCTCGATGGTTCCTTCCCCGAGGTTACCTTCATGGAGAGACGGCCGAGCGAGACCGGCATTGACCTCTGCGCAATGCGCAATGTAGACGGCATGAGACTCCCAACACCGCACACTTGTACGTACTTTCCACAATAGTGCTGGTTCGGCGACTTTCCTATAGTCAGGTCAAATCGACCTGATTGAAGGAAAGTACCGATGAAACCTCGCACTACGTCAGGCGTGCAAGGCAACGGTCCAGCAAGCGTTTACGAGCCTTTCCTCTGCGAAATCGAGTCCATTCGTGACCTGACTCGCACGGAGAAGATCTTTCGCCTGATCCGGCCCGATGGATTGGCGTTCGGTCACAGGCCGGGTCAGTTCATGCAAGTATCTGTTTTTGGTATTGGTGAGGCCCCGATTTCCGTATCATCTTCACCGATCCGTGGCGATTATCTCGAATTGGCCGTACGCAAGGCCGGCAGATTGACCGGCGCCATGCACAATCTCAGCCCCGGCGACTCCATAGGGCTGCGCGGGCCGTTTGGCACCTTCTTCGACTCCTCCGCGCTGGAGGGCATGGATCTCCTGCTCATCTCTGGCGGTTGCGGCCTGGCCCCGATGCGATCGCTGATCCAGTACGTCGAGGATCGGCGCGCCGATTTCGGCCGGGTAACCATCCTTTACGGCGCCAAGTCGCCGGGCGACGTGCTCTACAGGGACGAGCTGGCGAAATGGCGGCAAGCCGGAGCTTTCGCGTGCCAGGTGACGGTAGACGACGTTCCTGATGGCACCTGTTGGGACGGCCATCTGGGCCTGATCACAAGGCTGATTCCGCCCCTGCGGATCGACCCGGTCCGCACCGTCGCCGTGGTGGTCGGCCCGCCCGTCATGTATCGATTCGTCATCGAGGAGCTCCATGCCAAGGGACTACAAGACAGCCATATCATCGTCTCGCTGGAGCGACACATGAAATGCGGCATTGGTAAATGCGGGCACTGTGCCATCGGCCACCTGTACTGCTGCATCGATGGGCCGGTATTCCGATTGGACACCCTCCCGAGCCTCAGTGAAATCCTATGAGAAGAGTACTGACAACGTGCCCGTACTGCGGCGTCGGCTGCTGCTTTTATCTCCTCGTCGGCGCTGACGGGACGCTGGTCGGCGTCGAGCCGAGCAGCACACACGCCGTCGCACAGGGCCAGTTGTGTGTCAAGGGCCAGAATGCGTTCCAGTTCGTCAATCATCCCGACCGGCTGACCGAGCCGATGATTCGCAGCGACGGCAGACTGCGGCCCGCCTCCTGGGACCAGGCGCTGGACCTCGTGGTCACCCGTTTCCGGGAGATCCAAGCCGCGCGGGGCCGCGACTCCGTGGCTTTCTTCTCCTCGGCCAAGACGACGAACGAGGAAAATTACCTGATGATGAAGCTGGCCCGCGCGGTCTTCAAGACGAACAACGTGGACCACTGCGCCCGGCTTTGCCACTCGTCAACCGTGGTCGGGCTGGCCTCGACCTTCGGGTCGGGGGCGATGACCAACTCGATCTCCTGTATTGACCGGGCCGGCTGCATCCTGGTGACCGGCTCGAACACCACCGAGCAGCACCCGCTGATTGGAGCGAGGATTCTGCAGGCGGTCGCCAGAGGCGCCAAGCTCATCGTCGCGGATAACCGCACGATTCGCCTCGCCCGCGCCGCCGACTTGCATATCCGCTCCAGAAACGGAACCGATGTCGCCTTCCTGAACGGTCTGATGCACGTGATTGTCGCCGAGGGCCTGGAGAACAGGGAGTTCATCCGGGAACGCACGGAGAACTACGAAGAGCTGAGAGAGACGGTGGCGGACTATCCACCCGAGAAAGTGGCACAGATCTGCGGCACAACGCCCGGGGAGGTCGTCGCCGCGGCCCGCATGTTCGCAACGGCCGACAAGGCCATGATCGTCTATTCGATGGGAATCACGCAGCATACGCACGGCGTGGACAACGTCAAGAGCTGCGCCAATCTGGCCATGCTTACCGGGAATGTGGGGGCCCCGGGGACCGGCGTCAACCCGTTACGGGGCCAGAACAACGTCCAGGGCGCCTGCGACATGGGCGCCCTGCCCAACGTGTATTCGGGCTATCAGAAGGTCACGGAGGCCCCGGTGCGCCGGAAGTTCGAGGAAGCGTGGGGCGTGCAGGACCTGCCTGCGGAAGTCGGACTGGCCTCCACGGCGATCACCGACATGGCGGCTGAAGGCCGGTTCGGAGCCGTCTACATCATGGGGGAGAACCCCATGATTTCACACGCCGACCAGACGCACGTTCGCGCCGCCCTCGGAGGTCTCGAATTTCTCGTCGTCCAGGACATCTTTCCGACGGCCACGAGTGAGCTGGCCGACGTGGTGTTGCCCGCGGCGTCCTACGCCGAGAAAGATGGGACATTCACCTCCACGGAACGGCGCGTCCAGCGCGTGCGCAAAGCCATCGAGCCCCTGGGCCGAAGCAGAGCGGACTGGGAAATCCTTGGTGAAATGGCCGCCCGCGCCGGCTACGACGGCATGCGCTACCGCTCGCCCGCCGAGATCATGAATGAGATCGCCGGCGTGACGCCCATCTATGGCGGCATCTCCTTCGAGCGCCTCGACGGCGCCGGTCTGCAATGGCCCTGTCCCGACCAGGATCATCCCGGCACACCGGTGCTGCACATCGACACGTTCTCGCGCGGCAAGGGCCTTTTCAGCCCGGCGCGGTACCAGCCGCCCGCCGAGCTCCCGGACCACGAGTATCCCTTCGTACTCTCCACAGGACGATGCTATTTCCATTTTCACACGGGAACCATGACAAGACGGTCGAGACTGTTGGACCGCGAGGAGCCGGGACCGTACGTCGAGATTCATCCCGACGACGGCAGGAAGCTGGGCATTCGAGACCGGCAGTGGGTTTGCGTCCGCACCAGACGAGGCGAAGTCAGGACCATGGCCCGCCTCACGGACACCGTGCACAGAGGCATCCTGTTCATGGCGTTCCATTTCGAAGAAGCGCCGGCCAATCGGCTGACCATCAACGCGCTGGACCCGGTCGCCCAGATACCGGAGTACAAGGTCTGCGCGGCGCAGGTAGAGGCGGTGCCATGAAGGCGTTCGCGGACCACGATCTGCGCGAGTTTTTCCAGGCCGCCGCGCGCGACTGCGACGTGCTGGTCCCCATCCGGCTGCACGACGGCACGCGTGCGCTCGGCAGACCCGGCGATGGCGTGCTGTCTCTCTGCGGCGGTCCGCTGCCGCAGAAGATGACCGCCGCGTTCTTCCCGCAATACGAAGCCATCATGAAGATCGACGGGAATCACGTGCAGATGCAGCCGCCGGTAGCGAAGCCGCTGCTAGTGGCCGGCTGGACCGCCGCCGATCTCGATTGCCTGGCGTTCATCGATGAGTTCTTCGCGGCCCATTATCGGGACGCCGTCTATTTCAACAAGAGGGACGGAGCGGTGACGGTCGGGGTGTCCGGATGGTGCGGCGCGAACGGCGAGTTGCAGAGAATCGCCGGCGGAAAGTGCGATTTCGAGTTGATCCGCCTCGAGCGGCGATACGTGGCGCGGCCCTATTCGGACAAGGGGCGGGAACTCGTCGGCGCCATACCCGGAGGTGAAGAGGTCGAGGACTCGGTACTGAATGGACTCATCGAGGCATCGGACCGGCTCGTCGAAGACGGTCGGCAAGTGCTTCAGGCCGCCTCGCGTCTGCTCCTGGAGGGAAAGGTCCCCGAGGCGTTCTGGCAGAAAATCGCGGACCGGTGCATCGCCTGCACGGCCTGCAACCTGGCCTGCCCGACGTGCACGTGTTTCGACGTGTTCGATCAGGCGACGACAAACAACGGCGTGCAACGCTGGCGGATGTGGGATTCCTGCCAGCTCGACGGATTCGCACGCGAGGCCAGCGGCTACAATCCGATGGGCGAAGAACGGGTCCGCACGCAGCGGCGCATCCATCACAAGCTGGCCGCAGATGTGATCCGCTGGGGCCACGTCACGTGTTATTTGTGCGGCCGGTGTGATCGGGTGTGTCCCACGGGGATCGGCATGGTAGCCGTATGCCGTGAGATGGTTGAACAGTACGGGATGGACGAGGCGTTGAGGCGGACAGAATAGATGACGATGGTCGATAGAGCAGATTGTCACGAAACGCGCCGTGCGACGAATCGCGTGGATATTTGTCGCCTCCGCGACGCTTCGCATCCTGAGATGGCGGCTGACCGCGTCATCGTCGAGGAACCGCTGACGGTCATGGTCCACCGGGTCGGCAGTTTCACGGTGATGTGCACACCGGCGGACGTCGAGGCGCTGGCCGTCGGCTTCCTCTACTCGGAAGGGATGATCCACAGCGCCGATGAGGTAACGGCCATCTGTATCAAGGAGAGCCTGCCGAACGTCATCGGCCTGGAGATTCAACGGCCCGGGCAAACGGACATCGCGAGAAACCTGGTCGTGGCGAGTTCCTGCGGCATGTGCGGCGTCCGAAATATTCAGAAAATGCTCTTCGACGTGCCGCCCTGCCGGCACTCGCTCGAAGTCCCGGAAAACCTGCTCCATGAGGTCATGGAAAACCTGCGGTCGATGCAGAAGATTTTCGAGCTGACGGGCAGTTCCCACGCGGCGGCCCTGTTCGACCGCGATGGGGCCGTCATCGCCTTTGCCGAGGACATCGGTCGGCACAACGCGCTCGACAAGGCCATCGGCAAGTGCCTGCTGGCCCGCCGTATGCCGCAGGGCTGCGGCGTGGCGCTTTCCGGCCGGGTCAGCCTGGAGATGGTGACCAAGGCCGCCCGCGCGGGCGTCGAGCTGATCGTCGCCGTCTCCGGCGTTTCCTCTTACGCCATCACCGCGGCCCGGCACTGGAACATCACGCTCTGTGGGTTCGTCCGGGGCGGAAAAATCAACATCTACACAGACCCTACGAGAATTCGGCTCGGCAATAACGGGAGGTACGTACATGCAGGGTAAGAGTCTGGCAAGAAGTCTAACCGATAGATCCGGTTTCGTGGTGGTGGCCGAACTGGCGGCCGGTCCGGGATTCAACTTCGCCCCCATTGAGAAGTTCCTCAAAGCCGCTCGGCAGGCCGGCGCGGACACCATGCCGTCGGGCTTCGACTTCGTCGCCGTCACCGCCCCGCAGAGCCCGGGCGGAGCGGCGAACATCGAGCCGGCCGAGGTCCTCCGGCGCGCCCGGGCGGCCGACCTGCTGGGACCGCTGGATTTCGTGCCGCACGTGAGCTGCAAGGACCACAACAGCGACGCCATCACGGCCTCCCTCATCAGTTTCAGAGCCCAGAGGATCGAATCCGTCCTCGCGCTGACCGGCGACAAGCCCATCCGCTCGCAGGGCGTCTTCGAGCTCGAATCCGTCGGCCTGTTGCAGCTTATCCGGCGCATGAACGATGCCGCCCACCTGAAAGCGGCTGCGGGGCAGTGGGACAGCGTCGCGCAATTCTTCCCG
>CAYFUB010000765.1:0-5010 GCA_964346195.1 uncultured Pirellulales bacterium
GTGACCAGGTGCGGGCTCTTGAGGTTCATGCACTGGCTGATGCCGCGCAGCTCGATCTGCTCGTAGCTCTGGATGGCCTTGAGGGCCACCTGGCGGCCGCTGTCGCTGACGGCGTAATAGACCTCGCCGAAGCCGCCCCGTCCCGCCGCCCGCTGGATGGTGTACCCTTCCAGCGGCCGATCTCCATAGGTATATTGATACGTGTCCATCATGCGGTTCCCGCTCGCCGTTTTCAACTCTGCCGAGTCACGCTCCAGCCGCAGGGCCGAAACTGCGGTCGACGCACACGCGCCGAGCAACAGGAAATCACAGGCCGTCGGTTATAAGCTGCCGGGCTTACGCCAAGGCTGTCGGATTTCACGGTTGCCATCTCGATGATAGGCGAAACCCGCCGCCTACTCAAGATCACAATGCAGGAAGACTGAATGCGCGGGTTGAAACGCGCCCCATTATGCTGTCCTCTGTTCTCAGCCTCTGTGGCATTCCCTGTGGCTACGCGGGACGCGCTTGACATCAGGACCGCCGCGACCTATCATAAGGTCGATTGACGGACCATGTTGGGATTTCGTAACTTATGCCGGATAAAGGATTTACACACCTTCACCTGCACAGCCAGTACTCCCTGCTCGATGGGGCCATCACGTTTGAGAGGCTGTTCGAGCGATGTAAGAAGCTGGGGATGGGTGCGGTGGCCGTGACGGACCACGGCAATATGTTCGGGGCCATCGAGTTCTACACAAAGGCCAGGGCCGCCGACGTCAAGCCGATCATCGGCATCGAGGCTTACGTCGCCCCCGGCAGCCGGTTCGACAAGAGTAAGACGTCCATCTCCGATGCGGCGTACCATCTGATTCTGCTGGCGGAAAACAACGCCGGGTACCGGAACCTGCTGAAGCTGGCCAGTGCCGGGTTCATCGATGGGTTCTACTATCGTCCGCGCATCGACAAGGAGATTCTTGCCGAGTGTCATGAGGGGCTGATTTGCGCCACGGCCTGTCTCAAAGGGGAGGTCACGGCGGCCGTCGCGAACGGGGAAATGAAGGCGGCTGAGCAGGCCGTCGAGAGCTATCTGAGAATCTTCGGAACGGAGCGGTTCTTCATCGAGGTGCAAAGACACGAAGGTGACGACCCGCACCTCTGCGCGGGCCTGGTCGAGCTGGCGGACAAGCTGGGGATCGGGCTGGTCGCGACCAACGACGTGCATTTTCTTACACAGGAGGACCATGAGGCCCACAACTGTCTGTGCGCCATCAGCACGGGCAAGCTCGCCAACGATCCGGACCGCATGATTTATCCGCCGGACGTCTATCTCAAGAGCACTGCCGAGATGCGCGAGCTCTTCCCCGAGGTGGCGCAGGCTTGCGACAACACGCTGGCCATCGCCGAGCGGTGCGACGTGGAGCTGGACCTGAAGACGCAGCACGCGCCGCGCTTCCGGCCGCCGGACGGCTCAACTCCGGAGGACTATCTCACACGCCTGTGTCACGAGGGTGCCAGGGAACGGTACGGCGAGAGCACTCAGCAGGTCACGGAGCGGCTCGAACGCGAGCTCGACGTAATCGAATCGAAGGGATTCGCCAGCTACTTCCTCATCGTTTGGGATTTCTGCAAATACGCCCGCGAGCGGCACATCCCGCTGGGCGCCCGAGGCAGCGGCGTCGGGACCCTGGTCGGGTATTGCCTTGGCTTGTGCGACGTGGACCCCATCAAGTACGACCTGCTCTTCGAGCGGTTCATGGACCCGGCGCGCAACGAGATGCCCGATATCGATATCGACATCTGCCAGGCCCACCGGCAGGAAATCATCGAGTACGTGCGGAAGAAATACGGGCAGGTCGCGCAGATCATCACGTTCGGTACGATGAAGGCGAAGGCCGTCATCCGCGACGTCTGCCGCGTTCTGGGGGTGCCGCTGGCCGAAGCGGACCGGCTGGCGAAACTGGTGCCGTTCTCGCTGGATATGACGCTCGACAAGGCCCTCGAGACCGAGCCGCAACTCCGGCAGGCCTACGATACCAACGAGCCGACGCGCAGGGTGATCGACATCGGCCGCAAGCTCGAAGGGCTGGCCCGTCACGCCTCGGTGCACGCGGCGGGCGTGGTCATCGCCGACGAGCCCCTGACGAATTTCGTGCCGCTCTACAAGGCCCCCAATGCCGACGACATCATCACGCAGTTCGAAGGGCCGATGGTCGAGAAGGTGGGCCTGCTCAAAATGGACTTCCTCGGCCTCAAGACGCTCAGCGTGCTCGAACGCGCCCGGCAACTGGTCCGGGACAAGCATGGCCTCGACCTCGACCTGGAGAAGCTCGACCTGACCGACCCGAAGGTCTTCGAGGTCTTTGCGAGCGGGCGGACCAAAGGTATCTTTCAGTTCGAATCCGGCGGCATGCAGGACCTGCTGATGAAGATGAAGCCGGACCGCATCGAGGATCTGATCGCTGCCAACGCCCTGTACCGGCCCGGCCCGATGATCCTGATCCCGGACTACATCGACCGCAAGCACGGCGCCAGATGGTCCCTCCCGCATCCCATCATGACCGAGGTTCTGGAGGAAACCTACGGCATCATGTGTATCCACGAGGAAGCTCGGATTGCCATGGCCGACGGCACCGAGAAACCGATTCGGGAGGTGCGGGCAGGCGATGGCGTGCACTCGCTGAACCGGGCTACATCGCAGTTTGAGACCAAAGCGTGTCACGGATGCGGTCCGACACGCCGGGGTGACGGTGTGAAAATCACGCTCGAAAACGGCTTTGCGGTCACGCTCACCGATGATCATGAGGTCTATACGTTTGCCGGTATGAAAGAGGCCGGCAAACTCGACCCGGCCAGCGATCTTGTGGCAGTCGCCATTCCGGTCAAGATTACCGACGGTCGTGCAGCTTCCGGCTCAGGTCCTGACGTCGCCGCTGGGGGCGCTGCCCCCAGGCCCCCGGCATTTTTCGCTTTGAGCCAGAAGCATGTGCGGTGTGCTCCGCACACCATTGCCGGTCAGACGGTGTGCAGGGCACACCCTGCGAGGCAGAAATCTCCGGTTGTCCAATACCACAACCTGCCTTCCGTAGAGACGTGGGATCCTGTGTCTTTACCGCCTCTACTCTGCGCGTGGCGCCAGGCGCCGCTGCGCTTCGGGGCTGCGCCGTGGGCATGCTATTGGCCTAAAGCGGCAAATGCCGGGGGTTCGGGGGCAGAGCCCCTGAAAGCCGTGATTGATGTGTCACGGGGGCCAAATCCCTCTTGCAACGAGAGGGACTTACACGGGCTTGACTCGATAGAATCGATACCGTGCCTTTCATCACAAGACACATCTGAGGCCGACGCACATGACCGCCCCAGCCTGGGCTACTACCGCATTGCCAAGGTCGAACGAGTCCATGATCAGCAGTTTTACGGCATGTCGGTAGCCGACCATCATAGCCTTGTCGCCAACGGTATTGTCGTAAAGAACTGCTACCAAGAACAGGTTATGCAGGTGTGCAACCGGCTCGGGGACATACCGCTGCGCGAGGCCTATACGCTCATCAAGGCCATCAGCAAGAAGAAGGCCGGCATCATCGCCAAGGAGAAGGAGCGGTTCCTCGCCGGCTGCGTCGGCAAGGGTCTGGACAAGGGCGAGGCCGGACAGATTTTCGAGTTGATCGAGCGCTTCGCCGGCTACGGCTTCAACAAGAGCCATTCCACGCGGTATGCCTTCATTGCCTATCAGACGGCCTACATGAAGGCGCACTGGCCCGTAGAGTTCATGGCGGCCCTGTTGACCTACGAAATGGGCGATACGGACAAGGTCGTCGAGTATATCGCCGAGTGCCGCGAGATGGACGTTGAGGTCATGGCTCCCGATATCAACGACAGCGGGGTCAACTTCACACCGCTGTACAGGGAGACCGGCCGGGGCAGCAAGGGCGTGATCCGCTTCGGCCTGGCGGCGGTCAAGGGGGTGGGGGAAAAGGCCGTCGAGCAGATCATCGCGGCCCGCGCGAAGGTGGGGCGGTTCCAGAGCCTGTTCCATCTCTGTGAGAACGTGGACCTGCGGGCCGCCAACAGGCAGGTGCTCGAGGCCCTGATCAAGGGCGGTGCCTTCGATGGGCTGGGCGGCAACCGCCCTCAGATGATGGCCGGGCTGGAAAAGGCCATGGAGGTCGGCGCCAGCCTGCAATCCGACAAGGTCAGCGGCCAGATGAACTTCTTCGGCCAGATGACTGAGGAGACCGACTATGCCGAGGATCACAAGCAACTGCCCGACGCGCCGCCCTGGCCGGAGCTGCAGATGCTCGCGTATGAGAAAGAGGTCCTCGGATTCTATGTCACCAGCAATCCCCTCAGCCAGCACGCCGAGGCCATCAACGATTATTCGACGACGAATTCCGCACGTCTCGCCCAAGGTAACGGGGCGAGGCCGGCCGGCAACGGCAACAGTGAAAAGCAGGTCATCATCGGCGGCATGGTCACGAAGATCCGCTACAACCTGACCAAGACCGGACGCAACGCCGGCTCGAAGATGGCGGTCTTCGTCCTCGAGGATTTGCAGGGCCAGGTCGAGGTCGTCCTGTTCCCCGACGTGCTCAGCGAGTTCGGTGCGCTGCTGGTCGAGGACGCCGTGGTCTTTGTCCGGGGCAAGGCCGACTACCGCAGAGAACGGGCCAATGTCATCGCCTCGGAGCTGATCCCCCTGGAGAAGGCCCGGGAGAAGCTGGCCAAGGGGGTGCGGATTCAGCTGGACGCCCGGGAAGTGACCGAAGAGACGGTCAGGCAGATTCGCAATATCTGCCTGCATCACCGGGGCAGCCGGCCGTTTGCCATCGTCATCACGACCGGCAAAGGCCGAGTCCATGCGACGGCGGACCGGACCCTCTCCGTCAATCCGGACGTGGAGTTCTGCCGCAAGATGCGACAGCTCGTCGGCGATGAGAACTTCACGCTTGCAAAGTAGTCGGCAATGGGCTTAAATATCTGACGAACAGGCCGTGGTTTCCTCGCATGGGGCCGTGTGCAGAAAGAAACGGCCAA
>CAYFUB010000766.1:0-2797 GCA_964346195.1 uncultured Pirellulales bacterium
GTTGTTGAAGCGCAGCCGCTGGGCCTTGCACAGGCGCACGCCGTCGATGATGCTGGCGTGGTTCAACTGGTCGCTGATGATCGCGTCCTCCGGCCCGAGCAGCGTCTCGAACAGGCCGCCGTTGGCGTCGAAGCACGAGCCGTAGATGATCGTGTCCTCGGTGTGGAGGAAGCGCGTGACCGCGGCTTCGAGGTCCTTGTGAATCTGCTGGGTGCCGCAGATGAAGCGGACGGAGGCCAGCCCGAAGCCCCACTGCTCGTAGCTCGCGCGTGCGGCCTGCACCACCTCCGGATGATTGCCCAGGCCCAGGTAGTTGTTCGAGCACATATTCAGCACGGATTGGCCGGTCGAGACGGTAATCCGGTTGCCCTGCGGGCTCGTGATGACCCGCTCCGGCTTCTCGAGCCCCGCCTCCCGAATCCCGGCCAGTTGCTCAGCCAAATGTTTCTTCATATCTCCGTACACGTCCGTATCCTCCCGATGTCGTCAGCCATCTTTCGTTCCGCGGCCCAAATCCTCCGCCCCTCTGGAAAAATATAGCATCAACCTGTAGGGTGGGTTCTCAACCCACGCGTCAAAGAACACTCCGCTCGAAGGACCGCGTGGGTCAAGGACCCACCCTACACGCTCTGCACACGACCGTATCCGCCCGATGTCACGGATTCTTCCACGCCAGGACGACCTTGCCGGAGTTGCCGGAGCGCATCGCCTCGAAGCCCTGCTCGAATTCGATGTAATCGAACCGATGCGTGATCAGCGGCATGATGTCCAGCCCGCCCTGAATCAGCATCGTCATTTTGTACCAGGTCTCGTACATCTCCCGGCCGTAGATGCCTTTGATGGTCAGGCCGTTGAAGACGACGAAATCCCAGTCAATCTCCGTACGCGGCAGGATGCCGAGCAGTGCGATCTTGCCGCCGTGGGCCATGTTAGCAATCATGTCGCGCAGGGCCTGCGGATTGCCCGACATTTCCATACCCACGTCGAAGCCCTCCTTCATGCCGAGCTTCTTCTGAGCGTCCGGCAAGCGCTCGGTCCGCACGTCGAGCGTCAGGGTCGCCCCCATTTTCTTCGCCAGCTCCAGCCGGTATGGGTTCAGGTCGGTCACCACGATGTGGCGGGCGCCCACGTTCCGGGCAATCCCCGCCGCCATGCAGCCGATAGGTCCGGCCCCGGTAATCAGCACGTCCTCGCCCACCAGATTGAAGCTCAAGGCCGTATGGGCCGCGTTGCCCAGCGGGTCGAAGCAGCTCAGAACGTCCAGCGGTATGGCCGGGTCGCAGGGCCAGATATTCGTGACCGGCACGGAGATATACTCGGCAAACGCACCGTCGCGATTGACGCCGATTCCCATGGGGGCATTGCACAGGTGCCGCCGGCCCGCGAGGCAGTTGCGGCACCGCCCGCAGACCACGTGGCCCTCGGCGCTGACCAGCTCGCCGATCTGGAAGTCGTGCACGTTGCCGCCGATCTCCACGATCCGCCCGACGAACTCGTGGCCGATGACCATCGGCACCTTGATTGTCTTCCGTGCCCAGGCGTCCCAGTTGTAGATGTGCACGTCCGTGCCGCAGATCGAGGTCTTCACCACTTCGATCAGCACGTCGTTGATCCCGATCTGCGGGACCGGAACCTCCTCCAGCCACAACCCCATCTGAGCCTTGCGTTTGACCAGCGCCTTCACGTGTGCATCTCCGTACGCTTCGGGAGTAGAAAGCAGGCCGCATACGTCCCTTGCGGCACAACGCCAGAGGAAACGAATATGCTCTCCTGTCGGCGCCCATCATACGGCAAGAGGTGCATCGTCGCCAGACAAAATCAAGTTCCGGAAAGCAGGGCAATTACAGGTGGACATGCATAGCTTATAATGTCGCGGTGCGTGGTATGCACCCGACGAGATAATGGACCGGCACGAGAACGCAGGTAAGGAGTCAAACATGCGCAGACAGACGACCAGAAGAGACTTCCTCAAGGCGCTGGGGTTCGCGGCGGGCTCGTTCGTCGTCCCCCGAGTTCTTGGAGGCCGGGAGAGAGCACGGCGGCCCAATGTGGTTTTGATCTTCACGGACGATCAGGGGGCGGTCGATGTGAACTGCTACGGGGCTCGGGACCTGTTCACGCCGAACCTGGACCGGCTGGCGCGCGAGGGGACGCGGTTCACGCAGTTCTACGTCGCAGCGCCGGTCTGCTCGCCGTCGCGGGCGGCGCTGATGACGGGCCGCTATCCGCAGCGGGCGGGCGTGCCGGGGAACGTCTCTTCGCAGCCGGGCGGCCGCGCCGCTATGCCCGCCGACCAGGTGACCGTGGCCGAGATGATGAAGTCGGCAGGTTACGCGACGGGGCACGTCGGCAAGTGGCATCTCGGCTACACGCCCGAGACCATGCCGAACGCGCAGGGCTTCGACCACTCGTTCGGGCACATGGGCGGCTGCATCGACAACTACTCGCACTTCTTCTATTGGCAGGGCCCGAACCGCCACGACCTGTGGCGCAACGGCGAGGAAGTCTGGCACGACGGCGAGTTCTTCGGCGAGTTGATGGTCGGGGAGTGCAAGCAGTTTATCGACCGCAACAAGGACCGCCCGTTCTTCCTTTACTGGGCCATCAATCAGCCGCACTATCCCTTGCAGGGCGTCCGGAAATGGCGAGAAAGGTATAAAGACCTGGAGGACCCCCGCCGGATGTACGCGGCCTTCGTCTCAACGCTCGATGAGATGGTCGGGGAGGTCGTGACGCACCTGGAGAAGCTGGGCCTGCGCGAGGATACGCTTATCATCGTCGAGAGCGACAACGGCCA